>NZ_CP023434.1:315625-631250 GCF_003546865.1 Suicoccus acidiformans
GATGAAGGATACCGGATTGGCGTATATGTTGAGGATACGCAAATTACGATTGAGCCGATGGAGTATATTTATTTCGCCAGACCAGATTCGGATATTGCAGGGGTGAATGTCCATAGTGCCCGTAAGGAGATGGGGCGGCGCTTGGCCTTGGAGCAGCCAGCACCGACAGCTGATTTAGTTATTGGTGTGCCGAATTCTTCCCTATCCGCTGCGAGTGGTTATGCCGAAGCGTCTGGTTTGCCTTATGAAATTGGTTTGATTAAGCATCAATATGTGGGCCGGACCTTTATTCAGCCAACTCAGGAATTGCGGGAGCAAGGGGTGCGCAGTAAATTATCCGTTGTGGTGAATTTAGTGCGTGACAAATCAGTTGTACTTGTAGATGATTCCATTGTTCGTGGAACAACGATTCGCCGTCTGGCACAATTATTAAAGGAGAGTGGGGCGCGCGAGATTCATTTGCGAATCGCTAGTCCACCTTTAAGATTCCCGAATTTCTATGGCATCGATGTGTCGCATACGTCAGAAATGATTGCAGCAAATTATACCGTTAAAGAGTTGAACGAATTGTTCGGCAGTGATAGCCTGGGTTATTTATCTGTACAAGGTTTGATTGATAGCGTAGGCTTGCCAATTGAAAATGAGACGGGGGGCTTGAGTTTAGATGCCTTCACAGGAGCGTATCCTGCCGATATTGCGGATTGTCGTGAGTCTCTTGAAGCATCCCTTACCCCCCTCCAAGAAAAAATACGAAAAGGAGCCAGTTGCGATGAGTAATGCTTATGAAGCGTCAGGCGTAAACATTCAAAAAGGCTATGAAGCCGTGGAGCGCATGAAGAAACATGTGGCTAAAACCCAAAGATCTGAGGTATTGAATCAGTTAGGAAGTTTTGGTGCTTTATTCAGTCTTTCCGGAGAGTACGAAGAGCCTGTGTTGGTAAGTGGAACAGATGGGGTTGGGACGAAATTAATCATCGCTCAACAAACCGGTCAATTAGATACGATTGGTATTGATGCGGTGGCAATGTGTGCGAATGATATCTTAGCCCAAGGGGCTGAGCCTTTATTCTTCTTAGATTACTTAGCTGTTGGTCAGAATGATCCAGAGAAGATTGAAGCGATTGTTGCGGGTGTCGCTGAAGGGTGTGTTCAAGCAGGGGCAGCCTTAATTGGCGGCGAAACGGCAGAAATGCCTGATATGTACGCAGCAGATGAATTTGATATAGCAGGCTTTTGCGTGGGAATTGTCGAAAAAGCGCAAATACTGGATGGTAGCCAAGTCGAAGATGGCGATGTGTTAATTGGCTTACCAAGTACGGGTGTGCATTCGAATGGCTTCTCTCTAGTGCGCAAGTTGTTCTTCAAAGACCATGACTGGTCACTAGAAGACACCTTGGCTGACGGGCAAACCTTAGCGCAACATTTGTTAGCCCCGACCAAAATTTATGTTAAAGATGTCCTGCCTTTAGTACAAGCTCAACAAGTACACGGAATTGCTCATATTACGGGCGGTGGCTTCTATGAGAACGTCCCTCGGATGTTTAACGCAGACTTAACAGCAGTGATTGATGCGACAGCGTGGGAGCGTCCGGTTATTTTCGACCAGTTGAAAGAATTGGGCAATTTAAGTGATGAAGAGATGTTCAATGTCTTCAATATGGGTATTGGAATGGTCTTAGCGGTTGCACCCGCTGAGGTTGAGGCGATTTTAGCCGCTTGCCCTGGCAGTGTCCAAATTGGACAGATGGAAGCAGGCGACGCACCTAGCGTCCGCTTAGAATATTTGGAGGGAGCATAATCATGCGGTTAGCGCTGTTTGCTTCCGGAAGTGGAAGCAATGTGCAAGCAATCATCGATGCAGTCCAAGCCGGTAAGCTTAATGTAGAATTGGTTGCCTTATTCTGTGACCAAGCGGGTGCCCGAGTCATTGAACGGGCTGAGCAGGCAGGTATTGATACCCTTGTCTTGGCACCGCAAGACTGTCCAAGTCGACAAGCTTGGGAGGAAGCGATTGTTGCTTTTCTCAAAGAACGAAAGGTCGAACTGATTGTGCTGGCAGGTTTTATGCGAATCTTAGGTGAACCTTTGTTAGAAGCCTATCCCGAAGCGATTGTAAATATCCATCCGTCATTATTACCAGCCTTTCCTGGCCGTCAAGGTATTCAAGATGCCTATGAAGCAGGAGTCGCTGAGACGGGTGTGACAATTCACTGGGTCGATGCGGGGATTGATACAGGCGAGATTATTGTTCAGGAGAAGGTTAGGATTGAAGCGGACTGGTCACTTGACGATTTAGCTCAAGCAATTCATCAAGTGGAACACCGCCTTTACCCAGCGACACTCCAAGAAATTATCGAAGAAAGAAGAGAGGATTAAGCTGACATGAAGAAAACGGCTCTATTAAGTGTGTCTGATAAGACAGGGATTATTGAATTGGCTCAGGTTTTAGTAGATCAAGGGATTGCTTTGTTATCCACTGGTGGAACCTATGAAGCAATTAAAGCCGCTGGAATACCTGTGGAGACGGTGGACGCTTATACAGGTTTCCCGGAGATGATGGATGGTCGGGTAAAGACCTTGCATCCGAAAGTTCATGGTGGCATCCTTGCCTTGCGGGATAATTCAGAACATCAAGCAGCTGTCCAAGCCCATGATATTCGCTGGATTGATTATGTTATCGTTAACTTGTATCCCTTTAAAGAAACGATTAGCCAGAAGGACGTAAGTTTAGAAACCGCTATTGAGAATATCGATATTGGTGGGCCAACTTTGTTAAGAAGTGCTGCGAAGAATTACCGCTTTGTAACTGTCGTTACCGATCCACGCGACTATGGGCGTTTGGAGGCAGAACTTAAAGCTGAAGGCGAGACCAGTCCAGAATTCCGAGCTTATTTAGCGAAGAAAGTCTTTGAGTTGACCTCACACTATGACACATTAATTGCCGATTACTTAAGCCAAGCAGCAGTTCAAGCCAATGAAGCTGACCAAGCTTGGGAACATATCACTTTAACCTATGATCAGAAAGAAACCTTGCGCTACGGTGAGAATAGTCACCAAGCCGCAAGTTTCTACAAGGCAGTGAATCTACCAGCCTTCTCAATTGCAGCTGCCGAGCAGCATCATGGCAAGCAACTATCTTATAACAATTTAAAAGATGCTAATGCTGCCTTACAAATTGCCGGAGAATTTGATGAGCCAGTTGCGGTAGCGGTGAAGCATATGAACCCATGCGGGGTTGGTCTGGGTGAGACAATTGAAGAAGCCTTTGATCGTTGCTATCAAGCTGATTCGATTTCGATTTTTGGTGGGATCGTCGTTGTAAACCGTCCAGTGACAGCAGCTTTAGCAGAGACTTTAGCAGGGATTTTCTTAGAGATTATTATCGCCCCAAGTTTTGAAGAGGCGGCGATGGAACGTTTGACCAAGAAGAAGAACTTGCGCTTATTAACCGTTGACTTTAATAAGCGTCAGGAACAACCGAAAGAAGAATTTGTGTCGATTCCTGGGGGCTTACTTGTTCAAGATACGGATCGCTCAGAGGAATTACCTCAGGAAGCAATTACGGCTCTACCAGACGCATGGGAAGTTGCAACGGAGCGTGCCCCGGAAGCCAGTGAAGTGAAGGCAATGAATTTCGCAATGAAAATCGTCAAACACGTGAAAAGTAATGCCATTGTCGTAGCAAATGAATATATGACCCTTGGTGTGGGAGCGGGCCAAATGAACCGGGTCGGTTCAGCCGAAATCGCTCTAGACCAAGCTGCCGAAAAAGACGCCAGTTTACGGGAGACCTTCGTTATGGCTAGTGATGCCTTCTTCCCTATGGATGATACCGTCACCTTAGCACATGAGCGGGGGGTTACGGCGGTTATTCAACCGGGAGGTTCAATTCGTGACGAGGATAGTGTGAAAGTATGTAATGATAAAGGAATGGCCATGGTTATGACCAACGTGCGCCACTTCCGCCACTAGGAGGGTTACCATTGGAAAAAGTACTCATCGTCGGCTCAGGAGGCCGTGAGCATGCTCTAGCGCGTGCCTTTAGTCAAAGTCCGCAAGTTAGCACTGTATTCGTTGCTCCAGGTAATGCTGGTATGGTGTTTGACAAGATTCAAACCGTTGCCTTAGCCATGGATGATAGCGACGCTTTACTTTCATTTGCCCAAGAAGAAGGAATTGCACTAACCTTTGTCGGTGCAGAGCGACCCCTTGAGGCTGGCCTGGTGGATGCCTTTCGTGCAGCTGGCCAAGCGATTGTGGGACCGACCAAATACGCCAGTCAATTGGAGTCATCGAAAGCCTTTGCTAAGGAAGTTATGCACGCGGCTCAAGTGCCCACATCTTCCTATGAATATTTCAATGCAGGTGATATGGAAGCAGCGTGGGCCTATTTGGAAGGCAAGGGCTTGCCGGCTGTTATTAAAATCGACGGCTTGTATGCTGGTAAAGGGGTAGTAATTCCTGAAAGCATGGCCGAAGCTCAGGCAACCTTGGAGCGCTTCCTAGTGGAGGAGAAATTACCGGTTATTATCGAAGACTTTATGGTAGGTCCAGAGTTTTCTTACTTCACTTTAATCAACGGAACTTCAGTTATCCCAGTCGGGAGTGCCTGTGATTATAAGCGGGTGAGTGACAATGACCAAGGTTTGAATACTGGCGGTATGGGAGCTTTCTCTCCGGTACCTTGGTTTGATGAAGCCATGGAGACAGAAGTCTTGGATACGATTGTTCGTCCAGTTGCTGAAGAGATGGTGCGTCGCGGCGAACCATTTACCGGCGTATTATACAGTGGCTTAATGTTGACGGCAGAGGGGCTGAAGGTTGTCGAGTTTAATACACGTTTCGGTGATCCTGAGACACAAATTCTTTTGCCACGGATTCAAGATGATTTCTATGATTTAATTCAAGCGCATTTAGCAGCGGAAGCTTATGAGGTAAACCTCAGTCCTGAAACCCACTTGGGCATTATTGTTGCCGCTGAAGGTTATCCGGAAGCTTATGCCAAAGGGATGCCAATCCGCTTTACTCAAGCAGCCAAGATGGAAGATATCTATTTCGCTGGGGTTCAAGCAGAGGAGAGTGGGACGGATCTAGTGGCTAATGGCGGTCGCATATTGATGGTGACGGCTGAAGGCGCGAATTTATCTAAGGCCCGTCAAGCCGCTTACGCACAAGTGGATCAAGTAAACTTACCGCAAAGTTTCTACCGTTCAGATATTGGTTTACACCGGGAAAGGAGCAATTAAATTGACGAACCAGGCAGATGTCGCAGTAGTCATGGGAAGCACCTCCGATTGGGAGCAAATGCAAGGAGCTTGCGAGCTCTTAGACCAGTTAGGGGTGAGCTATACGAAAGCAGTTGTTTCTGCTCACCGTATGCCGGATGAGATGTTCAGCTTTGCTGAGGGTGCTCGTGACGCAGGCTATAAGGTGATTATTGCCGGAGCCGGGGGAGCAGCCCACTTACCGGGCATGATTGCGGCTAAGACGACCTTGCCAGTGATTGGCGTGCCGATGAAGTCAAGTAACTTAAGCGGCATGGATTCCCTGTTATCCATCGTTCAAATGCCGGCAGGTGTGCCGGTCGCCACGATGGCTATTGGCCAAGCCGGCGCGAAGAATGCGGGCTTAATGGCAGCGCGAATTTTAAGCATTGAGAATGCCGAAGTGGCGGCTAACTTAGCCGAATACCGGGACAATGCCCGTCAAGCAGCCCAAGAAAGTAGTGAAACGCTCTATGACTAAAACTTTACTACCAGGCGCTACGATTGGCATCATTGGAGCAGGCCAACTAGGCAAGATGCTAGCCCAAGCTGCTCAGAAAATGGGCTATCGGATAGCCATGTACGATCCTAATCCTGATTCCTGTGGCTTTGGCGTAGCGCACGCCCATACGGTAGGGGATTTTAATGACCGGGATGCCTTGCTAGCTTTTGCCAAAGATGTGGACGTATTAACCTATGAATTCGAGAATATCAATGGGGAACTATTGAAAGAACTGGAGCAAGTAGCTTACCTACCTCAAGGAAGTAAACTTCTCCTCGTTTCCCAAAACCGCTTGCGCGAGAAGACTTGGCTTAACGAAATCGGCTGTCCAACGGCAGCTTTTTGTGAAGTAAGTAGTCCAGAGGATTTGCAGGCTGCCCTAGCTAACTTCGGTTATCCAGCGATTCTAAAGACGAACCGCTTTGGCTATGATGGCAAGGGCCAGTATTTACTCAAAGCAGCTGAGGATATTGATGGGGTACCTTTCACCGATGATACGGATTATATTCTGGAAGCTTTCGTTCAGTTTACCTATGAAGCCTCGGTAATGGTGAGTCGCAGTATTGATGGTAGAATTGAATTCTTCCCGATTACTAAGAATCAGCATCGCCAAGGTATTCTCTACAGTAGCCTTGCGGGCTCAGAGGTAAGTGCAGATGTTATTGCCAAGATGCACGACGCTGCTAAGCGCCTGGCTGAAGCCGGCGAATTGGTTGGTGTTTGTGGCGTTGAGTTCTTCATTGATGAAGCGGGCGGGGTAATGGTTAATGAAATTGCTCCCCGACCGCATAACAGTGGCCATTACAGTATTGAAGCTTGTAATGTCTCGCAATATGACCAACATATTCTGGCAATTGCGGGTCGCTCAATCGTGCCTGTGCAACTGATGGAGCGGGCTTTAATGATTAACATACTAGGCCAGCATATGGCAGACTTGCCGGAAGTATTTAGCCACTATCCGGAAGCAATGGTTCATATTTATGATAAAGGAGAAGCCAAAGCCCAACGCAAGATGGGCCACTTCACCTTATTAAGCCAGGGGCCAAAGCATTTAGAAGACATATTGGCAGAATCAGACTTCTTAAAAGCCTGGGAGGCGAAATTTGACCAAGTTTAATAATTTATCTCATGGGTGACTCAGCACCCATAAGTACAAGTCTAGGTATTCTCATTAGCAATGAAGCTGGCTTGTGTTGCTTGAAAAGATACGCTTTAGAATGGCATTCATATCACTAGCCAGCACCATGGTTTTGCAGGTGTTTTCCTGCTAGGAAGGAACTATAATCCCTATAGCAGAAAAATACTTGTGAGACCTGCGGTCAGCGTTAGGGACGCATGTATCGATTGCTATATTGAATGAACAATTAGGTAAAGGAGACGGCGATGGAATTAATCTACACAGGTAAAACCAAAAATGTTTACCGCAATGATGCAGGGCAAACAGTCCTGGAATTTAAAGACGATGTCACCGGAGAAGATGGGAAATTCGATCCGGGCGCGAATCAAGTAGGCTTATCGATTGAAGGCGTTGGCCAAAAGAACCTCGGCATGTCTGCGTATTTCTTTGAGAAGTTGAATACTGAAGGCATTCTCACCCACTATATTTCAAGTGATTTAGACGGCAACTTTATGACCGTACGCGATGCACAAATCTTTGGCAAAGGCCTGGAAGTTATTACACGCTACCGTGCAGTAGGCTCTTTCTATCGCCGTTTCGGTGATTATATTGAAGAAGGTGCACCGCTAGATACTTACATGGAAGTTACCTTGAAAGACGATGAGCGTGGCGATCCCTTTATTAGTCAAGATGCCTTAGACCAACTGGGCATCTTGTCTAAGGAGGACTATGAGACTTTGGAAAGCTTGAACGCTCAAATTGCTGACTTTATTCAGGCAGAGTTGGCCACTAAGGGCTTAGAGTTGTATGACTTGAAGTTAGAATTTGGCTTAGAGCAAGAGATGGGGCAAATTATGCTCATTGACGAGATTTCAGGCGGGAACATGCGGGTGTTTAAAGGCGACGAGAGCATTGAGCCTTTAGCATTAGCGGCGTACTTTATAGAAGGATAAAAGGAGGAAACCCATGAGTCAATTTATCGTTGTGCTGAAAGGTGCATCAGCATTTCTTTTGAAAGAAGCACATAACTTTTTGAACTTGACGAATATCTCACAAATTACGGAATATCACGTCTTTGAATTTGAAGGTGGCGATGGGGCAGTCGTTGCTGAGGAATTATTTGACACGTATGAATTAGTGGATACTTTAGAGGCTTACGACACTCTAGAGAGCTTCCGCTACCGTCAAGTGTTAGGCCAATACGATGAAGTGTCTGAGATGACTAACCGCTTCGTCAGCAATATCTATGGCTATGATATGACCTTGCATCACTCTAATATCGTACGTCTTGAAGGTGCTTCTGAAGCTGATATGGCAGTCTTCAAAGACTACTTTATTAATGAAACCGAAAGTGAACTGGTTGACTTTGGTGCCTTGTCTTATGATATGGGTGTTTCTAGCGGGAAAGATTTACGTCAAGTTGAGGGCTTTATCGATTTCGATGAGAGTCAATTAGCTAAATTGCTCGAAGAGTATTCAATGGATATGAGCGATATTCGCGTTGTTCAAGAATATTTCCGTGAGGAAGGCGTTGACCCGACAATCTTCCAATTGAAGATGATCGATACCTATTGGTCTGATCACTGCCGCCATACAACCTTCTTAACAGAACTTAGCCAAATTGAAGTAGAAGATGGCCACTATAAAGAAGCGATTCTTACCGCTTTAGAAGAATACAATGCTGTACGCAGTGAAGTTTACGGCGAGCGTGAAAAGAAAGTAAGCTTAATGGATATGGCTACTATCAATGCTAAATATGCTAAGAAATTAGGCCTGTTGACGAATGTGGATGAATCTGACGAAGTGAACGCTTGCTGTATCAATATTAAAGTTGATGTGGACGGCGAAGAAGAAGATTACTTGTTGTACTTCAAGAATGAAACGCATAACCACCCAACTGAGATTGAACCATTTGGCGGCGCAGCGACATGTATTGGTGGGGGAATTCGTGACCCTCTATCTGGACGTAGCTACGTGCATCAAGCTTTGAGAATTACCGGGGCAGCGGATCCTACGAAAGCTTACGATGAAACCTTACCGAACAAATTACCTCAACGGGTTATTACCCAACGGGCAGCTGAAGGTTACAGTGATTATGGCAACCAAATTGGCCAATCAGCTGGTTTCGTACAAGAGTTTTACCATCCAGGCTTTGAAGCCAAGCGTATGGAATTAGGGGCTTTAGTTGCCGCAGCGCCTAAGAGCTATGTCATTCGTAAAGACTCTGAACCTGGTGATAAAATCATCCTACTTGGTGGTCGCACTGGCCGTGACGGACTCGGGGCAGCGGTAGGTTCCTCTAAAGTTCAAACAGATAAATCGATGGAACTCCAAGGTGCGGAAGTACAGAAAGGAAATCCTGCGATTGAACGTAAGATTATCCGTTTATTCCGTCAAAGCGAGGCTACGCGTTTAATTAAGAAATGTAATGACTTTGGCGCCGGTGGGGTATCTGTAGCCATCGGTGAATTAGCAGATGGTCTGACGATTGAATTGGATAAAGTGCCACAGAAATATGCAGGCATGGATCCAAGTGAAATCGCCCTATCTGAATCACAAGAGCGGATGGCCGTTGTTCTTGATGCGCAAGATGTAGATGCCTTTGTTGCTTTAGCTGAAGCGGAAGATTTGGAAGCATCCATCGTTGCAGAAGTGACCGACTCACCGTACATGGTGATGACTTATGAGGGTGAAGAAGTACTGCGTTTGAAACGGGCATTCTTAGATTCTAACGGTGGTGCCAAAGAAACAATTGCTAATATCCAAGCAAGCAGTATTGCAGCTCATTATGAAGAAGATCGCTCTATTGAGCAGCAATTAACGGATATTCGCTATACAAGCCAAAGCGCCCTCGGCCAAAACTTTGACTTCTCCATCGGTAAAGGAACGGTGCTCGCTCCATTTGGTGGCGCAAGTCGTCTAACGACTCAAGAAGGAATGGTTGCTAAGATTCCTACTTTAGGTCATGAAACCGAAACCGTATCAGTTATGGCTGGTTCTTTCTTGCCGGATGTAGCTAGCGCCTCACCATTCCACGGTGCTTACTATGCTGTGTTGAATTCTGTCGCTAAGGCAGTAGCCTTAGGTGTGCCTTACCAAGAAGCTCGTTTAACCATGCAAGAATTCTTTGAATCAACAGAGACTCCTGAGAAGTGGGGTAAACCTGCTGGAGCCTTACTTGGAGCCTTTAAAGCGATGAAGCAACTAGGCTTAGGTGCTATTGGTGGGAAAGACAGTATGAGTGGTACGTATGAGGACTTAACGGTCCCACCTTCTGTCATTAGCTTTGCAGTGGCTGCGACTAAAGTGGATGCTGTAAACTCTCGTGAATTAAAAGCCACTGATTCAAAAGTTATCTTATTAGAAGTGGAACGCTTGGCAGACGATACCTTTGATGAAGCGGCTATGAAGGCTATGTTTGAACAAGTGACAGCCTTAATCGAAGCAGGTCAAGTGCGGGCTATTTCGACCTTAAATGAGAAGACGGTTGAATTAAACTTAGTGGAAATGGCCCTAGGTAACCATATTGCCTTTGAAATGGAGCCAGAATTTGTCGGCCATAAAGGTGCTCTAGGCTTCTTAATTGAAGTAGCAAGCGACACTGACCTTGAAGGAGCTGTTGTGGTAGCAAAGACATGTGAAGGTTCCCAAGTCCAAATCGATCAAGCATACGACTTAGCTGATTTAGCTGATGTGTATACGAAGCCACTTGCAGATGTCTTCACCGAAATTGAATTTCAAGCAGTTCAAGAGGTTAAAGCCCCACTTGCACCAGCTGAAGGCTTTACGTCTGACGTAAAGGTCTTAATTCCCGTGATGAACGGTGTAAATGGTGAGTATGATCTGTACGAAAGCTTTAAGCAATACACACCAAATGTTGATTTCTTCATTATTAAAGAAGAATTGGCTTATCAAGCATCGATTGATGAATTGAAAGCACGTTTGGCTGACTATGATATTCTTGCTTTCCCTGATGGATCTATTCTGTCTAACCGTATGCATTATGGTCAAGCAATTGCCCGCGTTATTCAAGACATGCAAGCAGAAATCGAAGCCTTTATCCAAGATAAGTACGTTCTTGCAATCGGTGCGTCGATGGCCGGCTTTGTTCGCAGTGGTCTTATAGAATTTGGCAAAGTCCAAGCAGGTACCCACTTAACTTACCGCGAGAATCCATACGGCAAATTTATCTCTGCGATTGTTCCAGCCAATGTTCATCAAACAACTGCCTTTGCTGAAGAAGGTAGCTACACCACTGCCCTTGCTTCATATACCTTAACTCTAGAAGCAGATATGGCCAAAGTTGGTGAGCAAGTGCTTTCTACTTATGCTCATTACTTTGAAGACGTCCAAGCGATTGATGCTATGACAGATCCAAGTGGTCATATTCTTGGCGTCAATGCTAACTTTGAACGTTTCGGCCAAGGTCTATTGAAGAATATCGAAACTCACGAAGCGCCATTTGTAGCGAACATCGTACGTTTGGCTGAAGGAAACTAATCTTTGTCACGATTGCCAACATACCTCAGGAGCTATGAAGCTTCTGGGGTTTTTAGGAATTATAATGTATATTCCCCCTTTTTATACAATACAAGAAATAAACATAAATACTTTATTCCATCATTCGTTAATTAATGATTGGTGCAACTTTGTGAATATAAGGCGAAATTTACATGCTGATAATAAGCTCTTCTGAATAATGCAGTCGTATCAACGTTCAGCAATAATGATATTCATTGAGGTGTATATTTTTGGAGAAGTTTAGCTTATATCGCTGATTTTACCCAAGCTGTATAGGTAATTGTTTAGGAGGGGGAAGACTATGAGCATTTAATGGGAAGGCATTAAGAATATCCTTGAGCAAACGTATTCATCCACATAAACTCAAAAAACTTTTTGAATTTATGAGCAAAGCCCTTTATTTTTTGCAGAATTATGGTAATCTATATAAGTGAGAAACTTTATAAATACTTAATAATTACTTGTTAAAGGAGTGGCAGAATGAAGAAAGGGATTAAAGTTGCTTTAACAGGCGCACTTGTTCTTGGAGTGGGCTATATGGCAGGCGTCGGCTTTTATGCGGAGAAATTTATGCCAAATACCAGCTTTACCTCTGTTAATATTAGCAATTTAACCTTAGATGAAGCACAAGCAAAGATAGAAAGTGATATTTCAAGCCGAGAAATTGTTCTTGAAGAAGGTGGCCAAGAAGTTGGTCGGGTCACCGTCGGAGATTTAGCTCCAGAATATAAAACCCAGTCGGCTTTAAAAGCGACATATTTAGCACAAAATCCAGCGAATTGGTTAGGGAATATTGTCCAAGCAGAGAGTGCTGAGGCAACCTTAGCTGATCAAGTGGATATTGATGAGGCGAAACTCGCTGAAGATTTATCTGCTCAAGGGATTACCAATGAGGGCCGTGAAGCAGCTCGCAATGCGGAGATTCTTTATTCTGAAGAAGATGGCTACTATGTTGAAGAAGCAGAGAGTGGCAATGCGATTGATTACGACCGGTTAGGGGACGCAATTTTTGACAGTATTCAAGCGAATGATGACTCGGTTGCCTTAGAAGATGCTTATGATGAGCCAACAGTATATGCCAATAGTGAAGAAGTAACAGGTCTTCTCCAAGAAATTGAAGACACCAAGCAAACGGAAGTAACCCTGCAATTCGAAGATGAAGATATTACCATTCCAAGTGAGACGATTGAAGAGTGGATTCACTTTGCTGACAATAATGACATTGTCATTGATCGCTCACAAGTTATAGCCTACTTAGAAACGATTAACGAAGATGTTTCAACCTTTGGCAAAACGCGGCAATTCGAGTCCACCATGCAAGGTACCGTTGAGGTACCACCAGGAATCCTTGGTTGGGGCATTGACACTGAAGCAGAAGCAGAGAATATTGCATCAGCTCTTGAAAAGGGTGAAACTTTAGTTCACGAACCAGCAATCTATAGTACAGGTAACGTGGGTAGTACGACAGATGAAATTGGCGATACTTACATTGAAATTGACCTGACTTACCAAACAATGTGGTTATACTATGAAGGTCAACTGATTGTTGAAACGCCAATTGTCTCTGGAAAGATGGGCGCTGAAACCGTTCCAGGTGCCAATGCGGTCAACGAGATGTTAACCAATACAAACTTAGTTGGTTTCAATCCATTCTACAACGTGAACTATTCGACACCTGTTAGCTATTGGATTCGCTTTGACGACCAAGCCCAAGGTATCCATGACGCCTCATGGCAAGGTGCCTTTGGTGGCGATATATGGGTAAACAGTGGCTCACTTGGCTGTATTAATACACCATTAGGTGCCGTTGCTACCATTTATGAATATGTTGAAATCGGAACACCGGTAATGGTCTTCCACTAAGCGCTTTAACGAACAGCATCTGCCTTGCAGGTGCTGTTTTTTTGAACTTTTAATGAGATTTCATTTGAATATAGTGAAATTACTTGACGAATGTGTCCTGAAAGGCGTATCATGCTGAAAGTTTAAGAATCTTTAGTTTATCAATGGGAGGGAATATTATGAAGCGAATTGTTGTAGCACTGGGGTGGGAATGCTATTCTGACTGATGATTCAACAGCACAAGGGCAAAAGGCTGCCTTAAGTCGTACGGCGCAGTATTTGGTCGAGTTTGTGAAGCAAGGCTACCAGATTATTATTAGCCACGGAAATGGTCCCCAAGTAGGAAATGTACTGCTGCAACAAGCCGCAGCCGATTCACCTAAAAACCCAGCCATGCCTTTGGATACTTGTGTTGCCATGACCCAAGGCAGTATTGGCTACTGGTTACAAAATGAACTGCAAAAAGCGCTGAAAGAAGCGAAGATAGACCAACAGGTCGTCAGCTTAGTGACGCAAATCGTTGTCGACGCCAATGACCCAGCTTTTGATGAACCAACGAAACCCATTGGACCCTTCCTAACCCAAGAACAGGCCGCTTCAGAAGCTGCGGAAACGGGCCATATCTTTAAAGAAGACGCGGGCCGGGGCTACCGCCGTGTCGCTCCTTCACCGAAGCCACAAGATATTCTTGAGGCTGATGTTATTCGTACGCTTTTAGATAACAACTGCATCGTCATTGCTGCTGGTGGCGGTGGCGTGCCAGTAGTAGCATCAGGTCAAGCCTATGAAGGGATTGAAGCGGTTATTGATAAGGATTTCGCGTCTGCCAAACTAGCTGAACTTGTTGAAGCTGACTCCTTAATTATTCTAACCGGTGTAGATCATGCTTATCTCGATTTCAATCAGCCGAATCAAACGGCCTTGAATGACGTTACAGTAGCGCAAATGCGGGAATATATTTCAGCCGGAGAATTTGCCCCGGGCAGCATGCTGCCGAAAGTTGAAGCCTCGATTCAATTTGTTGAACAGACAGAGGGTGCCCCTGCGGTAATCACTTCCCTTGATAATATTGAAAACTACCTCCACTATGGCACAGCGACCATTATCCGTCGTTAAAATAAAAGCTCCCCAAAGCAGATATATCAAGCGTCTGCTTTGGAGAGTTTTTTGATAGTTTAGACTTTACCTTCACGCACAATTTGCTCGCAGAAATTGCTTAGAATCCCTTGGGCAAGGGTATCTTCTTTAACGTTGAGTTCAAACTGGACGCCGTAAATTTTCTGAGCTTTATTCTCAATGGCACCGTATGGCCGATTTGGGCCGTTGGCGACTACTACAAAGTCTTCCGGTAACTTAGATACTGCTGCATCGTAACCTAATTGAACTTCGTATTGATTCATGAGTCCTTTAAAAAGGCCAGACTCTAAGTTATGGACAGTCAGTTGTGCAGGACTAGGTTCGTGCACCTCACCGACAGGTGTTACTGTGCCACCGAGGATATGAATCATGGCTTGCATCCCACGGCCAGTTGCGAGAATTGGCAAGTTTAGTTTTTTAAATAAATTTGGGTCAATTTGATCGATATCGTCCGGGTAGACCGTTTCGTATCCTCCAAGTAAGACAACCGCCTGAGCTTCGGCATCCGCCAGAATGGATGCGGCTGTATAGCCTCGCTCTACTGTCTCTACCTGATAACCTGTCTGCTTAATATAGTCGACGATGTCACTTAAATACTGATTCCCAAAGTCTAGTACATAGATTTTATCCGCCATATCCTTACTCCTTTATTGTATGTTTAATATGATTATAGCATGGAAGTTATATTTAAACGAATAAAGCAATGTATCGTGAGAAACCACCTTCTCCTCAATATTGGCGGAGTAAGGTGGTTCTAGTCTAAGGCTTCAGGCCTCTAGGTAACTAACTGCAGTAACTCGGTGAGTTTTAGGCTGTTTCGTCGTCTTTAACCCATTGGATAAAGGTAAAGGCGAGTGTGAGAAATGTTGCAACGGCAGTTGCTAAACGGAAGAAATCGCGCATGATAAGGCTCCTTTCTATGATGTGGAGACGGTATTGGAATCAACAGTTGGTTCGCTTTCATTTAAACTTTCGATAATTCGTTCGGCGGTCGGCTTAGGAATACCAAGAGCAGTAATATCTTCAGTAGTCGCTTCACGAATACGTTTAAGCGATTTGAAGTGCTTGAGTAGTTTCGTCCGGGTCTTCGGTCCGACACCGGGAATGTCATCCAGAATGGAACCGAAAGTAGTCTTACTACGCAACGTTCTGTGATAGCTAATGGCGTAGCGGTGCACTTCTTCTTGAATTCTTTGCAATAAGTGGAAGGCTTCACTTCGGGGGTCTACCTCGACGAGTTCTTCGCTATATCCGTCCATAAGGGACGCAGTTTTATGGCGGTCGTCTTTGACCATACCGGCAACAGGGATGGCAATGCCTAATTCATTTTCCAAGACATCGCGGGCTGCTCGGATTTGTATCTTGCCCCCGTCCATAAGAATTAAATCAGGCAAGGGTTTCTCTTCCCGAAGTAGGCGACTATAGCGGCGTCGGATAACTTCTTGGGTAGCAGCAAATTCATCAGCGCCTTCGAAAGATTTGATTTTAAATTTGCGGTAGTTTTTGCGTTCAGGCTTACCATGACGGTAGACTACCATGCCCGAAACGTTATTGCTCCCTTGGGTATTGGAATGGTCAAAGGCCTCGATATATTCAGCTTGAGGGATGTATAGCAGCTCGGCCAGTTCTTGAACAGCGCCTTTGGTCTTTTTATCGCTCATTTCAATAAGGCGGAATTTCTCGTCGAGCTGAATTTTACTGTTCTTCTCGGCTAATTCCAAGAGGCTGCGTTTTTTGCCCCGGAGGGGGGTGGATACGGGTAAATCTAAGAAGTCTTCCAAAAGTTCATGATCAACATCGCTCGGCACGAGTATCGCCCGCGGCTTCAATTGGGCCTCCTCCTGGTAAAAGCGGGCAATAAAGGTCGTTACCTCGTCTTCAGGATTACCATAACTTGGGAAGATGGCTGCCTTCCGTTTCAAAATCGAGCCTTGGCGCAACATAAATACTTGGATGGACAAGTAACCGCGATCCATGCTGTAGTTGAAGACGTCCATGTTGTCGTAGTCTTCGCTCATAATCGATTGGCGCTCAACGGTAGTTTCAATATAATTAATCTGGTCGCGGAAATCAGCTGCCTGCTCATACTCCATATTCTCCGCTGCCCGGTGCATCTTCTCTTGCAGGGCTTGTTTAATCTCTGCCACATCACCATTGAGGAAACGGCGAATTTTGCTAATTTGCTCGGCATATTCTTCCTGGCTCACTTCATGGTCGCAGCAGCCGATGCACTGGCCGAGGTGGTAGTAGAAGCAAGCCCGCTTCTCATTCTTCGGACACCGGCGCAATGGATAGGCTCGGTGGAGGACTTGCTGGGTATTGGTGGCTGCATGGACATTCGGGAAGGGTCCGAAATACTGGCCACCATCTTTGACGACGTCACTAGTAATAATGAGCTGTGGATCTTTCTCTTTCGTAATTTTCAAATAGGGGTACATCGTCCCGTTCTTAAGCTTAATATTATATTGAGGCTTATATTCTTGAATCAGATTAATCTCAAGAATCAGCGCTTCTTTATCACTGTTGGTAATAATTGTTTCAAAATGGTGAATCTCTGAGACGAGTTTGGTTGTTTTAGTATCATGAGCACCTCGGAAATAAGAGCGCACACGATTTTTCAAATTCTTGGCCTTGCCGACATAAATAATTTCATCTGCCTGGTTGTACATGATATAGCAACCGGGTAAATCAGGTAGGAGGGTCAGCTTGGCTTCGATATTGGCTTTAATTTCAGCGCGACTTTCGCGCGGTGTATTAGATTGGTCAGTCAAATGAATCCTCCTTCAGTCTTTCTTGTGAGGGTATTCAAGATGGGCGGGGTAATCAGGTGCTTGGGCATATTTTGACGAAGATAAGTAGCGCTCAACGACAAACTGCTTCTGCTGATTGAAATGGCCATACACGCTAATTTCATCATCTGCTTGCACTTCATAGAGAAAAGTTAACGGTTTCTTCGCTATTAGGCAGTGAAGGCTTTGATCACTATCAACCCTAATTTTCGCGTAGGCCAAGACCGGTTCTTCTGCTTGAATCAGCTTTGCTTTCTCAACGATCCCTCGAAATGCTTCCTTTTGCCGCTCCAACTTGCTCCCTCCTTCCTTTATGTTTCTATTATACCGCATTTCTTAGCAAAAATAAGCCTAAAAGCTCAAAGCGTTCGCCTTTTGTTCAGGGATTGCCTTAAGCGACTTAAACTTGTGGGCTTGTCTGAATGAGCTACGTCAGGCTAATCGGTTGTGGATTACTTCAATAATAGTCGGTAATACTAGAGTAGTTATGGTTACAGACCGAGATTTCCTTAGCTATTGCTGATAGTAGCCTAAAGCAAGGGCCGCTTTAGGCTATTCGATTCAATCCGACGAATTGCTTGTCTACTGGGTGGGTAGACGGCGAGGGACTATGAAAGGACGACGGTAGACAGGATTTGTTGAGCTGGATTCCGTCGGAAACGGTCTCCACGGAATTTAGCGAGGATTTTATTCCGTGGGACCACTGCTCCACGACATTTTCACCCAATTTTATTCCGTCGGACCACTTTCCCACGGAATCCCGCCGCATATATAAGGCAGAAACGGCGAATAAGAAGGGGCTCAGCCACGGCCCACAGCCGTGGCTTCCCTATTGCTAATTGAAAGGTAGCTTAAAGCCACACTTGCTTTAGGCTATCTGATGCGCCGGTGTGATGACGAACGCAATAAGTAAGTAAAACGACGTTCCAGAAACGCTTCTCTGCTCATCTCGATTCAGTGGGAAACAGCTCCCGCTGAATAATTTTCGCTATTTATTCCGTGGGAGCACTTTTCCACGGAATTTTTCCCGCAATTTATTCCGTGGGGACACTCTTCCACGGAATGTTGCCAATTTTATTCGACAGTACCTCAGATTATTTAAGCTACTCGCTGTAGCTACGTTAGAATTTGTACAGCTATTAGGATTGGTGTTGGTTGGGAAGCATCAGGCGCAAAGTTCCGCCAACACCTTTGAGAAATGAGCCCAGTCAGACCGCAATTCTTAGCAATTAGAGCGCGTTAGAGCCAACCCTTGAGCTATTTTCAAGCGATTCTAGTAGGGGCGATGTTTTTTATTATATCCACTGGTTTCCTGCAGAATTCGCTTGATTAAGAAACTATGTGATATAAGTATTTTGGGTAAATTTAAGGGTATAAGATGTTCGTCTCAGGGGTTTTAGGCTATAATTAAGAAGAATGAATTAGAAAGAAGGGATCACATGAATTTTACGGATTTCCCCTATATAAGACCAGATTTGGCAGCGCAAGAAACTACCTTTCAAATAGCGCTGCAAAAGCTTAAGGATGCAGCCAATTTAGATGAGGCGCGCTTGGCTGTTGCGGATATTCAGGGCCAGCAGCGTCATCTGGAAAGTATGCGGATGTTAGCAAGTATTCGGCATTCGATTGATACGAAAGATGCATTCTATGCCGAGGAGGCGGCTTTCTGGGATGAACATCAACCGCTTGTGGAGGGCTGGTATAGCCAGTATTATCAAGCGATTCTAGCCTCGCCTTACCACCAGGATATGCCTGATTTATTGCCAGATACCTTCTTCAAAATGGCACAACAACATTTGCGCACTTACAGTGATGAGATTGTGCCACTACTACAAGAGGAGAATCAGCTGGTAACAGCGTATGAGCGTTTAATTGCAGCTGCGGAGATTCCTTTTCAAGGGCAAATGTATAATTTATCAGGCTTAGGGCCGCATATGCAAAGTACGGACCGGGCTGAGCGTCAGGAAAGTTCACAGGCCTTCTGGGGTTATTACGCAAAGCACCGGGATGAACTAGCGGATATTTATGACCGTTTAGTAAATGTGCGTCATACAATGGCCCAGCAATTAGGCTATGCTGATTTTGTCGAGATGGGCTATGATCGGATGAACCGATTGGACTATGACCGACAGGATGTGGAGGTATATCGTCAAGAGGTGCTAGCTCATGTTGTACCCCTAGCGTCCAAGGTGTATGCAGCCCAGGCGGAGCGCTTAGCGGTAGACCAGTTAGCTTACTATGACCTAGCCTTGGAGTTTCCTGAGGGCAATGCCGTGCCTGAAGGTACGGCGGAAGAAATCGTCGCCAAAGCGCGGCAAATGTATCAGGAAATGTCACCTGAGACAGCTGAATTCTTTGACTTTATGTTGCAACATGGCTTGATGGACTTGGAAACTAAACCGGGCAAGCAAGGTGGGGGCTACTGCGAGTATTTGCCGGAATTCCAGTCACCCTTTATCTTCTCCAACTTTAACGGAACTTCAGCGGACGTGGATGTCTTAACCCATGAAGTCGGCCACGCCTTTCAAGTCTATTCTTCAAGGCATATCACAGCACCTGAGTTGATTTTCCCAACGTCAGAAGCAGCGGAAATTCACTCGATGAGTATGGAGTTTCTGGCCTGGCCTTGGATGGAGAACTTCTTCGGCGAAGGGGTTGAGCGTTACAAATATAGTCATTTAGCTAGTGCAATTACCTTTATTCCTTATGGGGTGCTGGTGGATCATTTCCAACATGAAGTGTACGAGCATCCCCAGTGGACGCCTGAAGAGCGTGAGGCAGCTTGGCGCCGTTTAGAAAAGCAGTACACACCTTGGCGGGATTATACGGAGTCAGCTTTTCTCGATGTGGGTGGCTATTGGTACCGCCAGCTACATATCTTCTCCGACCCTTTCTACTATATTGACTACACCTTAGCCCAAATGGTTGCCCTACAATTCTGGCAAAAAAGTTTTGTGGAAGAAAGTCCAGCAACCTGGTCGCAATATTTAGCCATTTGCCAAGTGGGTGGGACTAAGTCCTTCTTAGAGCTCGTGACTTTAGCAGATATGCAGTCACCTTTTGAGAAGGGGAGTTTGCAAGAAGTGATTAGAGTTTGCGCTGATTATTTAAAGACCGCGCATGAAGGCTTTATGGGGCAAGAGGGAGGTGAAGGGAATGCTTAATGTTGGAACGATTGGAACATCGATGATTACCGAGCAATTTATTGAAGCGTGTCAGTTGAGTAATTTATATCACGTCAAAGGTATTTATTCGCGTAGTGAAGCCAATGGCAAGGACTTGGCGACGATTTATCAAGCAGATTACTACACGAACGAGTTGAATAATATGCTGTATGATCCGGAGATTGATGTGGTTTATATTGCCAGCCCGAACAGCTTGCATTTCGAACAGGCCATGCGAGCTATTCAAGCAGGCAAGCACTGCATTATTGAAAAGCCCATGTTCACTTCAGTAGAAGAGTGGCACGAAGCCCATGAACAGGCCAAGAAGATGGGGGTCTATATCTTCGAAGCAGCCAAGCACATCCATAACCGGAACTACCGCCGTTTGAAAGATCTTGTCAAGCATAAAATGGAAGAACGCGAGCAACCCTTTCTAGGCGCCAATTTCAACTTGGGTCAATATTCCTCCCGCTATGTTTCCTATAACCATGCGATGGAGAAAGAAGAAAAACCGGAAAATATCTTTAACTTGGAATTTGCCGGAGGAAGCCTGATGGACTTGGGTGTTTATCCGATTTATGTGGCAGTAGACTTATTCGGCTTACCTCAGACGGTCCGCTATAATGCAATGAAAGGGCCTAATGGGGTGGATTTGCTCGGGACGATTGTCTTGACCTATCCGGATTTCCAAGTGCCGATTTTCTTATCGAAGGCAGTGCATTCGATTCTGCCAAGTGAGATATACATTGATGATGAAACGATTGTTATTTATGACATGACCACCATTGCCAAAGTTGATTTAATCAACCGGCAAGGGGATGAGGCGACAATTATTAGCTACCGCCCAGAAAATCAGCTCTACGATCAAATTGTTACTTTCTATGAAGTCTTAACGAAACCTGATGATTTGCGCTTGCAACTTATGTATGAAGATTGGAAGCAATTAAGTCTGTCAGTAGCCCAGACAATGGAGCTCTTACGCAAATCAGCTAAGATTCGTTTCCCTTTTGAAAAGTAAGTTTTTGAAGTTTTCGAGGGGATAACTTAAGCAATCTAGTTTGTCCCTTAAACAATCTATAGTAGACTTAGGGTGACAGGGCAAGGAGGGAAGATTCGGTGAAAAGACGTAAGAATAAATACCCAGTTCACCTACAGCCGAAAACTTGGTACGGGTTGGATCCGAAGTTCTTCCAGCCCTATCGCAAATATGTCAACCGTGAGAAACCGGGCATTTGTGGAACCTATGTGAGTGCAGCTCTCTTACATAGTGTCATCCGTTTGGACCGTGATTACGAATTAGATATGGATAAGCTTATTCAAGCCTTGCGCCCACTTGTCGATGGCCGGCATTTCTATCCGGGAACTTACTATTGGGATTTGGTGGGCGGCTTGAATGAATTACTTGAAACTGACGGCCATTACCGGGCTCGCTGGCATTGGCTGAGTGATCCAATTGTGCTGAAGATGTTGAATGATGAGCGACCTTTGCCTGTGATTGTTGGCGGGCTGAAGCCTTTAGGTAATCATTACGGCAACCATTGGTTGCTAGCTTATCGTTATGGCTATAATGCTGAAGGTAAGTTATTTTATCGCTGTTATGACAACCATGGCCGAATTCATGCAGTAGTGGCAGCTAGTCAGACTTTGCCAGCCGTTTGGCTAGAGCGTATATAGAAAGAGGGATACGATGAAGAAATATGATTTAATCACGATTGGTGGCGGCAGTGGCGGTAGTGGCGCAGCTAACCGCGCTGGGGAATATGGTAAGAAAGTGGCCATCATTGAGAATTGGGATATTGGTGGAACCTGTGTGAATCGTGGTTGTGTGCCTAAGAAGGTGAGTTGGTACGCAGCGACAATAGCAGATGCTATTGAGAAATATGGACCTAATTATGGCTTTACCGCCGAAGACGTTCATTTCAATTACCAAACCTTTCTAGAAGCCCGAGATGGCTATGTAGGACGCTCTCGTACGGGCTATGAGAATAACTTTAACAAGAATGGCATCGATTTATATCGGGGTCATGCCCGCTTCGTCTCCAATCATGAGATTGAAATCAATGGTGAATGTATCTATGGTGAGCATATTATTATTGCAACTGGCCGTCGACCACGTCCCTTGGACGTTGAAGGCGCAGAGTTAGTAGAATATTCTGATGATGTCTTCAATTGGACAGAGCTTCCGCAATCAGTACTCTTCTATGGCGCAGGTTATATTGCCGTTGAATTAGCGCAAGTGTATAACAGTCTCGGTGTAGATACTTCCTTAGCCTTCCGCTATGATCGTCCTTTACGTAGCTTTGACCGCATGTTAACTGATAATCTAATGGTGGCCATGGAGTCCAGTGGTTTAGGACTTCATCCCTATACGCATATTGACTCCTTCCGCCGTAACCAAGACGGCCAGATTGAGTGTCTAATGAACGGTCAAGTGTGTATTACCGTAGATAAGGTGGTTGCAGGCATCGGTCGTGTACCAAACACAGAAGACCTTGGCTTAGAGAATACGGACGTTAAACTCGATGAAGCAGGGCTAGTTGTTGTCAACGACAAGCACGAGACAGATGCCGCGGGCGTCTATGCTATTGGGGATGTGATTGATCGGCCGAATTTGACACCTGTAGCGATACGGGCAGGGCGCCAAATTTCAGAATATCTCTTTAATGACGCGCCAACTTCGGCTATTGAATATGATAATATTCCAACGGTTATCTTCAGTCATCCTCCAATTGGCACAATTGGCTTAACCGAAGAGCAGGCCATTGAAGAATACGGTGAAGGCAACATTAAAGTCTATACCAACCGTTTCTTCTCCATGTACGCCTCTGCAGGCGGTTACCGGGAAGCGTGTGACTTTAAATTAGTCTGTTTAGGTGAGGAAGAGAAAATCATCGGCTTGCACGGGATTGGCCAAGGTGTCGATGAGATGATTCAAGGCTTTGGGGTTGCCATGAAGATGGGCGCTACTAAGAAAGACTTTGACTCAGTTATAGCCATTCATCCAACGGGAGCCGAAGAATTTGTAACAATGCGTTAGGGTGAGATTATTGAGCGATTATGCTCTTTGAAAATATAGCGTGTCTACAGTAGCTGCTAAGAGGGTGTTGCAAAAGCATCCTCTGGCAGTTGTTTTTTAGTTTAGCTAGTAAAGGAGATTGCTATCCTGTCTGGAAGATTTCTGTAAGGGTTGGAATATCCTAAGATGGTTTTGAGGAAAGACTATCTGACGCGCACCTTTCAAGGCCATGGTTGACAGTATCTAGTGTTGGGTTAGTGCGAATAATATAGGCGAAAGGCATATCATTGGGAATCCCCTCATTTTTGTTGTATAATAATGCTAACAAGATATGAGTATCTTGATTAAATAAAAGAGAAGAGGTGGCAATTATGGGATGGTTATGGTCTTTAATTGTCGGTGGTGTAATCGGATGGGCAGCTGGAGCAATTATGGGACGCGATATTCCTGGTGGAGTAATCGGTAATATTGTTGCTGGTTTCCTAGGTTCATGGATTGGTAACACATTCATGGCTGGCTTTGGCCCACAAATCGGCGGATTCTTTATTATCCCGTCAATTCTAGGCGCCGTGATTCTCATCGCGATTGTAAGTTTCGTATTGAAACAAATGAATTAGTGGACTTATATTTATACTTAGAGAGCTCCTTCGGGGGCTCTTTTTTAGCTTGGCCGAAAAACATTATGCCATATGTGACGAATACCATAAAACTATGTTACAATAGGGTGAGCTTATTTATGAAAGAGGGATGCAGGTTGGCAGTGGTAGATTTATCGGACATGCGTGTATATTCGATGCCTTTTACGGTTGATGAATCATATATTTTAGCAGAGAGTGGCCGCATTGACTTGGCTAAATTAATTCACAATGCCCTTGTGGTCTCCGGGGCACATGATCAAGCTGTCCATGAGAAGCTGGATGATCAGGTGAAAGGTGAAGCGGATATTTGGGTAATTACCCAGTATTTAATTCATGTATATAAGGCGCCGAAAGTGGGCGATGAGCTGCAAATTACCACGCGGGTAACGGATGGGAACCGCTTCTTGATTCGACGTTATTTCGAAGTATTATGTGATGGGGAATTGCTGATGGATATTCATACGCAATATGCTGCGATTAATTTCCAGACCCGTCAGATGAGTAAAGTGAATGCTGATTTGGTGAGGCAGACGGATTTATTGGATGATAGTTTGCCAATGCCGGCTTTTGAGAAGTTGCAACGGGTGCCTGATGTAGAGGGCTTGTCACGCTTTGACTATCTACCCCAAGCAGACGATATTGATGAGAATCAACATGTGAATAATCTAGTCTATTTGCGTTGGTGCTACGCTTCATTGGCAGCTGATTTTACCGCAACACATACACCTATAAAAGTAGAGGTCAAATACGGTAAGGAGATTCTGCCGGAAGACTATATTCACATCGATACCCTTATGCAAAGTTCGGCCAGTGAAGTGGTGACCCAGCATACGATTCATAATACAAGTAAAGAGACCGTGGCCTGTGATGTGCGTATCACTTGGCAAGAAATAAATGAATAAAGATTGGAGATTGATATGATAACCTTAAAATCAGAACGTGAAATTCAAACGATGGATGAATCTGGCCAATTGTTAGCCAGTATTCATATTGCCTTGCGTGATTTTATTAAGCCTGGTGTAACAACGAAGGAGATTGATCAATTCGTACAAGAACGTATTGAAGCTGGCGGTGGAATTGCTGCCCAGATTGGCTATGAAGGCTACAAGTATGCTACATGTACGAGTGTCAACGATGAGATTTGCCACGGCTTCCCGTCAGACCGGGTATTAAAGTCAGGAGACATTGTTAAAGTGGACTTCTGTATTGATTATAACGGCGGAATTTCAGACAGTTGCTGGTGTTATGCAGTCGGTGAGATTGATCCCGAACATCAACGTCTCATGGACGTTACTTTAAAAGCTCTCTACATTGGTATTGAACAGGCCAAAGTTGGTAACCGCATCGGCGATATTGGGCATGCTATTCAAACCTATGTGGAAGGCGAAGGTTTCGGCGTTGTGCGCGACTTTATTGGCCACGGTATTGGCCCAAGTATTCACGAAGAGCCGGCCGTTCCTCATTATGGCTTAGCTGGAAAAGGCCTTCGTCTGAAGAAGGGCATGACCATTACTATTGAACCGATGGTTACAACTGGAACCTGGCAAATGCAAATGGACAATAATGGCTGGACTGCCCGTACCCGCGATGGGGGATACTGTGCTCAGTATGAACATAGCCTTGTGATTACCGACGATGGACCGTACATTATGACGGACCAAGATCGGGCTGAAGCGAATTTAGCACAGTAACTTGGTAATTTTAAAGCACGCAATGCATCAAACTAACCTTAGGTTGAGTTAGTTTGATGCGTTTTCCTATTTATTCGAGGGAGGAGCAAGTTTGGGTGTGGAATTATGTGGGGCACTTATGCGTGGGTGCTTTGCATGAGCTTAAAGAGAACCAGGTCAAAGATATATCGCATGAGGATGCGCTTTGGTAATCCTCAATGACAAATAACAACGCATCGTATGACTATAGAAAAGTGGATACGATGCGTTGTTCATTAAGTTGTTGTGCGTTATTTTTGAGGTAGGCTGAACCATCGTTTAGCTGTGGAAGTACTGGCGTTTTTGGCGGCCGAGGCGGCTTTCTTGATGATGGATTTGCTGTTATCTTTAATGATGGTGCCGAGATATTTCAAGGCTTCGGTAGAAGCCGAGCGACGCACCTTCTGGCGGTTCAAGTCTTGATTACTACTTAAATAGGCTTGGGTGATGAAACCAACGCGTAGGGTTAAGAAGGCATTGACCGCTCCTTCCATAATGGAGCTGACAATGAGGTTCGCAATAGGCACCATGCCAGGGATTGCTGAAGCGATGCTTTCACCGAGGACACCAGCAATCAGAGGCTCCAGTTGGTCTTCAATTAAATCGGCGTCTTCTATGGTTCGAGCCATAAAGACGACGCTCCCCACTTGGCTGTATAGCTTCAAAAAACTGCCAAGACTTGGCCGAGTTTGGTAGATGCTGGCCAGTTGCCATACTAAGCGAATAAGGGTAAAGAGTACAATAAAGCTATCTAGGGAACCATTCTGGGAGATGGCGGTGGTGAGAAAGATAGCATTCGCATTCTCCTTAATGATCGGTAATGTTATGTCGTTTAATTGGGCAAAGGCTTCAGAAATATAGGCTTCTTTGCCTTCTTGCTCTGTTTCATTGCAAGGGTCGACGATATAAGGATTTTGGTCAAGTTGGCTAATAATAACGTCGAGATAAGCCATATAAGCATCTTCATCAGCATCTTCTGCTAGCGTTAAGGTTGGCTGGTTATGCCGCAACAATTGCCCCAGTTTAACCAAGGCCCAGAGTAGTAGCCCTGCTAGCATAACAACGCCACCGATGGCAACATAAGGATGCACTTGCCTCAAGGCTTGATAAAGGCCGAGGAATTGATTGATAATAAAGACAGTAAAGACAATGGCCAGAATGCCGACAAGAAGCTTACCGATTCGCTTCAAATCATTCCACCATGATTGCATAAGCCCACTTCCTTCCTTTCAAGATTCCTCTATAAGTATAACGCCAAGAAAGCTTGATATAAAGCAAAAAAGCCTCAGACTGGCCAAAATCAGTCTAAAGGCTGAAGGTGAATTTGCCTGGTGGCTTATTGAGGCTACCGATGAAGCGACGCTTACTAGCTGTCTCAATTCGTCATACGATTTCCCGATACAAAGACAAATACTGCTCGTGAATTTCATTCCAGCGAAAGTTGCCACTGGCTTGGACGGCCTGGCTCGATAGCTTATCATAATGGCTTTGGATGTAATCGAGTGCTTGGTGCAGGCCGGCTTCATCGGCCTTATCCACACTTACCCCGACAGTATGGTTAGGGTAGAAGCTGTCGAATCCTTCCCCGGCTGTGTATATGACAGGTAGGCCTTGGCTCATTGCTTCAACGTATACTAAACCAAAGGTTTCCGGAGAGGATAACATGGCGTAAATATCCATTGTACGGTAGAGTTCGCGAAGCTCTTGTGGATTTTTGGCGCCGTGGTAGGTGACATGGGGGTATGCTTGCAAATTTGCCAGAATACCGTCTTCCCATTCGGGACCAACAATATGCAACTCTACCGGCTTAGGGTAGTTAGCCGTCATCTCAGCGAGTTGCGGGAAACGCTTAAGTTTCATTACTTTCCCCACAGAGATGATGCGCAAAGGCTCATGCAAATCATCCCTCGTCTGCACATGAGTTTCTTCATGCCAGAAATCACCAATGCCGTTAGGAATTACCAAAGTTTTGGCAGCTAGTTGAGCCTGGTCAGCTTCAGGGATATAAGTACCGAAGACTTCCTGATAAGTTTTGCGCGAGATAAAGACGATTCGCTCAGCTTCTCTAAGAATATTTAGCCCAATCGGACGCATCCAGGGCATTCTACGGAAGAAAGTGCGGACATCTGTATTTCGCACAGCTACAACGTATGGTAAGCCTGCATGTTGTTTTACTTTCCACGCCAGCCAGCCATTGGAGAACAGGGAATGAGCATGGACTAGGCCATAGTCTTCAAAGTGATAGCGCTGTTTCAAATCACGCCAAATTTTCTGATGTTTGAGGTGGAAGATGTAACGATCGCGCTCTTTAAAAGGGCGTACCACTTGGCTATAGTCCCCTTTGGCAGCCAGCCGGTCTTCGGGGTATTCTTCAGCAATGGGCACGTAGACAGATATGGGTAAGCCATAAGCTTCTTGCCGGTCATAGAGTTCTTTAAATAGGCCTGATGTGGAGAAATAAGAATTCAGGTGAAGCAGGCCTTTGGGTTTAGAATTCACGGGGTTCACTCTTGGCCACCTTCTAAGACTTCCACACGCGATTCTAACGCTTCAATACGCTCTAAAAGCTCAGCTTGCTGGCTCGCTTGATCAAGCGTTAGCTCCTGACTGCCGAAGATATTCGTGACGAAATAAATCGTCACAAAAACAAACACCAGTAAAACAACAAGAAACAGCCAATTATTCCGGTCTAGTCGCTGGTCAAGCTGATCAACCTGCTTGGCAATCTCATCTTCCAAATAGCTTCGTTTCGGCTCCTGGCTCATGTTCATCCTCCTCAAAAATACAATCAATACTAAATCTCTGCGATGCTTTGGGCTAATACTAAGGCAAATGACCATCCTGTTGACTAATCACGTCAATTTCCGGTAATTTGCCTTCCTTTAGGCCAAAGAGGGCGTTATTGAACTATTACCGCCGTCCCTTCCACTTAAGGCGATTATTTTTCGCGCACCTGTTATATATTGGGCATATTAAATGACCCAGGCTCCTTGGCGGAAAATAGGGATTCTTTGCCCGTCTTGGGTAATGCCATCAATGTCCATCTCGGCGGACCCAATCATAAAGTCAACATGGACGGTTGAGCGGTTCAAGCCAGCTGCTTCCAATTCCTCTTGGCTCATTTCGGTCCCCCCTTTAACAGACGTTGCGTAGGCTTGGCCGATGGCTAAGTGATTTGAAGCATTCTCGTCAAACAGGGTATTGTAGAAAATAATTCCTGATTGAGAAATCGGTGATGCATGCGGCACTAAAGCAACCTCACCGAGAGCTTTGGCACCCTTGTTGTTTTCAATCAGACGGTGTAAGGTTTCCTCGCCTTCCTTAGCACTTGCTTGGACAATCTGCCCATCTTCGAAATGGAATACCATGCCATCGATGACGGTCCCCCCGTAGCTAAGGGGCTTGGTGCTAGAGACTACGCCTGAAGCTTGGCGGAAGTCTGGAGCGGTGAAGACTTCTTCTGTAGGCATATTAGCGATAAAACTTTCGCCTTGCTGGTTCACGCTACCGGCACTTTCCCAGACATGGTTGTCAGGTAAGCCGAGGGTAAAGTCAGTGCCTGGCGCTGTATAATGTAGCTGGGCGAATTGCTGTTTATTTAAATAGTCTGCCTTGGCTTGTAAAGTTGCTTCATGTTCATCCCAGGCTTGAATAGGGTCAGCTTGGTCAACCCGGCAAGCTTTAAAGATATGTTCCCACAGAGCGTCTAAGGCTGCTTCCGGGGCTAAGTCTGGAAAGACGAGTTCGGCCCAGGCTTGGCCAGCCCCTGCGACAACGAGCCAGCTAACTTGATTGGCTTGGGTTGCCAGACGAATCTCTTGCATGGCTTTGGCGTTGGCTAGGTTAGCTGCGCTAATTTTGTCAGGATCAATGCCGTTGAGAGCATTAGGGTTCGATGAGCGCAAGGCAATACGCTTCGCGCGCTTATTCAAGAGGTCATGCGCTTCGTCCACCTTATATTGAGGAATGTCAACCAGAGTCTCAGTATCTTGATAAGTATAGTGGGTCCGAGTAATCGCATCATCGTTCCAAAAAACGACGACTTGCTTCGCACCAGCTTTGTAGGCCGCTTCAGTCATGAGTCGGGTGAGCGGGGCTTGCTCAAGGTCGGCGGAGATTTGTACATAATCACCGGCTTGGACGTTGACCCCTTTTTGGATAATTAGTTGGGCGTATTTGCTGAGTAATTCATTAAAGTTGTCTAACATAGCTGACTCTACATCCCTTCGAAAGTTTTGACAATATTATCGGCTAACGTGCGTAAGTTCTCCTCATCCTCATCTTCGGGGTAAAGGTTCACTTTAACACCCGTGCCACCTTTAGTTGCGCCGGCTGCTTCAAAAGCCGCTTCGAAATCATCAACGGCAGTACAGAACACCGGATAGAAATCATCACCCGAACCGAAGGCACCGTACACTTTGCCTGAAAGGTCCAACTCCTGCATCTCTTCGTGGAAGTCTTCCATCTCGTCTGGTAGTACACCGTCAACTCCATAAGTATAGCTACCAACTAGGACGATGTCATAATCGAGAAAGTCCTCAGGGTCGGCGTCCATAACGTCATACATGGTAACGTCAATATTATGTGATTCTAATTGTTCTTGCACGATATCGCAGCAAGCCTCGGTATTTCCGGTCAAACTGGTATATATAATTAAAGCTTCAGCCATAAAGCTGCCTCCTTTGAGTATTATTTCTTTTATTATAGCAAAACTTAGGAAGCTTGGGAATGATGCGTTTGGCTGAGGTGTTGTCCTAATAGGAGGATAGTTATTAGAAGGTGGGCTAGGTGTTTGGACGCTAAGCTTTCTCTTGTCGCTTTGTGACCGTTCAGGCAAAAAGGTGAATCTTTGTGTACGCTGGATGTAAATTTATGTATGATTTGTCGCTGGGATTCCTTGGGGAGTGTCTCCCACGGCATAAATTTCGCCGTTTATTCCGTGGAGATTGCTCCCGACGGAATTTTGGCAAATTTTTATTCCGCGGGACCACTTCTCAACGGAATTTTTCAAGGATTATATTCCGTCGGACGTCTTTCTCGCGTAATCTAATCTAGATAATGCCAGAGCTGTCCAAATAATGTACAGTATAATATACGATTACAGTTTGAAACTTGTGCTAACATTGTCTTTAGTTTATAGGATTTATGTATTCTTAGTGTAGATTGCAAACCAAGAATAGGCTTCCTTCACCCTTATAGGCTTATAGAGTAGTTACTTAAGCAGGATTTCTAGTTTCGCATTTTTATAGAATCTTCATAGAAATCTCATCAATTTCCTTCAAGGTATGATATAATAAGCCGAACTATACTAGAAATGAAAAGGGGCGTAGATCCAGAGTGAAATTACTAATCACAGGTGGCGCAGGTTATATTGGCAGTCATACTGCGGTGGAACTGCTGGCGGATGGACACGATGTGGTCATTGTTGATGATTTGTCTAATAGCAGTCGTGAAGTACTTCGCCGCATTGAAGCAATTTCTGGCCGGAAAGTTACCTTCTACCAAAGGAATATACTTGATACGGACGCGATGCGCGACATCTTTGCTAAAGAAGTTGTGGATGGGGTGATTCACTTTGCGGCCTTTAAAGCAGTAGGTGAATCGGTTGAAAAACCATTGGAGTATTACCACAACAACATTACAGGAACGATTCAGCTGTTGCATTTAATGCGGCAATTTGACGTGAAACGCTTTATTCTCAGCTCATCTGCGACAGTGTACGGTATGGAGAACCCGTCCCCATTGAACGAGAGCATGCCGATTGGCCAAGCGACGAATCCATATGGCTATACGAAGATTGTGAACGAGCAACTCTTACAGGACTTATACCGGGCGGAACCGGATTGGTCGATTGTTCTTTTGCGCTACTTTAACCCAATTGGAGCGCATGAGTCGGGCCAAATTGGCGAGAATCCTAATGGGGTGCCGAATAATTTGATGCCTTACGTTACCCAAGTAGCCATTGGCAAGCTGGAACAGGTGCATGTCTATGGGGATGATTATCCAACCCCAGATGGTACAGGTGTCCGCGATTATATTCATGTTGTTGACTTAGCCAAGGGACACATGGCTGCTTTGCGTGATTTTGACAAGGCGGGACTTACGACATATAACTTAGGCACTGGCGAAGGCTATAGTGTTTTGGATTTAATTCATGCTTTTGAGAAGGCGAATGATATTAAGATTCCTTATCAAATCGATGGCCGCCGGGCAGGCGACGTAGCCGTGTGTTACGCCGACCCTAGCAAGGCGCAAGAGGAATTAGCCTGGACGGCTCAATACGACTTAGAGGATATGTGCCGGGATAGCTGGCGCTGGCAAAGTCAGAATCCGAACGGATATGAGGCTTAAAGATGAGTCGGAATCGTCGTCCTAGAGCAACAGCTTATCAAACAATCCAAACAAACCGACGGCGTAAACTACGTAAAATTCCGATTCTCCTCTTTATTATGATGGTTGCATTGGTCATTATTTGCTCTGTTGCCTTGAGGCAATACACGAATATCCAGAATGCTTATTATGAATATATCTATGAAGACGATTTGGAGATTCTACCGCATGAACCCCTTACCCATAATCAGGCAGTGAATGTATTGATTGCTGGCATTGATTACTTGGAAAGCGGCCGAATTGGTCCGGAAGAAGTGGATATTATTGACATTATCTCGGTGGATCCTGCGAATGCGCACAGTGCGCATATCCAATTTAGTAATCAACTGAAAGTTGACTCGAATCCTGATGCCTTAACTTTAGGTAGTGTTTATACCAATCAGGGGGTTAAGGCGGTCACTAATGTAGTCGATGGATTCACCCAAGTGGAGTCCGATTATTATGTAATGCTTCGCCTGTCAGAATTACGCACCGTGGTGGATGTACTGGGTGAAGTGGACATCCAATTAGATGAAGCGATTGATGTCGCTGATGTTTCCATGCGACCGGGGGAGACTAAGCAGTTGAATGGTCGCCAGATTGAGCTACTTAATCAGCGTCAAGTTGATGAGGCTGAAGCTGATTTTATCCACCGGCAACGGCAACTCCTAATCCAGGTAATGCAGGCCTTCTTCTCCTGGGAGCATGTCTGGGATTACCCGGCTTATCTCAAAGAATTGGAAACAGTGGTTCAGTCAGATGTCCCTTTCTGGCAATGGGTGTATCTCATCCGTCCTTCTTGCCAGGAAGCGTTACAGAACACGACGCAACTGCAAGTTGACGAGACAAATGTGGCTGATTTATCGAAGAATGACGCGGCCATTAGTGAAGAAGTACGTAAGCTTTTAGTTCCAACGGATTATGAGAATTAGGTTGTGATTGATTGAAGAAGTTGTTTAGAAAAGAGAGAAGTAACGTTAATTATTGGCAAATATTACGTAGATTGCTTGTGTTGGTATTGGTTGTCTTAGCGGCCGTAGCCGGGAAAGTGACCCGCGATTTGAAAACCGCCGTCGACACAATGAGCCAGGAAGTGGCAGTTGATCCGATGCGAGAGCAGGACGTTGAATTGACTCAAGGTCATCCAATTAATGTCCTGTTAGTCGGCTTAGATGGAGATGCACGTGAAAATGATCCGAAACGATCGGACACATTGATTTTAGTGAATGTTAACCCGGAAAACCAAAGTATGAAGATGCTCAGCATTCCCCGGGATACCTTAGTCGATATTCCTGGCCAAAGTGAACCAGACAAGGTGAACCATGCCTTCGCCTTTGGGGGCATTGAGCTGACGATTGAGACCTTGCAGAATTACCTACAGGTGCCGATTGATTACTATGCGGTCATTAATATGCAAAGTTTAATCGAGGTGATTGACGCAATTGGTGGTATTGAGGTGACGAGTCCTTTGAGCTTTGAATATCGGGGGACGGAGTTTCATGAAGGAGAGACCCGCCAGGTGGACGGTGTCAAGGCAATGAATTTTGCTCGGATGCGTTACGATGATCCAGAGGGTGAAATCGGCCGGCAAAATCGCCAGAAAATTGTCATCAAAGCGATGATTGATAAGGTGCTAAGTATGGATGGCGTTGCGGCCTATCCGCGTCTCCTGCAGGTCGTTTCACGCAATGTCCAGACGAATGTGAACCTGGGTGAATTATTGTCCATTTACCAGTATTATTTACCTGCTTTGAATCACATTAGCTCCATTAAATTTGAGCAATTAGAAGAGGTCTTTATGGATGAAGTATTTTACTTCAATATTCCCCTTAGCTCGCGGGTGAAAGTGTCTAACGAATACCGCCTGCTGTCCGGCCTGCGCCCGATTACGCAAAGTGCCTTAGCTGACCCATTGGGAACTGGAGAAGCTGGCCAAGAAGGGGAAGAAGAGCAGGGAATGAGCGCCACTCGAACGGATTTAGTGATTATTAATCAGTATCCTTCCGGCTTGACTGAAGAGGACTACCAAGAAGTGATGGACGAGCAGAGCAGTATCGAAACGATTCGACAACATCGCCATCAAGCACCGGCTGAACCTGCTCAGCTACCAACCTATGAGTCCTATAGTGGCTATAGTACCAGCCCGTCTTATTCAGAAGGTGCTGGGTCGGGTGGAAATAGCCAAAGTTACCAAAATCCAGGTGAGCCAGCGGGAAGCCAGGCGGTCAATTATGAAGAAGCGCCGGTTTATGAGGAGCCCCCTTTTTACTACTCATACAACACACCGGCTACTGAGGAACCAATCGAGCCGGCTGCGGTGGAATGATTTTGGAATGTGAACGAACTAGGAGCTATAGTGCAGCGGACACGTAGCTCCTCTCTTTGTGAGAAGATATAGAGCAATGTGCCGTGAAGTAAAAGATAAAATTCGACAGGAAATGTTGATAAGACGTAATCTCGCTCGCCACACAAAGTTTGGTCGCCGGAAGGCAACATTTATGGTATACTGTTGCAATGTATTACAGAAGAAATGAGGGATGTCAATGTACATAGGTCGCAAGGGGCCTGTGATGCGTGTGCTTCATATAATGAGTGGTTACGGTGGAGGAATCTCGACCTTTATTCATAATATCGCCAGTTCAATTCAAGCTTATGGCATTCTCTTTGACGTAGTGACCTATGACGAGGTGCCTGAGAGCTTTCGCCAGGTGATTCAAGTAACCGGCGGAGATGTCTATCAATTAAACAACCCCAAAAAACATGGTTGGCGCAGTTTCAAAGCGTCTTTCACCCGAGTGATGGATTTATATCAGTACGACTTGGTGCATTGTCATATAGCGGGCTACCGGGCTTATATTTATAAGCAGCTTGCACAAGCGAAGGGGATTCAGCGCTTTGTTGTCCATGCGCATTATAGCGTGAATGAGAGCCAATTACATCCTCTTGAGCGCTTAAGGCATCAAATTGATCAGCAGGTAAATCGCTATGTGTCTGATGCTTACATTGGTTGCAGTCGTATGGCAATCAAATCCCTATACGGCTACGCTATTCCCAATCAGCAGATGATGGTCATTCCCAACAGTATCGATCCGGATGAATACCTACTAGATGCCGCAACCTTCCAAGCTAAACGAGATACTTTCCGGCAGAATCACGGTCTAACAGACGATGATTTTGTAATTGGTCAAATAGGCCGTTTAGCCCCAGGCAAAAATCATCGACTCACCCTAGAGGTTGCCAGCCATGCACGCCTTCAAGGCTTGGCTGGTCGCTTCTTTATTGCCGGAGCAGGTGCCTTAGAAGCTGATTTACAGCAAGAGATACGTAGTCGATCCTTAGAAGGTCGCGTCGTTATGCTAGGGCGAGTATCGCCTATTGCGGATTTCTTCCCAGCCCTGGATTGCCTGATTTTCCCTTCGAAAAGTGAAGGCTTAGGGACCGTCGCAATTGAAAGTCAGGCTGCTGGGATTCCCGTGGTCATGTCCAATACGATTCCCCGGGAAGCCGATTTAGGCTTAGGTTTAGTAAAGCGAACGCCCTTAACAGCAGATGCTGAAACGTTGTACAAGGCCCTCAAAGAAGCTAAGCAACGTAATATCCCAAGCGTTGACCAGCGCATGGAAGCCTTAGAGAAACATAATTATACGAACGATGAAGCGGCCCGTCTATATACCTTGTATTTGCGCGAAGCTTTGCCTTCGGCCATGAAATAGGAGTGATTGCAGCTTGGAAAAGTTTTTGAAGCGATTTTTTGGATTTTCTTTGGGGCCGGTCTTAGGGGCACTCATATCCTTTGTTCAAGTGCCGGTTCTAACTTACTTCTTAACGGTTGATGAATACGGCTTGGCCGGGGCTTTTCAAACCTTATTGGTGCAAATCCCCAACTTTATTTACATTGGGCTTGACCAAGCCTATACACGAGAGTATCACCGATTTAAAGATAAACGTTATTTAGCCCAGCAGGCCATGTTAGTGCCAATGTTGGCTGGTGTCTTACTTTTTGTATGCTTTATTGTCTTTGACGAGCAATTGTCTCTATGGCTATTCGACTCGCCTCATTACCAATATATTGCGTGGTATGCTGGGGTATGGGTGTTGGCCACGGTAATTGAGCGCTTTATGCTGTTGACGATTCGCATGGAAGAGCGAGCGTTTGAATATTCCCTATTTAATTTGACTTTGAAGCTCGGTGTTTTTCTCTTCTCGATGCTCTGTATTGCAGCGGGTATGCGAGATTTTCGCGTGATTGTCTATGGTTTAATCTTCGGACAACTATTGGTTGACTTAATTCTATTCTGGCGTTATCGCTATTTGCTGAAATATGATCATTTCCGAGTTGACCAGACACTAATCCAAGGGATGTTGAAATTTGGGGTACCCGTCATGGTTGCGGCGTCGTTAACGTCGGTTTTGAATAGTGTAGACATGTTGTTTTTGACCGAATTTAGTACGCCAGTCGACCGGGGGATTTATAGTGTGGCCTTTAAGATTTCCAGTGTTATCGGTATTTTAAAGACAGCTTTTGCCAGTTTTTGGACACCGACGGCTTACCGGTGGCATGAGGAAGGGAAGTCATTAAATCATTATAAATTTATTAGTGACGCCTTGCTCATGTTGTTAACGGCTGTATTTTTTGCCCTGCTTCTGGTGAAGAAGCCTATTGGCTGGATTCTTGATTTGGCCTATGATGAGGTTATGTATGGGGAAGTAATATACATTGTCGGCTTACTCTGTTTGCCACATATTATGTACACTTTATCGGAGACAACCACGTTAGGTATCGTCTTCTCCCGTAAGACCCACTACAATATTGTCGTCAGTATCTTAGCTCTACTGCCGAGTTTAATCTTGAATTACATATTGACACCAACTTGGGGCTACCGAGGGGCGGCCTTAGCTTCAGCAGTCGCTTATATTATCTTTTATTTTGCGCGAACGCTTTTCTCGCGCAGTACCGGCTTTTACTTTCAACAGAAGAAGCAGGTTGTTGTTACTTTGTTAATGTTTCTGGCAGCATTTATTAACGCCTTTAAGGTGGAGTATATTGAGTGGATTACGCTAGGTTTTACTATTATGGCTTTTGTGTGCCAATTATCCACCTTCAAAGACATTGCATCTATTCGCAACAATTCGGATGAGTGGGACTTCTCCTAGGAGGTATGTATGTTGATTTATCTCATGTTACTGGTTGGATCGGTCTGCCTAGGCACGGAACTGTTCGCCCTGGAGACCCCTTTCCTACAAATTACCTTATACCGTGTCTTATCTCTCGGCTTTGTGCCCTTGTTCCTATATAGAATCTATCAAAAAGATCCTCGACTTACATTTGACCGACGCAATATGGCGACAGGTGTGGTTGGTGTCTATGTTTTCTGGCTCCTCTGGGCCTTTATATCAGGAGCTTGGGCCTGGCAATTCCGTCAATGGTTTCAAAGTACCTTCCTAATTGCCCTAGGCGTCTTCAGTATACTGGCTTTATATTTCTGGTTGCGGGATACCCGTAGTTGGCAACGCGTTATGCAAGTTTTCTGGCTCATGCAATGTCTCCTCATCCTTTGGGGGTTGTATGAGATTTTGACTAATCATTATGTTTTTGCTGACTTAGCTAAGTTGGATAAGCACAATATCTTTGCCAGTAATCCGTGGAATCGGATACCCATAACAGTCTTTGAGAATCAGAATGATTATGCAACTTTTCTCTTAGCGGGCTTTCCAGTGTCCTTTATCCTAGCCGGTTTAAGTCAAAGCTTTGGTAAGAAAGTTCTGTATTTACTGCCATCGCTGTTGAGTGTCTTCTTAATTTTCCGCAGTGAGTCGCGGATGATCTTATTAAGCGTGCTCTTATTCTTCGTGATTTACTTGGCCTTTCAAGTACGCTGGGATTTGAGACGTCAAACGCTTTTGAAGGTAGGGGGGATTGCTTTAATCGTCCTGTTAGCTCTTGTGGTCTTCCTGCCGCCATTGCGCGCAAAAGTTGCATCCTTAGTGTACATTGGTGGCAACTTGCTACTTACAGGTGACGTCGTGCGCTTGAACCTCTGGCGCAATGGTTTAATCTTTCTAGCTGCAAGCTTAGGCTTGGGCGTTGGGGCGGGTAACATTGAACCGTGGATGCGCTGGACGGATTTACTTCCGATTAAGGAAATTACAAATATGCATAATTGGTGGTTAGAAATATTGGTAGCCTACGGGATGGTAGTGTTCATCCTGTATGTCATGGCTTATTGCGCCTTACTATATAAGCTGTGGACGAGCCGTTACGCAGTGCCGGCCCGTTACCGCAATGTGAATCATTGCTTTATTGCCTTTTTGTTAGTTTTTATTCCAGCGAGTATTACCAGCGCCAATAATATTCTGATTGAATGGCACTGGGTCTTCTTTGGCCTACTAATTAGTTACGTTAATATTATGGAAACGGCTCTGCGGCAAGACCTGCCTGAGCCCGTTTATTTCGACAAAATGGAGGTTAGCCCATGAGTTTAGTGACAATTATTCAAGAATTATGGCGCTTCGTTAAAGATAATCGCTTTCGTATTCTACTAGGTACCCTGTTAGGGGCGGTCTTGGTTGTTGGCTTGCGCTACGCCATCACCAATTACGTCTTGCGCGATTCTCGTGAAGCCTTTAATGAATTGCGGGAAGTCTATAGCCAAGAACCTGCTGAATTTCAAATATTGGTGACAATCGAAGATGGCCAGCTCTTCTCCAACGCCTTTGCTTACGAAGAATACATGGCTTCTGAACCGGTTGTGCGCCAGATTGAAGCAGAGACGGGAATTGAATTTTACGATTGGTATAAGAATGAGCAGACACTCGAACTTTACAAGACGACCAATTACCGGGGCGGCTTAGCTGGTATTCGCAATTCTGATTCGGGGGTATTTACCTTCCGCTTTGCTGTTGCAGATTCACCGGAGGCGAACTTGGCTATCGCCCAGGCTTATGCGGATTTAATTTTACGGGGTGATGCTCAGTTTATGGAAGGGCATACGGTGCAAATGGTTACCGAACCGGCCATCCAGGAATTGCTGCCGGAAGAATTGCTCCCGAATGTCGGTACACCAGAATCTCTAAGCACCTTTGGTGTCATGAATCCGCTAAAGACTATGCTATACACGATAATTGGGGCTATTATTGGGTTAATTCTTTCCCTAACGGTGTTATTTTTGCGGTCTGTTTTTGGAGCTAAAATTACTTATGCCTTTGATTATACTTGGGACGTGGAGGATCAGCATCTGCTCTTTGAAGCAGGGAAAGCTGGTCGTCAGACGGATTTGGCGGATTTATTATTAATTCCTCGGGTACCAGAACGCTTAGTGGTGAGTCAACAGACAGCGCATTTGAGCGAATGTGAAGCCGATGGCCTGCTCTTTCTCAACCATGTGCAAGCCTTGCCCGAAACAGCTGCACCGACGGATATCGTTCTAATAATCTATTCACACCAGACGGACAAGCAATGGTATCAAGAACAGTTCAATTTGCTTAAATTATATCGCCTCCCAGTCAAGATTATTCATGTTTACTAAGGAGGGTGGGGATGACAGACCAACCATTTGTTTCAATCATTACTCCGGTTTATAATGCCGAAGCGTTTCTGGCCGAGACAGTGGCGAGTGTCCTCGGCCAAAGCTTCACCAATTGGGAACTGATTCTCATTGATGACTGCAGCACTGACAGCAGTACTTCACTTATGAGGAAATTTAGCGCTGAAGATAGCCGTATTCACAGCCATAGCTTAGAGACCAATCAAGGAGCGGCGGTTGCACGAAATACTGGTTTGGCATTAGCACGAGGCCGCTACATCGCCTTTATCGACAGTGATGACTGCTGGCTCCCCGATAAGCTATCGGAGCAACTTGCCTTCATGCAGGAGCATGGCCACGCCTTTACATACACTGACCTAGCCTACGTAGACGAGGCAGGCAACATCTTGAAAGCGGAGTCAGGCATACCGAACCGTTTAGACTATGCAAGTCTCTTAAAAAATACGGCCATTGCCTGTTCGACCGTAATCATTGACCGTGAACAAGTTGGTGACTTCCGCATGCCCTTAGTGCGCAAAGGCCAAGACACCGCCACCTGGCTCATGCTCATGCGCGAACGTGGAGTAGTAGCCTATGGCCTGCCTAAGGTACTAAATCATTACCGCCAAGTTGCCGGTTCCATCTCCAGTAACCGCTTAGGTGCTTTGCGCCGAACCTGGCATACTTACCGGCATTTGGAGCAGTTGCCCCTGCCTAAGGCACTGTACTACTTTGCCTGCTATGTGTGGAATGCGATAAAACGGCGTTTGTAGATAGGCGCCGGGGATAAGAAAGAATAGCGCTAAAAAGCTAAGGCCTTGGACCTTGGCTTTTTGAGCGGTTTTGGTGTCGGGCAATGATTGAGTTGTTGAGAGTTATGGGTTTGAAGTTTGAGAAAAGACAAATCTGTACAGATTGACGGTTCAGATTTACTTAGCTTGCGAGTGAGCAAGAATCATCTTTTCGAGCCTTTGCGATAATTTAATGCTTTGACTACAAAGCAATTTACTAGGGTCACTCAAAGCCTTTGGCTTGTCAAATCGCTTTAAATTGCTTAAGCTAAGTTTAGAAGAAGGAGGCGTTTACCATGAAAATTGCTCTGTTAGAACCTTTGCGTGTGCCGGACTCGTTGATTGAAGAGTTAGCTGCTCCCTTGGAGGAGGCCGGCCACGAATTCGTATATTACCCTGAGAAGACTACTGATCCTGAAGAGTTGTACCAACGCAGTCAAGACGCAGAAATTGTCATTATTGCGAATAACCCTTATCCCGCTGAGGTGATTGAGCGACTGGAACAAACCAAACTTATCAATGTCGCGTTCACCGGTGTTGACCATGTTGACCAAGCGGCAGCCAAAGCCAAAGGTATTCAAATTGCGAATGCATCTGGCTATTCTGCGCATGCCGTGCCGGAGCTTGTTATCGGGCTCACCTTAGCCCTTTACCGCCAAATCATAGCGGGCGACCAGGATACCCGTCTAGGCAGTCAGTTTGAAGCACCCATTCAAGGCCAAGAAATTCATGGCAAAAAAGTCGGCATCATCGGCACCGGCTCACTCGGAATTGAAGCAGCCCGACTTTACAAGGCTTTTGGCGCAGAATTAATTGGCTACAATCGCAGCCAAAAAGAAGCGGCCCTTGACCTAGGCTTGGAGTACAAATCCTTAGAAGAAGTCATGGCGGAAAGTGATATTATTAGCATCCATCTACCGCAAACTGAAGAAACTAAAGGGCTCATTTCCAAAGAACAAATTGCCCGAATGAAAGAAACAGCGATTCTAATTAATGTGGCAAGGGGACCGATTGTTGATAATGAAGCCTTAGCAGAAGCGCTCAATGCTGGTGCCATTGCCGGAGCGGGCATAGACGTCTATGACAGCGAGCCACCGCTTGCGGATGATTACCCGCTACTGCATAGTAAAAATACGGTCTTAACACCCCATGTCGGTTACTTGACCGATGAAGCGATGGTGGACCGGGCACGGATTGCCTTTGATAATGCACTGAAATTTAGCCAAGGTAACCCGCAGAACATTGTGAATAATTAATTTATTAGAAAAACCCCGCCGCGGAGTATGGTGATCCTTGGCGGGGATTTCTGTTTTGTAGTCTGTACCAAATAACCAAAACAAACCCTGCTTTTGACAAATTAAGAAGCCACGGTAGCCGGCCGTGGCACACTCTAATCATTTCTTGTTTTCCGCCCTGCCGTATAAACGTGTCAAGATTCCGTGGGGATGTCCTCCGACGGAATAAAATCGGCGCAAAGTTCCGTCGGACAGAGCTTCCACGGAATAGAAAATGCACAAAGTTCCGTCGGAACATCTCCCCACGGAATCCAAGTGCTGAATTAAACTGTACAATTTAAAATACTTTTCAACTAGCTCAACGCACCGGCCACAAAAGTAGGGCGACGCACCAACATTTACGCCTTTTCCTTCATGCGCTTTTGGGCGAGCTTGCGTCGGACGGTATTGTATATTTCTATGGTCGAATCAGCGATAAATACACCTAGAGCAATCGCGCCAGCTATTTGAAAGGTGGTTACCAAGTAATGGCCGGCTAACTGAACGTTGCCGTCGATAAAGTTAAAGGCTGTTTGGTAAATGGCTGATCCAGGCACAAAGGGAAAGAAAGCTGGAATATAGAAAATTGTAACCGGTGCTTTAAAGCGTCGGGCTGCCCAGTGGGAAATTAGCGATACAATTAAACATGCTGTAAAGGTTGCTAAGGTATCTTCTAGGCGTAGGCCCATAATAATGTAAATTGCATAGCCAATTGCACCGATAGTCCCCGCTTTGACAACCAAACTTCGCGGCGCCTCCAAAGAAATTGAAGCAAAGTAGGATGCTAAGTAAGCTCCGATAACTTGAATGATTGCGGATAGAACCGGGTAATCAGTCACATGTGTCATTAAATCCATGCTAGAATCCTCCCTGCTACATATAAACCAATCGCAACCCCAATAGCTAAACTGAGGGCGATAACAATCGCATCAGCAATCCGGGCAATACCCGAGACGTAGTCGCCTTTCAAAGTATCTCGAATTCCATTGGTAAAGGCGGTTCCTGGATATAAAGGCATTAAAGCGGCAATGGTAACGATATGGCTATTGATATTACCCGGCAATAAACTGGCCCCTAAAGTAATAAAGAGGGATGTAAGAAAGGTTGAGAAGATTCCGTTAATGAAGCCATTCAAGTCCAACCATTCTTGGCCAAAACGTGAAATCGCAACAACCATGCCTGCAAGAAAAGAAAAGAGCACGTCCCAAATACTCCCATTCAATAGAATGGTAAAAGATACCACAATCATAATCGTGGCAATATCTTTACGATAGGCAGTATATTCGCTCTCATCAACCACTTGTAATCTCTCATAAGCCTCGTCTGGCGTGATTTCACCAGAGGTAAGCATGCGGGAAATGTTATTTACGCGGTATATCTTATTCAAGTGGTTCCCGCGCTCAGAAATGCGTCGCACTAAGGTCACTGGCTCAACACTGTCATCTTCATCGTCCAGGGTTAGAAATAACCCCGTAGTTGTCGATACCGCTTCGGTAATGGACAGGCCCGATGTCTTCATAATACGCACTACCGTATCCTCAACCCGGTAACTCTCAGCGTGAGATTCCAGCATGATGCGCCCTGCCAGAGCAGCCACTTCAGCAATTTTCTTATTCTTCTGTTTCAAATCATCACCTCATTAATTATCGATTGTTTGGAAACATGAACGGATTCATGGTAACATATTAACGAACGAAACTCGAATCGATTTTTGGCTAAAACGTTTTCCTAAGCGGCTAAGGAGGTGCCTTATGGGTGTCGAATTTATTTATGATGTGTTTACATACACCGAAATAGAACCATATGTTATTCATCTAGAATTTGTCTATGACGACACAGTGCAATACATTATTGAATTTGGCACATTTACGGAGTGTCAACAATTCTTGCAAGAATTACATGAATTTGCCCTATCGATAGAAGGAGATGATATTGAAGACCAGGAACTTCTGATTGAAGAATTCCTCTTGTCCAAGGCGCCTTACTTTACCAATGTCGTCCACCGGATTAACCCAACGGAGTGGTAGTATGCAGATTACGAGAATAGAACGGCAGCAGAAGAATAAAGCCCGTTACTCCATCTACCTCGATGATACCTTCTGGCTAGGTGTTGACGAGACGGTCCTTATGCGTTTCGCTCTTCATAAGGGGCAAGAAATTACATCGGATCAACAAACCGCCATAAAAGAAGCGGAAGCTCGGGCCAAGGTCTTCACCCAAGCGCTGAATTACTTATCTTACGGCTTGCGTTCAAGCCAAGAGATGGCCGACTACTTAGCCAAGCAACGGGTACAAAATCCGCAAGACCCTGACGGTAAAGACATCCCTATCCAAACTAAAGTTATCCACGAAGTGCTCGGGAAGTTGACCGACTTGGGCTACTTAAACGACTTGGTCTATGCCCAAAGTTACGTGCGAACGGCCGCAAACATTAACCGCAAGGGTCCTATTGTCATTGAACGCGAATTAAACCTTAAAGGGGTTCCCAACGCAGATATTCTCACAGCCATGGATGAATATAGCGACAGCATGCTGCAAGAGAATTTAACCGAACTCGGTCGCAAATATATTAAACGCAAGCAGAAATTGCCACCCAAACGCCTGAAGCAACAATTACAGGCTTATCTATTGACCAAAGGCTATCCGCAAGAAGACGTTGCTGAAGTGGTGGCGCATTTGGATATGTCTGCAAGTCAGGACCAAGAAACCGTCAGCTTAGATCGGGAAGCCCTCAAGCAAGTCAAGCGTCGCCAGCGGAAATATTCCGGCTATGAATTGAAGCAACGGGTAAGCCAAAGTTTATTCCAGAAAGGCTTTGCCTATGATTTAATCCAAGACTGGTTGACAGCTCATGAGGAGTTATTTGAACATGAAGATTAGCTAAGTTTGCCAAAGAAGTGCATAGGATAGAAATAAAGTCGCCACAGTAAGTGCTGTGGCTTTTTTCAATTTTGTCAAGCCTTATGGCGCTGGAATGAAGCGTCTGTTACCTCTATAAAGTGGCGACGGTTTATTTTAAGCAGGTTTTGTAGTAAAGTAGAGTGACTTTGGATTGATAACTATCTTTTGAAAGCAAAATGATATAGGAAAGGGGATGCGCATGAAACGAGTGAAAATAATTGAAGAATTTCCGATTCCGTGGTCTGAGGCGACCATTCAGGCTTTTCGGGAGACATTGTTGGCTTGGTATGACCAGGAGAAGCGGGATTTGCCTTGGCGCCAGACGAAAGATCCTTACAAAATCTGGGTGAGTGAAATTATGTTGCAACAAACCCAGGTCAATACGGTGATACCGTATTATGAGCGCTTTATTGAGGCCTTACCGAATATTCAAGCCTTGGCAGAAGCGGAAGAAGAGACGCTTTTGAATTTGTGGCAAGGCTTGGGCTACTATTCCAGGGTACGCAATATGCAGACAGCGGCCCAGCAGGTGATGGGCGAATATGGCGGTCAGCTGCCGAAGACGGCCGAGGCTTTGCGGACGCTGAAAGGGATTGGTCCTTACACGGCGGGGGCAATCGCAAGCATTGCTTTTGGCGAACCAGAACCAGCAGTAGACGGTAATTTAATGCGGATTGTGACCCGGCTTTTTGAAATTGGGGAGGATATTGGCAAGGCCTCGACCAAGCGCCAAATTACGGCTTACCTGTATCAAATGATAGACCCGAAGCGTCCGGGGGATTTTAATCAGGCGCTGATGGATTTGGGGGCGACGATTATGACGCCAGCGAATTTAACTCCTGAGCTGAGTCCGCTAAAGGCCTTTGACCAGTCTTACCAACACGGGACGGCAGAATTATATCCGGTCAAAAAAAGTAAAGTCACCGTTACCGAGCATAGCTTCCTAGCTTATATTCTTATGAATCCAAATGGAGAGGTCCTCTTTCGCAAGCACGGCGAGGGTGAATTATTGACAGGTCTGTGGCACTTCCCGCTAATTGAGCAAACTTTAGTGATGGATGAGGCAACCGAGCAAGAGATGTTGGAGCCTTTGACAGATTGGTTGACAGGAACAGATTTGGCATTCTCGAAGGAACAGTTCCATCTCAGTCTGCCTCAGGCATATCGTTATGACCGGGAGCAACTCCTGCGGCATTTGCCCTTGGTTAAGCATCAATTCTCGCATCGATTGTGGTACGTGCAATTAGTACCCGTTCAAGTTAACCAGTCAAGCAACTCTCTGTCAGGTCAATTGGAATGGCTTACTCTAGAGGAGTTGAAGACTTATCCTATGTCAACTTTGCAAACCAAGCTTCTACAAAGATGGTTGCCCGACCTGGGAGTTTAAAGCGAACTGTGATAAAATTGAGAAGACGCATCTTTGGAAAATGGTAGTGAATCAGCGATTTTCCAGATTGTGTGCCAGCAAATAGCGTCTCTTTGTCATAAAATAAACGATATTTAGCTGAATACTTAATAGAATTGAGGTGGCGAATTCAATGAAACGACTCTGGCAATACTTCGAAGGTTACCGCTTTCAAAGTGTTCTTGGGCCTTTATTTAAATTAACCGAAGCAATTATGGAGCTTTTTGTACCTATCTTTGTGGCGCGAATTATCGATGAAGCCATTCCGACCGGGGATATAATGCAAGTCTTACCGAACATCGCTTGGATGTTTGGGATTGCTTTGGCGGGCCTACTCTTCGCGATTACGGCTCAATATTTCGCGGCTCGGGCAGCGGTAGGCTTTACCCGAAATTTAAGTGTGGATTTATTTGAGAAGGTAACGAAATTGGGCCGGGGGACGCGTGATACCTTGAGTGATGCCAGTCTTTTGACGCGTTTGACGAGTGATACCTTCCAAGTCCAAAGTGGCTTGAATACTTTCTTCCGCTTATTTATGCGGTCGCCTTTTATTGTCTTTGGCTCGCTGATTATGGCGATGCAAATTGATTTAAGCATGACGGGTATTTTCCTGGAAATGATTATTCTCTTGATGGCGATAGTGATGGGGCTTATTTACATTGCCAATCCTGTCATCGCCAAAATACGTACAGCTTTCGATCGACTGACCGTCTTAACACGTGAGCAGATGCAAGGCTTGCGGGTTATTCGTGCCTTTCGGCAGGAGTCGCGGGAAGTGGGCGCCTTTGGCGAGCAGAATGCTGATTTGACCGAGCAACAAGTTAAAGTTGGTGACATCAATGCTTGGATGAACCCACTCACCTACGTTACAGTGAATGTAGCCCTTATTTTAGTTATTTGGCGGGGTGGCTGGAATATTCAAGTAGGTAGTCTGACCCAAGGAGAATTATTGGCCTTGGTGAATTACTTGCTATCAATTTTGACGGAGCTTGTTAAGTTGGCGACAACCATTATGAATATGAATCGATCCTGGGCGAGTGCAAAGCGTTTAGTGGGCATTCTGGCCTTGCCGGATGAGACGCTAAGCTTTGTCAATGAACCGAATACCTTTGATACACCAGACATTGCCTTTGCCTTTGAAGATGTAACGTTTCAATATCCGGACGCAGAAGCCCCATCTTTGGAGGAAATTGCTTTTGCGGTTAAGCAGGGAAGTTTCTTTGGGATTATTGGGAGTACGGGTTCCGGAAAGTCGACTTTGTTGAAGTTGGTGACCAAGAGTTTCGATCCTAGTGAGGGCCACGTGCACTTTAATGACCAATATATGGATACGACTAGTCGCTTGGCCCTTCGCGAAGATATTAGCGTAGTGCCCGGACAAGTATCTTTATTTAAAGGGACGATTCGTTCGAATTTAGCCATGGGCAAAATGGACGCGACTGACGCTGAAATGTGGCAGGCCCTGGCAGATGCCCAGGCCAAGGATTTCGTGGAGGCTTTGCCGGAGGGGCTAGATGCACCCGTGGCGGCCTTTGGACGCAATTTCTCAGGGGGTCAGCGTCAACGATTGACGATTGCCCGAGCTTTGATTAAGCCGGCCAAATTATTAATCTTCGATGATTCGACCTCAGCCTTGGACTATGTGACCGAGGCTAATTTCCAGCAGGTGTTGCATGAGAAGTATCCGGAGAAGACGATTCTGATGATTTCCCAGCGGACCCACAGTTTGAAGCGGGCCGATCAGATTCTGGTTCTAGAAGCGGGGCGTCAAGTTGGCCTGGGTACGCATGCAGAGCTGCTGGCGGATAATCAAGTTTACCAGGAAATTTACGCATCGCAACACGTGGAGGAGGGGAAGCAAGATGAAGCAGTCGAACACGCTCAGCCGGCTCATTCGTGATGTGAGCCAACCGCTTTGGTCGGTCTGCTTGGCGCTTTTAGGCACGGGCTTACAAGTGGGTCTTACCATTTACATGCCCGTTCTGATTGGCCGGGCTTTGGACCAGACAATTGCTGCTGGTCAGGTGAATTTCACGGCTTTGGTGGCTATCCTCCAAGAGATGGCGCTAGTCATGCTGGCTAATGCCTTGGTACAGTTGTTGAATCCACTTATATATAACCGGCTTGTCTACCGGGCCATCGAGCGCCTGCGCAATCAAGTTCTAAGCAAGATACATCGCTTGCCGCTGAGTTATTTGGATCAGCGCGCAACGGGTGAACTAGTCAGTCGCGTGACGACTGATACGGAGCAGTTAGCTGATGGCTTATTGATGGTTTTTAACCAATTTTTCGTGGGGATTTTGACGATTCTGGTGACGATTGTGACGATGGCGCGTTTGGATTGGCTCATGATGCTTTTAGTCGTACTTTTGACGCCGATTTCCCTTTTCGTCTCGCGCTTTATCGCCAATCGCAGTTATCAGTACTTCCAGCTGCAAACCCAATATCGGGGGGAGCATGCGAGTTTTGTCGAAGAGACGATTCAGCAAGGCGAGATTATCCGTCTGTTTAACCAGCAAGCGGTAATGAATGAACGCTTCCGGCAAGTTAATACAGATTATCTGGATGCATCTCAGTCGGCGATTTTTTACTCGTCGACGGTGAATCCGACTACCCGCTTTATCAATGCACTAATTTATGCCTTGTTGGCCCTTTTTGGAGTGTGGCGGATAATGAAGGGTAGCTTCACCGTGGGTCAGTTGGCGACTTTCCTTAACTATGCCAACCAATACACGAAGCCCTTTAATGACATATCTAATGTTCTGGCTGAGATTCAAAGTGCTCTAGCCTGCGCTGAGCGCCTGTATGCGATTATTGACCAGCCGGATGAAGCAGAAACCGGCTACTACCTCTACCAAGATGGGGATGTGGATGGCGCGGTGGCCTTTAACCAAGCTAGTTTCAGCTATCAGCCGGATAAGCCTCTGATTGAGCGTTTGACCTTGTCAATTCAACCCGGTCAAACCGTGGCCATTGTTGGGCCTACCGGAGCCGGCAAATCGACGATGATTAACTTATTGATGCGCTTTTATGACTTGGATGGTGGCCAAATTCTTATTGACGGTGAGCCGGCCACGGATTATACGCGTGACGCTGTACGTAGTCAGTTCGGCATGGTTCTGCAAGAAACGTGGCTTAAGACAGGAACCATCCACGAGAATATTGCCTACGGCTATCCGCAAGCAAGTCGCGAAGAAGTGGTCGCTGCGGCTCGCTCAGCCCACGCTGACCACTTTATTAGCCTCCTTCCAGAGGGCTATGATACTAAGGTGGGTGAGGGTGGCGTGCAACTATCCACGGGTCAAGAACAACTTCTGGCGATTGCCCGCATCTTCGTCCGCTTGCCGAATATGCTAATTCTGGACGAGGCCACGTCGTCGATTGATACGCGGACGGAAATTTTCATCCAAGATGCCTTTGATGCTTTAATGGAAGGGCGGACTAGCTTTATCATTGCCCACCGCCTCTCAACGATTCAGAATGCAGACGTCATCCTCGTGATGAATCAAGGTCGTATTGTTGAACAGGGCAATCATGAAGCATTAATGCAATCGCGTGGTTTCTACTACCGCATGCAAGTGGCCCAGGATGCAATTGCTTAGGCATTGGAGGGGGGGTCTGCTATGCTTTATTTGCAGATGCTCCCTATAGCGGTGACAGATGAGAATATTTTTTTGCTAGAAGTTTGCAAGTGAGAATTTAGGAGGAATCGATATGGCAATTAGTAATGCACTCGGCTGGACTTTTACGAGCGAATTGAACAAGGTGCCCCAGGAATTGACCGAGCTTCTTATTGAAGGTGAAAGAATTCATGCTGCTTATAAGACTGTCCGCGATATTGCAGTCTTTACGAACAAACGGCTTATTGTGATGGACTCTCAAGGCTTAACCGGTCGCAAAAAAGAGATTTACAGCTTGCCCTATAGTGCCATTAATATGTGGTCGACTGAAAACGCTGGGACGATAGACTTAAACTCTGAAGTGCAACTTTGGACCCGGGCCGGTGAGGTGAAGATTAATCTGCACCGTGGCGTTGATCCGCGTAAACTTGACCGGGTACTGGCGGAAGCCTGCCTGAAATAAATAGATGAATTGACTGGAATAAAGAGACTCCCTTGAGGAGTCTTTTTTGCATGGAGTGGCTTGTTCTTTGAGCGGAGCTAGAATGGCGCTGGTGGCAGCTGGGCAGTCGTGAAATGTGTGCATGCACGGTTTTAAAACTCAACCTAAAGCGGAACAGGAGACTACCGGAATAGTTAGGTAGTCCGTGCTATGCTAGCGACTTTACGCACTCCTTGTTGGTAGTTAGCGCCTTGTACTGCATAGGTTATAAGGCTTTTGGGGGAAAGTGGGAAATTGAGATTTTGGCGTGTTATATTGGGGTGAGGTGTGTTATAATGGTGAGGTGTTTAAAATGACCTTTGGGTCTTAGTAGAAAGAAAGTAGGTTAAGTGATGAAACAACCGAAAGAGGGTGAATTCATCACTATTAAGGGTTATAAGCATGATGGCTCTTTGCATCGGACTTGGAAGGATAATATGGTCCTGAAGACGAGCGAGCAATCGATTATTGCCTGTAACGACCATACCTTAGTCACAGAATCGGATGGACGACGCTGGGTGACACGTGAAGTGGCCTTGCTGTACTATCATAAGCATTTCTGGTTTAATGTGGTCTGCATGTTGCGTAAGCGGGGAGTTACCTATTATTGTAACTTAGCTTCGCCATATGTAATGGACCAGGAAGCTTTGAAATATATCGATTATGACTTGGATATTAAAGTGTTTCCAGATGGTGAGAAGCGTTTGTTAGATTTGGATGAGTATGAAATTCATGGACGGCGTTATCATTATTCTGATGAAATTGATCGAATTATTAAGTATCAAATCCAAGAACTCGTTCGTTGGATTGAAGAGGAGAAAGGGCCTTTCTCGCCTCATTTCATTGATATTTGGTATGAGCGTTATTGTCAATTGAGCCATCAATATAAGCAAAAGCATAACTAAATAGTAGTGAATTCGCTAACGGCTATCAAGCAACTGAGAGCCTCGCGTCTCATCCAGCTTATGGCCATGCTTTTTTTGAGGGACAACCATTCTTTGGTTGTGCCTTTTTATTTTGACGTTAACATAATATTATGAAAAAATTGACATTGCATTCATGTCTAGTTTAAAGGTGAGAGTTCGCTTAAAAATACGTGAATATGCCCACAACTGATTATAGGTATGATACAATACTTTAGATGAACAAGAGTATATATAGCGATGTGATATGCAATTTTTGTCTCGGTAATGAAATATTTAGGACGAGTGCATCGCTAGCGTTACAAGAAGCAGAATGGAAATGAGCCATCCAAAGTAGATGAAGGGCTATGCTTGGTTTAGCAGGTAGAAATGTTAAACTATGCATAAGGGTGCCCGGCAAACAAGCATATGCGCGTTATAGAGGGAGAAGGGGAGCTATTCATGCGTTATCAACAACCAGAAGTCCTGCCCAATCATCGGCGGATTATACGAAATAGAGAAGTGATTGAACGCTATAGTCGCGAGGATTATGTTACTTTATTTAAGCAATATCATGGGCAACTCGGCGCTATTTACACAGAGGAAGGCACCGAGTTCAAGCTATGGGCACCGACGGCTTCACAGGTGGAATTATTAATTTATGAAAGCAATTATGGTCCCTTGGTTGAAAGCTATGTTATGGAAAAATCAGAAACCGAAGCGCTTTGGAGTTATTATTTACCCGGTGATCAACACGGTCTGACTTATCGTTACCGCTTGATTTTTGTTGGGGGGATGGTTAATACTTCAGTCGATCCTTATAGTAAGGCTGTTACCGTTAATGGGGCGCGCTCAGTGGTTTTAAATCTTGAGAAGACGAATCCTGAAGGTTGGGGCGAGCGGATGGCCCCGTTTGAAGATCAGTCTCAAGCAATCATTTATGAAGCCCATGTGCGGGACTTTACGGTGTCCAATTCGAGCTCCATTATTAATAAGGGGAAATTCCTTGGTGTCATTGAAGAAGGGGCTGTGAACGATTACGGATCGCCAGCAGGCTTGGATTACTTGAAGGAGTTAGGTGTAACCCACGTTGAGTTCTTGCCAATGTTTGACTTTCAGACAGTTGATGAGACCGTCTATAAGCCGACCCAGTATAATTGGGGCTATGATCCGCTGAATTACAATGCGCCGGAAGGCTCCTATGCAACGGATGCCTATAATCCTGAAGTGCGTATTCGTGAATTGAAGGCAATGATTAAGAAACTCCATGATGCGGGTATTCGGGTCATAATGGATGTGGTCTACAATCATGTCTATGAAGTTGAACAACATAGCCTGCACTTAACGGTACCGGGTTATTTCTTCCGCTACAATGAGGAGGGTGAATTTACCAATGGTACTGGTGTTGGTAATGATACCGCTTCTGAACGACCGATGTTCCGCAAATATATTGTCGACAGTGTGACGTATTGGGCAGAAGAGTTCCATATTGACGGTTTTCGTTTCGACCTTATGGGCATTCACGACATTGTGACCATGAATGAGGTACGTAAGTCCTTGGATGAAATTGATCCAACGATTATGCTTTTTGGTGAGGGCTGGAATTTATATACGCCGCTAGCTGAACATGAAGTTGCCAATCAGAATAATGCTCATGTCATGCCACGGATTGGCCAATTTAATGATGGCATCCGTGAGGCCTTGAAGGGGAATGACTTCGACCCGCAAGCACGTGGCTTTATTAACGGTGCTTGGTATATGGAGCAGAGTTTGATATCCAACTTCATGGCGGCTTTGGACTTGCGGAGTTACATTGAGCCGACCCAGCTGATTCAATACGTTGAAGCGCACGATAACTATACGCTTTATGACCGACTGAAGGCGGCCGATCCAGGCTTAGATGAGGAGACTATTGTTAAACGTCACGAGCTGGCTAGTACCATTATTCTTCTAGCCCAGGGCATTCCTTTCATTCATGCCGGCCAGGAGTTTCTCCGGAGTAAACAAGGCGTCCGCGACAGCTACAATTCGCCGGACCATATTAACGAAATCGACTGGAATCGCCAGGAGACTTATCGCCATTCGGTTAACTTGGTCAAAAATTTGATTCAGTTACGTAAGCAAGAGCCGCTCTTGCATCTATCAAGCTATGAAGATATTCGCCAAGTTATGGATGTGAAGAACAATGCTTTCCAACTAGTCGTTTTGACCTACCGAAGTGAGGATTATAATTTGTTGATTGCCTTTAATGCGCGCGAATCAGCTGCCCCGGTACACTTGGAAGAAGGTCGCTATATTTATAAATTGTATGATGGGCAGGTTTTCTTGGACGATGAACACGAAGTGGAGGATAGCCATACGATTTACGTGCCGCCGTATACCGGTATGGTCTTGAAACAATTTACACATTAAGCGAAGAATCTACAGCAGGTTGGTGAGGGATTTCACGGACCTGCTTTTTTTCTTACTACAACATAAAGCTCCCTGTTTTATACAGCACAAGAAATAAACTCTCCTGAAAAATGGGTCGCATCAACGTTCAGTCATAATTATATTCATTGAGATGTATATTTTTGAGGGGAGACGAGTATAAAAGCAGCTTAGGTGGGGGCAGATTGACCTTGGTAGCTAGATAGCGTGAGAAGTGGGTTATTTGTGGGTGTGCCGTTCACTGATATGACCGCAGTATATTCATACATTTCTTTATCGCATAATTCAGTTACCCAGCGAGTTTATTCGAATAGCGTTCGTTGATTTTTTGGTATATAATAGGTGAACTTACGCGCAAGTAATTGAGAAAGGAGTCGTTCGATGAATGATGTAGTGATTGTGGCGGCCCAGCGTACGGCGATTGGGGCGTTTGGAGGCATGTTTAAGGAGAAGAGTGCCGTCGATTTGGGGGCAGATTTGCTCCGAGCAACCCTAGGTCAAATAGAGCTAGATCCGGAACAGGTCGATGAAGTCATTATCGGCAACGTCTTAGGTGCAGGCCTAGGTCAGAATGTCGCTCGTCAAGTGGCGGTAAAGGCGGGCTTGCCGGTGCATGTGCCTGCTTTTACGGTGAATAAGGTGTGCGGTTCAGGTTTGAAGGCGGTAACCTTAGCTGCCCAAGCAATTAAAGCGGGAGATGCTGAGGTTGTCGTGGCAGGTGGTACGGAGAATATGTCCCAAGCACCTTATATTCAAACAGGAGCCCGCTGGGGGCAGCGTATGGGAGACGCCCGTCTAGTGGATACCTTGCTAAAGGACGGCTTGACCGATGCCTTTAGTCAGGAGCATATGGGGCTGACTGCCGAATACTTGGCTGAGGCTCATGATATTACGCGCGAGCAGCAAGATACTTTAGCCGCACAAAGTCAGCAGAAAGCCGAAGCAGCCATCCAAGCGGGGAAATTTAAGGCTGAAATTCTGCCCATTGAAGTACCGCAAGCCCGTGGTGAGAGCCAGATTGTTGACCAAGACGAATATCCCCGGGCTGGTACAACTTTAGAGCGACTCGCCCAACTCAAACCCGCTTTCAAAAAAGAAGCCGGTACAGTCACCGCCGGCTCGTCTTCTGGTATTAACGACGGGGCAGCGATTCTTATTTTGATGCGGGAGGCTAAGGCAGTTGAATTAGGTTTGCCGGTCCTTGCCCGTATTCGCGCTTATGCTAGCGCTGGGGTAGAGCCTCAATTAATGGGCGCTGGACCGATTCCTGCCACACAAAAAGCATTGGCTAAGGCTGGCTTGAGTGTTGCGGACTTAGGTCGGGTCGAAGCGAATGAAGCTTTCGCCTCTCAAGCTTTTCATGTCATCCAAACTTTAGGTATTGACCCCGATATTGTGAATGTTAACGGTGGTTCTATTGCTCTCGGCCATCCAATCGGGGCCAGCGGAGCACGTATTCTGGTAACTTTAGTCCATGAAATGCGTAGATCTAAAGTGCAGTACGGCCTGGCTACCCTGTGTATTGGTGGTGGTCAAGGGATTGCTATGGTCGTGGAGCAGTAAGGGTTTATGTAAGGTTAGTTAAGATTAGCGTGAAAATTCAGTTAGTATCATATCGCTACAGGAGTAGTTATTTGAATCGGTTTTTGTGCCGATTGCACGATATTTTAGTCTTTAAAGTAGAGCTTATTAAGGCCTGAGCGGGAGCTTGGGTTCTTTTTTAGTGGGAGGGTATTTAGTGCGAGCGGTTAGTTTGAGCAACGACCAAGTTGCATGAATCCTGCTACAGCAAGGGACGAATTATATTTAGGCTGATGCTGTGATGCATGTAAGATATTGGGTTCTCAAATATTTCAAACAAATTAGTGTGACTCATTCATTAACGGAATTTTTTGTCGATTTTGCCGATCTAAATGTGTGTGAATTCAAAAGATTTTAAGGGCGGAGTGAACCTCTACCAAGTCTCGTAGCTCTTCTAAGGCTTTTGCTTATTCACTTGCTAGTGCATCTCAAAAAGGATACTATTAAAAAAGAATTAAAAAACTGTGCAATATAAGTGTAAGATATTTGACTTTTCTTAAGAAAAGCTTTACATTAACGGTACCATTAATTAAGGAGTGTGATTCCATGAAGAAGTTATTTAAAGGCTTATTGGTCACTATTTTGGCTGTATTAAGTCTATCAGTCTTTTCATCGTGGCAAACAGTTGGTGCGCAGGGGCAGGTGATTAACTTGTCGATTAATACGGAGCCACCAACAATCGACCCAGGCTTAGCAACCGATTCAACTTCCGGAGCAATTATTCTGAACGTATTCGAGGGCTTAACGGCTAAAGATGCCGAAGGGAACGTCGTTCCTGGTATGGCGGAGTCTTGGGATATGAGTGATGATGAGTTAACTTACACCTTCCATTTACGGGATGCCCAATGGAATAACGGTGATCCAGTGACAGCTGGAGACTTTGAGTATGCATGGAAACGTGTTTTGAATCCTGAGACTGCTTCACAATATGCTTCAATTATGTACTTTATTGAAGGAGCAGAAGCTTATAATACTGGCGAAGGTGAAGCTGACGGTGTCGGTGTGAAAGCAGTCGACGACAAGACCTTAGAAGTGAAGTTGGCTCATCCAACCCCATTCTTCACTGAATTAACAGCTTTCTATACTTATATGCCAGTGCATCAAGCATCTGTTGATGGCAATGATGCGTGGGCAGCAGATGCTGGGGAGAGCTATGTGACGAACGGTGCCTTTAGTTTAGCTCAGTGGAACCACAATGCGGATTACCAGTTAGTCGCTAATGAGAATTATTGGGACGCAGAGAATGTGGCTTTTGATGAAGTAAATGTTCAAATTATCGAATCTGAAGCAACCTCTAATGCTGAGTATCAAGCAGGCAGCTTAGATTACCTTGGTTCACCATACGGAACAGTATCACTTGACTACATCGATCAATTCCGCAGCAATGGTGAGTTGAATACGAATCCATACGCAGCAATTTATTGGTATAAAGTCAACACAACTGATGAAGTGTTACAGAATGCGAATATCCGCAAGGCTTTAGCTTTAGCAATTAACCGCCAAGAATTGATTGACAACGTTACAAAAGGGGAGCAAACAGCTGCCTTGGGAATTATTCCGCCAACGATGGAAGGTTTTGAAGAAGACCGCGGTTATATGAGTGACTTTGACGTTGAAGGTGCTAAAGCGGCTTTACAAGCAGGTATGGACGAATTAGGTATTAAAGACCCTAGTGAAATTACCGTGGCTCTATCAATTAACGATAGTGAAGCCCACTCAGCTATCGCGCAATTCATTCAAGCTAACTGGACAGATAACTTAGGTATTAACGTTTCAATCGATAGTACAGAGTGGCAAGTATATCTTGATAAATTGAATCAATTAGATTACCAAGTAGGCCGCATGGGCTGGATTGCTGACTATAACGATCCGATTACTTTCTTAGATATGTACCGCACTGCCGAAACGGGTAATAACGATACCGGTTGGGAAAATGAAGACTATAAGAACTTAATTGACCAAGCGAACCAAGAAACTGACGAAGCAACGCGTACGCAATACTTACTCGATGCTGAAGCAATTCTTATGGAAGAAATGCCAGTTATCCCGGTTTACTACTACACAAGTAACTTCGTCAAGAACGACCGTGTTCAAGGTATGCAACCAGACCCACTAGGAAACATCAACTTGAAATATGTATCGATGGCTGAATAAGTACACATTTGAAAAGCCCCATGCAAGGACTCTGCCTACAAACCGGGCAGAACCCCTTCGGGGGTTTTTCTTATCTAGTGGCGAAAATCAGCTTATACTGTTCAAATGTGTATGAATATAAAAGCGTCGGCTTGTATATAGAGGGATGAACCTCATTGATGCCCATTTGAAGAGAAATCCAATAATGGCAAATCAATGGCTGAATCCTTGCAGGTTGATTTGAATACCTAACCCATCTCAAGGACCGGCGTAGTGGATGCTTCTAGGCAAAGCGCTTACCTTGTTCGAACTTTCGTACAATTCGTAAAAGCTAGCCTAGTGTTTTTCAAGCGGGTAAGGTATAATAAACGCATATTGTTTTATGGCGTGAACTGAGCAGAAGTGTCCGGTTACCATACGTAATCATTAGCTTTTGAAAGTTATCTCGCTGAGTAATTTAGTTTTTTATGGAGGAGTTTTACATGGCTAAATATATAGGCAAGCGATTGCTGTATGCCTTGCTAGCACTATTGGCAATTGTGACAGTGACATTCTTTCTGATGCGGATAGCACCGGGGAATCCTTTTGCTGCCGAAAATCAGCAAATGACGCCGGCGATTCAAGAGCAGTTGAATGCAGCGTATGGCTTGGACGATCCGTGGTATGTGCAGTATTTCAATTATGTCAAGAATGTCTTCACCTTTGATTTCGGTGAGTCGATGAAGTATCGGGGACGTTCGGTGAATGATATGATTGGTGAAAGTTTCCCAGTATCGGTGCAACTTGGGGCTCAAGCCCTGCTGATTGCAGTAGGGGGCGGGGTGCTCCTTGGCGTTATCTCCGCCATGTACCATAACCGTACAGGGGACTATATCGCATCGATTATTGCGGTACTTGGTATTTCGGTACCATCTTTCGTACTAGCCGGTTTATCTCAGTATTTCTTCGGCTTGAAGCTTGGTTGGTTCCCGATTAGTGGTTGGCAATCTTTCGCCCATACTATCTTACCGACCTTTTCACTCGGTTTGACCTACATGGGGAGTATCGCCAAGATGACCCGATCTGGGCTTTTGGAAGAGAATACGTCTGAATATGTCAAGCTCGCCCGGGCCAAAGGTCTCAAGAAATGGGGCGTAGTATTCAAGCATTCATTGCGGAATGCCCTCTTGCCAGTGGTTACCTATTTAGGGCCAATGACGGCAGGTGTCTTGACGGGGTCTTTTGTAATTGAGAATATTTTTGCGATTCCTGGCTTGGGACGACATTTCGTGACAAGTATCAATAACCGCGATTATACAGTCATTATGGGGATTACGGTCTTTTATTCCATTATCTTGCTCATTATGGTAATTGTGGTCGATTTAATTAACGCAATGTTAGACCCACGGATTCAATTGGAAGGAGCGGATGAGTAATGGCGGAAGAAATTCAAATTAAACCTGAGCAATTTGAGCTGGTCGGTATTCAAGAAGACCAGACCGATATTCTCAGCGATAAGTCCATTTCCTTCTGGCAGGAAGTTGCCCAAACCTTCCGCAAAAATAAGCTCGCGATGTTTGGCTTAGTTGTCTTATTAATCGTAGCTTTGATGGCAATTTTCGTGCCAATCTTGTCACCTTTTGAATATAGTGAGCAGACCGGGGTTTACAACCAAGGGCCGAATGGGCAGTTCTGGTTTGGCACCGACAATTTAGGGCGGGATATCTTCGTCCGCAGTTGGGTTGGTGCCCGCATTTCTCTCTTTATCGGTCTAGCTTCGGCTTTAATTAGTATTATGATTGGTGTTTTATATGGTAGTATTGCCGGCATGGTTGGGGGTAAAGTCGATACGATAATGATGCGTATTGCTGACGTCTTAAATGCGGTGCCTTATCTATTGATTGTTATCATGCTCTTGGTAGTTATGGAGCAAGGCTTGTTGCCGCTTATTATTGCCATGTCGATTACTGGCTGGATTAGTATGGCTCGGATTGTTCGGACGGAAGTAATGTCCTTGAAGAATCAAGAATATGTTCTAGCTTCCCGGACCCTTGGTGCATCGACAGGCTATATTATTCGCCGTCACTTAGTACCGAATGCAATGGGCATTATTATCGTTAATATGACTTTGTCGATTCCAAGTGCTATCTTTACCGAAGCGTATTTGAGCTTCTTGGGGCTGGGTGTTACACCACCGATGGCCAGTTGGGGAACGATGGCGTCTGAAGGGGCGGAAGCTATCTTGACAGCTCCGTGGCGTTTAGCCTTTCCAGCGCTATTGATTTCTTTAACCATTTTTGCTTTTAACGCAGTGGGTGATGGCCTGCGTGACGCCCTGGATCCGAAGTTAAGAAAGTAGGCGAACTCAATGACAGAACCTATTCTAGAAGTGAAGGACTTAGCCGTCTCCTTCAAGACCTTTGCAGGCCGCGTACAAGCCGTGCGTGGCGTTAGCTTCTCCTTACAGAAAGGGGAAACCCTCGCCATTGTTGGCGAATCCGGCTCAGGCAAGTCGGTTACCAGCAATGCTATTATGCAACTGGTGCCCCAACCGCCTGGAACCTATGATCGAGGCGAAATTTGGTTTAATGGCCAAGATCTCTTGACCTTTAATGAAGACCAAATGAGCCACATTCGAGGCAATGACATCGCCATGATCTTCCAAGATCCGATGACTGCCTTGAATCCGACTATTCGCATCGGCAAGCAAATTACCGAAGCGATTACCTTACATAATAAAGATGTTTCCAAAGAGGCAGCCAAGCAACGCGCCATCGAACTCTTGGATTTGGTAGGTATACCTCGCCCCGAAGAGCGCTTTGAGCAGTACCCCCATGAATTCTCCGGTGGGATGCGTCAACGGGTAGTCATTGCGATTGCTTTAGCAGCCGAGCCGAAGCTATTAATTGCTGATGAACCGACGACCGCCCTGGACGTGACCATCCAGGCACAAATTCTGGAATTGATGAAGGAAATCCAGTCCGAAACTGGGACCAGTATGATCTTCATCACCCATGACTTAGGCGTTGTTGCTAATGTGGCGGACACGGTTGCCGTTATGTACGCTGGACAAATCGTCGAATATGGTAGTGCCAATGATATTTTCTATAATCCAAAGCATCCGTACACGTGGGGACTCCTCGGTTCGATGCCGGACTTAGAAAGTTCCAGTACGGAAGAGCTGTACACCATTCCTGGTGCCCCGCCGAACTTAATCAATCCGCCTAAAGGTGACGCCTTTGCTCCGCGCAACCGCTACGCCATGGCCATCGACCATGAAGCAGAACCACCTTTCTTTCAAGTGTCAGATACACATTATGCCAAGACTTGGCTCTTACATCCTGATGCACCGACGGTGGAGGTTCCGGCAACTATCCAACGCAGGATTGATCGCTATTTAGAAGAAACGGGAGGTGGGGTGCATGCCTAAGAAGTTACTTGAAGTCAAGCATCTCAAGCAATATTTTGGCAAAAAAGCGAACCCAGTCAAAGCGGTTGATGATATTAGCTTTGATATTTACGAAGGGGAAGTGCTAGGACTGGTTGGTGAATCTGGTAGTGGGAAGTCTACTACTGGACGCGCAATTATTGGTCTAAACGACCGTACCGACGGAGAAATTTACTATGAAGGCAAGCCTGTTGAATCAATGTCCCGCAAGGATATTTCCCGGGAGATTCAAATGATCTTCCAAGACCCTTACGCCTCACTCGATCCGCGTATGACGGTCTATGAGATTATCGGCGAGGCCTACGATATTCATGGCCTCTACAAAAACCGCCAAGAACGCCAGAATAAAATTGGCGAATTATTAGAATCCGTTGGCTTAAATCGCGAACATGCTAACCGTTATGCCCACGAATTCTCCGGCGGCCAGCGCCAACGGATTGGGATTGCTCGGGCCTTGGCCTTGGATCCGAAGTTCATTATCGCCGACGAACCCATTTCGGCCCTGGACGTTTCAATTCAAGCGCAAGTGGTTAACTTGCTGAAAAGCCTGCAAAAAGATCAGAACTTGACCTATCTCTTCATCGCCCACGACTTATCCATGGTGAAATACATCAGTGATCGTATCGCTGTTATGTATGGTGGTAAAATTGTTGAAATGGGTGAAGCCGATGAAATCTACAACCATCCGGTGCACCCATACACCTTATCGCTCTTATCTGCGGTACCCCAACCTGATCCGCTATCTGAGAGCAAACGTGTTCGGATTCCTTACCAACACGAAGTGGCAAATGGCGTTCTCAGCCAGCATGAAGTTTCACCAGGACACTATGTTCTGGGTACTGACGAGCAGATTCAGCGCTGGGTCGAAGCCCAAAAATTGGTAGAAGCATAGCGCATTTAACGGCCGGCCCGGCGCGACATCGCGACCTGGTCGGCCGTTTGCCAACATATGACTGTCATATTACCTATGACTTTGCTTTGACAAGTAAGTAAAGGGGTTTAGCCATAGGGGCTTTTACTTGCCAGGATACCTACCACGATATAAGTACTCGTGCAATCATCTCACCAAGTTAAGCTTGACGAGATTTATCCCACAGAAAGGATTTATTATGCAAAAGTCTATTCAACTGATTCAAGATTTATCCAATGCTTTTGGCGTCTCTGGCTTTGAAACAGATGTAGCTCAAGTCGCCAGCGATTATGTGGCCGATTTTGCCCATGTGCGCCAGGACCGCATGGGTAACGTCTTTCTTAAGCCGGATGTAGCCCAAGCAGCGGATAATAAACTTAACGTTCTGCTCGATGCGCATTTAGATGAGGTCGGATTCATTGTTCAAGCAATTCACGACAACGGCATGCTGGACTTCCTGCCAGTTGGGGGCTGGGCCATTAACAACGTGCCCGCTCACACCGTGCAAATCAAAACCCGCAAACAAGGGATTGTCAAAGGTATTACCGCCAGCACACCACCGCACTTTATGACGGAGGCAGACCGAAAAGCGCCCTTAGATTTCGACAAAATAGTGATCGATGTCGGGACGTCTTCTAAAGCAGCGACCGAAGCATTAGGCATTGAAATTGGCAACCCGATTGTACCTGATGTTTCCTTTGAAACCTTACACGACGGGGAAATTCTTCTAGGGAAAGCTTTTGATTGCCGAATTGGCTGTGCCGCCTTATTGGAAACCTTCGAGCAATATGTCCAAGGCGAACCCAACCCAGCGCTTGATTTAGAGGCAGTGCTTACCACTCAAGAAGAAGTAGGCTTGAGAGGGGCAACCGTTGCCGCCAATCAAATTTCGGCGGATATTGCGATTGTTTTTGAAGGGTGTCCAGCTGATGATACCTTTACCCCCACATATAAGATTCAATCGGCCTTAGGCAAAGGGCCAATGTTACGCCATTTCGATGTGTCGATGATTACCCATCCTGGCTTCCAAGCTTTTGCGATGGATATTGCTGAAAAGTATAATATTCCAATGCAAACATCGGTGCGTAAAGGAGGCGGCACCAACGGAAGTGCCTATCACTTGGCTAACCAAGGCATTCCAACGATTGTTGTAGGAATCCCTGTCCGCTACGCCCATACCCACTATGGCTTTGTTCATTTCGCTGATTACCAACATGCGATTCAGCTTGTTCTCGCGATTTTAAAGGATTTGACGGCGGAAGTTTTCTAATAAGAGAGGAAGAATAACATGAAGAAACTAGTCCAAATATTACTCACAGCTAGCCTCGGCTTGAGCGTGTTTGCTGGCGCGACCGCATCGGTTGATGCCCAGGAGAAGCAACTGAATTTAGTTACCAATGCCGAACCACCAACAATTGATCCAGGTTTGTCGACAGATACAACATCTGGTTCAATTATTGACAATGTCTTTGAGAATTTAACTAATATAGACCAGAATAATGAAGTCGTTCCAGGAGTGGCGGAATCTTGGGATGTTAGCGAAGATGGTACGGTCTACACCTTCCATATTCGTGAGAATGCCGTTTGGTCCAATGGTGACCCTGTTACGGCCCAAGATTTTGAATTTGCTTGGAAGCGTGTCTTAAATCCTGAGACTTTATCCCAAAGAGCGAACCTTTACTATGTGATTAAAGGAGCCGAAGATTATAACGTCAATGGCGGTTCTGTTGACGAAGTGGGTATCAAGGCCTTAGACGACAAGACTTTCGAAGTTACCTTAAATTCACCTGTAGCTTACTTCCTTGAGTTAATCAACCATTACAGCTTTGCCCCTGTTAACCAGAAAGTCGTCGAAGCTGACGACCAGTGGGCGAGTGAAGCAGGCGAAGATTATGTTACCAACGGCGCTTTTATCTTAAGCGAGTGGAATCACAACAGTGACTACACCCTCGTACGCAACGACCAATACTGGGACAAAGACAACGTTGCCTTAGACCAAGTCAATGTGCAAATCGTTGAATCCGAAGCTACAGCCAGCAACATGTTCCAGAATGGCGACATCGACTTCCTCGGTGCACCATATGGCGCAATTTCCCTAGATAATATCGAAGTGTTTGAACAATATGAGACGATGACCGCCGAACCATACGCCGGCATCTACTGGTACAAAGTCAACACCACCGATCCAGTTATGCAGAATGCGAATATCCGCAAAGCTTTAGCCTTAGGTTTCAGCCGGGCGGATTTAGTAGCCAATATTACCAAAGGCTACCACCAACCAGCCACCGGCTTAGTGCCACCAACCATCACTGGCTTTGAAGAAGACCGCGGTTACTTCACCGACGGCGACGTTGAACAAGCCAAAGCGTTTTTACAAGCTGGCTTAGAAGAACTCGGTATGAGTGATCCGGCTGAATTGACCATTAACTTGTCTATTAACACCAGTGAGGCCCATGCTACCATTGCCCAATTCGTTCAAGAACAATGGGCACAAAATCTTGGAATCAATGCAGTCATTGACAATACCGAATGGCAAGTATACTTAGACAAAATCCAAATGCTTGACTATCAAGTCGCTCGCCTTGGTTGGGCTGCCGATTACAACGATGCCGCTTCCTTCTTAGGTATGTATACAACAGTCGATACTGGTAATAATGACACGGGTTGGGAAAGTCCGGAATACCAAGACCTGATGAAGCAAGCCGGCGAGGAATTAGATGCTGGCAAACGCACCGAATTACTTAAAGAAGCTGAAGCAGTAATGATGGCAGATATGCCAGTCATCCCGGTTTACTATATGGAATCAATGTTTGTACATCAAGACAAAGTTCAGAATATGCAACCAGATGCGATTGGACGCTATAACTTGAAGTACGTGGATATTGCTGAGTAAGCCTTACTTCATCAAGTAATTAAAGAGATGCCTTGATTGCTTCATACGAAACATCAGAAATACGCACCCTATCTGCCACAGAAAAGGCGATGGGGTGCGTTGTTTTTATGGGAAATTAAGGGAAAGAACAGCGATTGTTAAAGGACTAGTGTTTTCTCGAAAGTTTATAATGTTTATTAAATAGCACAAGGATATTGAAGGCTTCGGAAAGATTAGGAATTTGGGTCTAATTGCTCAATTGAAGCGCTATTTTTGAGTATTCGATTTAAATTTTTCGCTCAGCTTCTTCAACGAGTTCCTTCTCCCAGTCGTAATATACTTCAGTCATATGCTTTACCTCCTTGCCAATTTTTAAATCTCTCACGTAGTCTGATATGAGGCCGAACCTTGTTTCATCTGGATTACTATCTTGGAAATAGCCATCAAATCATAGAGCGGATGACTTGGGTCATCCGCTTCAGTATTGAAGATGTAGAGCTGTTGCCCCATATCGATTGGTTCTAAAAGTTTCGTAATTGTCGGTTGAATCGTATACTGTACCAAGCCGAGCTTGAAGATATCTTTCTCGCAAATGAAGATGATAATCACCTCAGGAAGAAGAATATCCTTACCGACAGAAGATGTAAGCACAACGTCCATGCTTGAGGAGTAGTAGCGTGCCTTTTCCAAAACTTTCTTATGACTTCTATGAACTTCGATATTATAATACTTACCATCGCTCTTAGCGAGAATGTCTAGGACTGCTTTTCGTGAAGCTAAATGGGTAAAAGTGTATTGCGTTTTGACTGAATCTACCACGACATTCTCAAGACCTAAAATTTGTTCAATTAAAGATGTATATGTCAAGTGAAAAAGGGACCACCTTGCCGTTGAAAAAGGGACCACCTTTTGGGTCAATGTAACGGCTTAGGCTAATTTATGAAAAGTTAGTTAAGAAGAAAGTGTCTCAGCGCTTCATACCTCCTTTTGGCTGGCTTGCGCCTCCTTCCAGGCACTGGTCTGCTTCATCCGATAACTCTCCCCTCGCATGTCCACAACATGCGCCTTAAAGGCTAAACGATCCACCAGGGCTCCCGTTAAGGTCGGGTCTTTAAAGCATTCCTGCCAGCGATCAAAGGTAAGGTTCGTCGTAATCATTGTAGAGCCCTTTCCCATCCGATTAGAAAGAAGATTAAACAGAAGCTCAGCCCCGGCTTCATCAAAGGATAAATAACCTAATTCATCGACAATCAAGAGATCGACCTTATTTAATCGCTGTTTGAAGCGATAAAATTGACTTTGCGTGACGGCCTCTCTTAATTCAATAACAAGATTTGGGGCATTTACGAACTGTACATGATAATTCTGCAGACAGGCCTCCATGCCAAGACCAATGCTAAAATGCGTCTTCCCTGTTCCAGGGTTGCCAATAAGAATGACGTTCTGTTTCTCTTGAATAAAATTCAGGGTCTTTAATTCGCGTAGTTGTTGGCGAACACCTTCCTTAAACACTTTCTCGTCAAAGTCCATCAGGTACTTCTTTTGGCTAAACTTGGCCTGTCGAATCCTTCTTTGATAGCTTCGATTTCGACGTTGTTCCACCTCCTCTGTCAATATCTCTGTGAGGGCTTCTTCCAAATCCAGTCCGCGACTCGTATATTCCAGGAGCAGGTGTTGGTAATTTTCCTTCAGATAGGGAAGTTTTAGTTCATTAGCGGCTTCTGCGATTGTTAACATAAGCTTTCCTCCAAACCATAGAGAGCATTTAATTGATGGAGCGTTGCTTCTGTCTGATGAAGAATCGCCTCCTGATTTTTAGGAACACCCTCATTTTCCGTTGTGACACGTTGCACCAACTGATCATAGGCCAATTGCTGGCACAAAGCCTCTCCACTGAGGCTATGGTATTTCTCAAGTTGTTCTATGAATTCTTTAGGGTGTCCGCTATAATATTTATGATAGAGTGTTTCCAAGCCGGGGGTTTGTTGAAGAACCAGCGAGTGTTCCAGAGCACCAGGTTTCTTCTTGAGGGTTTTGATATAGTGACTGATATCAAGCTGAAACCCATGGGAACCCTCTATTTTATTATGCCTGGCCACTTCTTGTTCATTGGCATAAACCACGAGATAATCGGCATAAGCCTTGATCTGAACTCGCTTCCCTACCAAGTAGTCAGGGACAGAATACTGATTCTTCTGATAATGAATCGTGGCATACTTTGTGACGCTGAGCTGACAAAGTTCTGCCAGTTCAAAGGGAGGACGGTATTTAAGAAGGTGGCCTTTTTCTTCTTCCAAACGACTCTCTTGATTCAAAGTCCGTAAGGACTCTTCCAAATGCTGGCGAGCTTCATCTAAAGATTGAAATTGATATTTTTTGGTGAAACAGTTTTGTCTGACATGCTTTACACGACTCTCTACTGTTCCCTTCTCATTCCCACTGAAGCAATTGGTGACATTAATATTAAACCCATAATAAGTGGCTAATTGGATGAGTTGGGGGTTTAGCTCCTTTTCATTACGCCCAATAAAACGAGTGACCACATTTCTCATATTGTCATAGACAAGCTCCGCATACACCCCACCCAGGTTTTCAAAAAATCGCACATGCGCATCCTGAAAGACAGCTTTTTTCTGGTTGGTATAGAGGTAAGCCCAGTAATAATCTGAAGCAGGGCTAGCCCACACAGCGAGATAATAGGTTTTAACCACGCCCTCAATTTCTAATTTGACCTCTCCAAAATCGAACTCCACCCGTGCACCCAATGCATAATTTTGCTTGATAAAAGCCTCTTTAGCTTTCGCTTTCATTTTTGACCAGTAATGAGCGACTGTCCGGTATTTAATCGCATACCCTTCCTCTGCTAGGATTTCATAAACAGCCTTAGCCGTTAGTGCTTGTTTATGAGGTCCTAGCCTTCGATCCTTTTCTCTTTCTTTTTCCAGTAATTCGCTCATTCTAGCTTCCACCTCTGGTGTAAAGGTTCTTTTTTTCCGATTGGAAGTATCATATTTTCTTTCTAAGACTAATTGTTCGGTTGCTGCTTCGATTTCTTTCTCATTTTGAGCGTCATCCAAAGCATCTATACCTGCTTGGTATCGATCCCTTATTCTTCGAATCGTTTTTCTATCAATGTCCATGTCTCTGCTAATTTTCCTAATGGATTCCCCATTTCTAAAACGGTGAATCACTTCGAATTCTTTATTGATACGAATCACTCCTTGGCACCTCCATCTATAATACGTTTATTATAGATGGAAAGGCATGGCAAGTGGTCCCTTTTTGAATAGCAATTTACCCCGAAGGTGGTCCCTTTTTAGATTACAACAAACAAAAGATGCCGCGAATTCCTTCTTCTCAAAGACTACGCTCATAAATCGATCATCCAGTAAAGATAAGGTCTGGATCTTCTCATATACACTCAAGTCAGTCACCCTGGCGCCTCCTTGTAATTTTATTTTACTGTTTCTGCTATCATTATACAAGAGAAGGACCACGAGAACAAGCGTTCCTATTTCAGTTCATAGATAACTCATAATATTAGCCGAAAAATTTCTCTCCAGCATGAAAGAAATGGGTAATCATTTGAACTCCAATACAAAAGTCCTTACTGTTCAGTGCTTGACCATAGTTTTCTAAAACATTCGCCTACAATTCCTGGAGCTCAACCCTTCTCGATTGATATTACATGCCTTCTTTTATCTTCAAGCCCCCAACAAAACATTGATGAAAACGCTGTATTTTTATCCGAAACATGGTATGATGTTTCTGAGAAAGTTTGTGAAAGGGGAAGATGTATGAAGAAGATTGGAGTACTTACAAGTGGAGGCGACGCGCCGGGTATGAATGCGGCAATCTATGGACTTGTAGAAGAAGCTGAAACTCAAGGTGTTGAAGTCGTAGGTTTCATTGATGGCTACGAAGGACTAATTGATGGTAAGGCAAAGGCACTTACGCCGGCCAATGTTAAGCCACATATCGGTATTGGAGGAACTTTTCTAGGCACAGCCCGTTCAGAACGCTTTAAAGATTCGGCTGTCCAGCAGCAAGTAGCAGAACGCATTAATGAAGAACTTGACGGCTTAGTTGTCATAGGGGGCGACGGATCTTATCAAGGGGCGTTGAAGCTTTCTGAATTGGGTGTGCATACAATTGCGATTCCGGCGACAATTGATAATGATATTTCGCGCACAGAGTTGACCCTTGGCTTTAAAACGGCGGTTCGTAATGTAGTTGAAACGGTGGATATTATGATGCAGTCGGCAGCGAGTCATCATCATATTTATGGCATTGAAGTGATGGGCCGTCGGGCAGGAGATTTGGCCGAATGGACTGGGAAAGCCTTGGCCGCGGATGGCATCATCAGCAAAACCGAGGATTTTAGCGTGAGTCAAGTTCGTGAAGCTATCGAGATGTCATTTGCAGCAGGCAAAAGCTATCAATTGTTTATCATTGCTGAAGGGGCTATGTCGGCAGCAGAGTTCAAGCGGCATATTGAGAATGAAACGGTCTATGGAATCCACGATTTCGTCCTAGGGCATATTCAGCGCGGAGGTAATCCGGTGGCAGAAGACCGGATGCTAGGTTTTGATTTTGGTAAAGAGGCCTTTAATCGTTTAAGTGCAGGAGACACGGGGCTTTGCTTGGCTGTGGAAGCCGGAGAAGTTGTAGCGCAGTCGATTGAAGATCACCGAGCTTTTGAAGATCGCAGGCATTTATCCTAAAGAGATTGTGATTGAAAAGGCTTTATTTTTATGCTATACTTTTGGCAAATAACAATGTTGTTGCCATATGACAAAATAGGAGGACATTATGTTTAACGAGAAAGATTACTTAGGCGTTAATGCGTTGAGAGCGTTGAGTGTTGAACAAATTGAAGCAGCTAATTCAGGGCACCCGGGCTTACCTTTGGGGGCAGCACCGATGGCTTACGCCTTATTTGCAGGGCATTTAGATATTAATCCGAAAGAATCTAAGTGGCCAAACCGCGATCGTTTTGTTTTATCGGCTGGACATGGTTCTGCCTTACTTTATAGTTTACTGCATATGAGTGGTTTTGACGTGACGATTGATGATTTGAAAGACTTCCGCCAAACAGGTAGCCGTACACCAGGGCATCCCGAAGTGGGGCATACTGACGGTGTGGAAGCAACAACGGGACCGTTGGGTCAAGGGATTGCCCAAGCTGTAGGGATGGCCATGGCTGAGCAACACACGGCAGCCCTTTACAATACCGATGAACATAAGGTCATTGATCACTATACGTATACTTTAGTCGGTGATGGGGATTTGATGGAAGGCATCAGCTATGAAGCAATTTCCTATGCAGGTCGTCAGAAACTTGATAAATTGATTGTCTTGTATGACTCCAACGATATTTCCCTCGACGGTGATTTGAATATGGCCTTTAATGAAGATATTAAAGGGCGCTTTGAGTCAGCGCAATGGAATTACATACGCGTTGAAGATGGTAACGACTTAAATGCGATTGCTGAAGCAATCCAAGATGCCAAAGACAACAACGGCGGCAAACCAAGTCTCATCGAAATTAAGACAGTGATTGGTTACGGTTCCCCACAACAAGGAACGGCCGCAACTCATGGTAACCCGCTTGGTTTCGAGAATTGGGAAGCAACGAAGAAAGTTTACGAATGGGGTCATGGGGCCTTTGAAGTGCCAGAGGAAGCCTATGACTTGTTCCGAGAGAAAGTTGCAAACCGTGGCCAAAAAACTTATGACGAGTGGACGGCCCTTTTTGAAGACTATAAGGCTCAGTATCCAGAGAAAGCAGCCGCTTTTGAAGCAGGCTTCAAGGGCGAATTGCCCGAAGAGTATGCTAGTCAACTAACCTACCAAGCTGAAGGTGCTTCCGATGAAGCGAGCCGGGAATCTAGCTCGAAGGCGATTAACGCTTTAGCGGAACAAGTGCCATTCTTATGGGGTGGTTCGGCAGACTTATCTGGCTCGAACAAGACCATGATTAAAGATAGCGATGATTTTATGCCTGAAACCCGTGGCGGACGCAATATTTGGTTCGGCGTACGTGAATTTGCGATGGCAGCCATGATGAACGGTATAGCTCTGCATGGGGGGACTAAAGTCTACGGCGGAACCTTCTTCGTCTTCACGGACTACTTGAAAGCGGCTGTTCGCTTATCTGCCTTATCTCAATTACCGGTTACGTATGTTATGACGCATGATTCGATTGCGGTGGGCGAAGACGGTCCAACGCATGAGCCGATTGAGCAATTAGCTGCCTTCCGTGCTTTACCAAACTTAAACTTGATTCGCCCAGCAGACGTGAATGAAACGAATGCTGCATGGAAAGTGGCGGTTGAATCGACGGACCGACCAACGATGTTAGTCTTAACTCGCCAGAATTTACCGGTTCTAGAGGGAACTGAAACTAAAGCAGATGAGGGTGTAGCCAAGGGTGCCTATGTGATTTCACCAAGTGAAGGGGCAACACCGGAAGGTATCCTTATTGCTACAGGTTCTGAAGTTAGCCTAGCGGTGGAAGCCCAAGCCCAGCTCAAAGCAGAAGGCATCGACGTTTCGGTCGTCTCCATGCCAGCGCAAAACCGCTTCGACGAGCAAGATGCAGCCTACAAAGAGTCTGTCTTACCAGCAGAAGTCCGCAACCGCCTGTCGATTGAGATGGGTGCCACTTTCGGTTGGGAACGTTATGTCGGCTTAGACGGAGTAACCTTAGGTATTGACCGCTTCGGTGCGTCAGGACCTGCGGGTGAAATTGTGCCACAATTTGGCTTTACAGCGGAGAATGTGGTCGCCCAGTATAAGGAAGCATTTGTAAAATAATTTTTGGGAAAGAGGGTGCTTGTAAGTTTAGGCTTGCAAGCGCCTTATTTATTTGATAGGTTTAATGACAGAGTATAGAGAATGTAGGTGACAAGATGAGTCAGAATGAGAATGAATTGGTCAAAGTCGCATCGATGTATTATGAAGAGGGCATGACCCAAGCCGAGATTGCCCGTACCCGAGGCGTCTCCCGCTCCCTCATATCTAAATATCTAATAGATGCTAAGAAATCAGGCATTGTCGAAGTGGTCATTAACAGCTCCAGTGTCCATAGCGTGCGTTTGGAACGCGAGTTAGAGAAGAAGTATCATTTGCGCAATGCGATGATTATCGATTCCTTCAAGCTCAAAGAAGACGAGGCCAACCGCATTACCACCCAGCAAGCCGCCTTATTCTTGGAGAAGTTATTACAAGAAAACCAGACAATTGGAGTATCCTGGGGTCGTACCATTCGTAAAGTTGCCGAGAGCTTCCCTTATACTAATCACACGGATACCGTATGGATTCCGCTGATTGGCGGTATGAGTGATCAGGATTTTGATATCCAATCTAATCAACTGACCAATGACTTCGCCATCAAATGTCGTGGCCAAGCCAAATACCTTTATGCCCCGTCTCTTGTATCCAATGACGTCATCTTCGATGAATTGGTAAATAATGCCGGTATTAAGAGTATTCTGCAAGAAAGTCAAGAAGTCGATTTAGCCTTACTAGGTATCTCCACCGTTGATTTAGAAAGCAACATGCGCCGGATTGGCTACCTTACTGACGAAGACGTGGCAGAATTAAAGGCTAAAGGTGCGGTAGGCGTCATTAACTCCCGCTTCTTTGACCGAGATGGCCAAGAAGTAGATAGTGACATTAACCGCTACTCCATCGGCTTAACCTTGGACGAAATTCGCCAAATTCCTTATCGCTTAGGCGTCGTCTACGGTGAACAGAAGGCCGAAGCGGTGGAAGTGGCCCTGCGGACGCAATTGATGGATAGCATTGTCACAACAGATACAATGGCTGAGACCATCTTGAATATTAAATAAAGTCGCTAGCTTGAAGTCTAGCGGCTTTTTGTGTGCGCCGGAGGAAGCGCAATGCTAGTAGCAAAGCTTAGAATGCATCAGCAAGCGGTCTGTTTGAGAGCCAAAAGGAAGTCCCTGTAGCAAAGTTAATCCTACAAACCTTTCATCTATCTGGAAAATTAAGCAAGGGAGAGACTTTAGAAAACTTCTAAAACATTTGACAAGATGGTTGACATTCGCCAATAATTTCGTTATTCTTGTGTTAGTGAATAACAACACAAAGGAGAGACATTCATGACGAACTATGATTCTAAAGAGTACTTAGAACTTGTTGACGCTTGGTGGCGGGCAGCAAACTACTTATCTGTAGGGCAAATGTATTTGCGGGACAATCCTTTATTGAAACGCGAAATTTCTGCAGATGACGTGAAAATTAACCCAATCGGACACTGGGGAACGATTTCTGGGCAGAACTTCGTTTACGCACACTTAAACCGTGTTATCAACAAGTATGACTTGAATATGTTCTATATTGAAGGACCAGGTCACGGTGGCCAAGTTATGGTTACGAACTCGTATTTAGATGGTAGCTACACAGAGCGTTACCCAGAGTTCACTCAAGATGAAGAAGGGATGCAGAAATTCTTCAAGACTTTCTCATTCCCAGGAGGGATTGGTTCTCACGCTGCCCCTGAGACACCTGGATCGATTCATGAAGGTGGGGAATTAGGTTATTCCTTGTCTCACGCAACAGGTGCCATTCTAGATAATCCTGATGTCATTGCTGCAACTGTCGTGGGTGACGGGGAAGCAGAAACGGGTCCTTTAGCTGCTGGTTGGTTCTCAAATAGCTTCATTAACCCAGTAACAGACGGTGCGGTTCTACCAATTCTTTACTTAAACGGTGCTAAGATTGCTAACCCAACTATTCTAGCTCGTAAATCCAACGAAGACTTAATTAAATACTTCGAAGGGATGGGCTGGGACCCAATGATTGTGGAAGGAACGGACCCAGCAGAGGTCCATCCACAAATGGCTGAAACTTTAGATAAGGCGATTGAGAAGATTAAGGCGATTCAAGAAGAAGCTCGTCAGAATCCTGCCGAAGAAGCAACAATGCCAGCTTGGCCAGTGATTCTTTACCGCACACCGAAAGGTTGGATGGGCCCTAAAGAGTGGGAAGGCGACAACATTGAAGGAAGCTTCCGTGCCCACCAAGTGCCAATTCCAGTCAATGCCAACAATATGGAACACGTAGACAAACTAGTCGATTGGCTCCAGTCATACCGTCCAGAAGAATTGTTCGACGAGAACGGGGCACCTGTTGAAGCCTTACAAAACTTTGCACCAAAAGGCGAGCAACGGATGGCGATGAACCCAATTACCAATGGTGGGATCGATCCAAAAGACCTAGACTTACCAAATTGGCAAGACTATGCCTTAGAAATCGGCACACCAGGTTCGAAAACTGCTCAAGATATGATTGAATTCGGTGGCTTTGCCCGGGATATCGTGAAACAAAACCCTGATAACTTCCGTATCTTCGGTCCAGACGAGACCAAGTCAAACCGCTTGAATAAAGTGTTCGAAGCGACAGACCGTCAATGGTTAGAGCCAATCAAGGCGGAATACGACGAATTTATGTCTCCATCAGGGCGCGTCATTGATTCACAACTATCTGAGCACCAAATGCAAGGTTTCTTAGAAGCCTATGCCTTAACGGGTCGCCATGGATTTTTTGCAAGTTATGAATCCTTCTTCCGTACTGTGGATTCAATGATTACGCAACACTTCAAGTGGATTCGTAAATCTGCTAAGCATGACTGGCGTAAGCCTTACCAGTCCTTGAACTTAATAAGTTCATCAACGGTATTCCAGCAAGACCACAACGGTTATACGCACCAGGATCCAGGCTTGTTAACACACATTTCTGAAAAGCATCCAGAATACATGCGTGCATACTTGCCAGCTGACACCAACAGCTTGCTAGCAGTTATGGACAAAGCCTTCCGTTCAGAGAACTTAATCAACTACATTGTGACGTCTAAACATCCACGTCCACAATTCTACTCAGCTGAGGAAGCAGCAGAACTTGTTGATAAAGGCTACAAAGTCATCGACTGGGCCTCAACCGTAGAAGCCGGCGAAGAGCCAGACGTAGTTATTGCTGCAGCAGGTACCGAACCAAACTTTGAAGCCATTGCGGCGGTTTCCTACTTAGTCAAAGCCTTCCCAGAATTGAAGATTCGCTTTGTGAATGTGGTTGACTTATTCGTACTGCGTCATCCAGACATTGACCCACGTGGTTTAACTGATGAAGAATTCGATGCAGTCTTCACCAAAGACAAACCAGTCTTCTTCGCCTTCCACTCATACGAAGGCCTACTACGCGACATCTTCTTTACACGTACGAATCATAATCTATACCCACATGGTTACCGTGAAGAGGGTGAGATTACGACACCATTCGACATGCGTGTTCTCAGCGAATTGGACCGTTTCCACTTAGCTGCTCATGTGGCGGACGTTCACTACGGTGATGAAGCAAAAGACTTCGTCGCTGAGATGAACAACTGGGTGGCAGAGCACCGCACATACGTTGAAGAGTACGGTAATGACATGCCAGAAGTAACCGAATGGAAATGGGAAGATATTAAATAATTAACCCCCAAAAAATGAAAGCCAAGGTTTCTGCCTTGGCTTTTTTCATGTGCTTATAGCAAAAGGCTTTATTGCAGATTTAGCGCTAGGCGGAGAAACTTTTCCTGCGGTACTCCGTGGACTGCCCATCCGCTCGGATTCCAGCACACCCGGTGGATCGAATAAAGGTTGAAGCCACGGTGGAGACCGTGGCTTCCTTATTTGAATGACAAGCGTTATCTGCTGGGATGTGGGGTTAGGGGAAGGGCGGAGTGATTGCAGGTGAGGTGTGACCTTTCTTGACTATCGTGGTGGACTTCTACCACGATAGTCAAACCTCTTCTCACTTACGTGGTAAATCCTACCACGCCAGTCAACCGCCTTCTCACTTACGTGGTAAATCCTACCACGCAAGTCAAACCACTTTTCACTTACGTGGCGCATGCCTACCACGTAAGTCTATCAAAAACTCTAGAATCCCCGACCAACTTTTTCGTTTCCTTTTACGTAGCCGAGTCAATCACTCACCCCGGGTCTGATAAAGGTTGATGCCACGGCTCTCGCCGTGGCTTCCTTATCAATAATTCCAATCTAGTTTGTAGCCAACTAGAGTTAATAGAGCGTAGAATCTGCCCCCGAACACCTTTGACCTTTCTTGGCTATCGTGGTGCACACCTACCACGTAAGTTTGCTCCCATCCCCAATCAGCGTCCTTCCCAATCTCTCCACCTTCCAGCAACCTTTCCCTAAAACTTGCGCCAGTACTGCGCCTCCAATCACTAAACCAACACAAAAGTCGCACTATTGCACGTTTCCAAATCCCAACCTGCTTTTAACGGCCCACTCGCCTATCGCTAACCACTCACTACCTATCACTGTATTTATCCAATTTCCCTACATAATCACCCTTAAATCTCCACAACCTCCACCCAATTCTCCTTTACTCACTAAACCCCACCTCACCAACTTGTGAAATAGCTTCAAATTTCCTTGTAAAGCCTTCTGTTTTAGCGTATATTCATATATATTACAGAAAGAGGAGGGGAGAATATGACTGAGACACCGCTTAAGCGCAAGTTTACGATGCCGGACACCTATGTCATTATTTTCTTTATTGTTTTAATTTGTTGGCTCTTGACCTTTATTATTCCTGCCGGGAAATATACAACTCACGAGCAGACCTATGATGCAGGGAATGGGAACACAATTACCCGAGTTGTTCTAGAGGACGGGTCATTTCGCTATATGCACCCACTCAAAGAAGACGTGCTCATTCAGAATCTAAGTAACCTCGCAGAAGATGAGGCCAAGCTGGATGAATTAGAGGTCAAAATGGAGGACCTCACAGCGCTTATGGAAGCCGGTGAGGCTACCGATTTGGAGACATTGGATGAGATTGGACTTTCGGAAGACGAACTCTATGCCATGTATGGCGACGATATCTATGATACGTCCATTCGCTTGAACAAAACAGCGCGTATCTGGGGTACGCCGGAATCAGGTGGCTTTGGCTTCTTGAACTATGTCTTTGAAGGGCTGGTCCGAGGAACGCGTTCAGGATCTGCCGTTGGGATAGTGGCCTTGCTACTTGTAGTCGGGGGATCTTTTGGGATGATTATGAAGACGGGTGCGATTGATGCGGGGATTTACGCCTTCATTAATTCAGCTAAGAATGCGGAGAAGTTCGCCCTGCCGATGATTTTCTTCATGTTTTCTTTTGCCGGGGCGACTTTTGGGGCGTCTGAGCAGGTTATTCCGTTTCTGATGATTATTACGCCGTTTAGCATTGCCTTAGGTTATGATGGGATTACAGCGGTGGCAGTGACTTTTGCGGCTTCGCAGATTGGGAATGCCACGAGTTGGATGTCGCCATTTTCGATTGCGATTGCTCAAGGGATTGCCGGTCTGCCAGTGCTATCTGGGGCGGCCTACCGGATTTTTCTCTGGGTTGTCATCTCAGCTTTGGCCTGTGCCTTCGTCATGTATTACGCGAACAAAATAAAGGCCAAGCCGCAACTGTCACCATCTTACCAAACAGACCAGTATTTCCGTAATTTAGCTCAAGAGCGCAGTCCTGAAGACTACGAATTTAACCTGGGGCATAAACTCGTTATCGCTGAACTCCTGCTAGGTTTAGTTTGGATTGTCTATGGCGTCATGCGTTTAGGTTATTCAGTGCCAGAATTGGCCGGGCAATTTTTTGTCATGGGTCTGGCGGCTGGAATCACTGGGGTTATCTTTAATTTAAACGGGATGACCGTCAATGAGATGGCTTATGCCTTTAAAGCAGGCGTTTCAGATTTGGCGCCAACCGCGGTGGTTGTGGGGATGGCCCAAGGGATTCTTCTGACACTCGGTGGTTCGGACGCGGGGACCTTCTCAGCGATGAATACAATTCTCTATAGCGTCGGGAATGCCTTGGAGAATGTACCGACTTATCTGGGCGCCTGGTTCATGTATATCTTCCAATCGCTTTTCAATTTAGTCATCACGTCCAACTCTGGCCAAGCAGCCTTGACCATGCCGATTATGGCACCGCTAGCTGATATTATTGGTGTTAGTCGCCAAGTAGCAATTCTTGCCTTCCAGTTAGGCTCAGGCTTCATGGATGCTTTCACGCCGGTTTCTGCGTCTCTGGTAGGTTGTTTGGCAGCTGCTCGCGTGAACTGGTCTGATTGGGCGAAATTCTCCGGAAGACTAATGATTTTCCTATTTATTCTCGGTTCGATGTCAATTCTTGCCGCAATCGCTTTTGGTTATCAATAGAAAGAGGGAAAATTTATGGCAATCACCATTATTCGCCAAGCTAACGTTTACGACCCCCAACCTATCGGAGTGAAAGATATACTCCTCATCAATAACAAAATAATTGCTGTTGAGGATCACATTGAACTGGACACCAATGCCTTCAACGTTGAAGAAATTGATGGACAAGGCCGTATTGCTTCGCCTGGCTTTATCGACGGCCATTTCCACCCACTCGGTGGCGGCGGAGAGAACGGCTACCAAAACCGCACCCCTGAAGTACAATTATCAGACTTGACGACGGCAGGTGTTACAACCGTCTGTGGCCTCTTAGGAACCGACGGAGAAGGGCGCGACGATGTAGCTTTAATCTCGAAAGCCCACGCTCTGGACATCGAAGGCCTGACAACCTATGTCTATATCGGGAACTACCGCCTCCCAGTCAAAACAGTAACCGACTCAATCATCAAAGATATGCTGGTTATCGACAAAGCCATCGGAGTCGGTGAAATCGCAATTTCAGACCACCGTAATGGTGCGCCAACCTTTGAACAATTCGCTCACGCCTGTGCCGACGCCCGGGTAGGGGGCTTACTTTCAGGTAAAGCCGGCGTGGTCAATATCCACGTTGGACCCGGCAAAGACCGCCTGAAATTCATCTTCCAAGCCCTGGAAGAAACCGACATTCCAATTACCACCTTCTTCCCAACCCACATTGGCCGCAGCCAAGAACTGGTGGACGAAGGCATCAAATTCGCAGCCATGGGTGGTACTATTGACGTGACTGGCAACGAAGATCCCGAGACAGCATATGAACGCGATGGTGAACTGCCATTCCGCGTCATTTTGCAACAGATGATTGACGCTGGGGTTTCTACCGAACACATCACCATGTCCTCCGACGGCCAAGGCTCTCTGCCACGCTTCGACGAAGATGGTAACTTTCTACGCATTGGTGTTGCCTCAGCCAAAGCCTTAATCGTCGGCATCAAAGACGCTGTCTTTAACGGTGACATCCCACTCGAAGTTGCCCTACCAGCCGTAACATCTAACGTCGCACGCGTTCTAAAACTATCGCAAAAAGGCCACATAGGCGCAGATTATGACGCAGACATTCTGCTCCTAGATGAAAAGACGTTAGACATCCAAACTGTTATTGCCAAAGGCCAAGTGATGATTAAAGACCAAGAAATCCTCGTCAAAGGCACCTTCGAAGCCTAAATATATCCTCAAACGACCCGTACAGAAAAAACTGTGCTGGTCGTTTTTTGTGCTGGAACTGGATGCAGGTTAAGCAGTCACCCCGGGTCGGATAAAGGTTGATGCCACGGCACTGGCCGCGGCTTCCTAATCTTAATGACAGATTCTGCCTGCAACCACGTGGGGCTTATATAGCGGAGAATCTGCTCGGAACTATGTTTGACCTTCCTTGACTAACGTGGTGGAGTCTTACCACGATAGTGAACCCACCTGGAACTTGCGTGGTGCGTCTCTACCACGTGAGTCACTGCCCATCCCACTATCGTGGTACACACCTACCACGGTAGTCAAACCGCTTTTCACTTACGTGGTAGCTTCCTACCACGCAAGTCTCCGAATCCTTCTGTAAATTGTGGCTGATTTTCTGACCACTTTTCTTTAGTTTCAGACAACCAACAGCACCCAGCACTCTCCGCGTATCAGATAAAGGTTGATGCCACGGCACTGGCCGCGGCTTCCTAATCTTAATGACAGATTCTGCCTGCAACCACGTGGGGCTTATATAGCGGAGAATCTGCTCGGAACTTAGTTTGACCTTCCTTGACTATCGTGGTGGAGTCTTACCACGATAGTGAACCCACCTGAAACTTGCGTGGTGCGCCTCTACCACGTAAGTCACAGTGCCTCCCACTATCGTGGTACACACTTACCACGATAGTCAAACCGCTTTTCACTTACGTGGTGTCTTCCTACCACGCAAGTCTCCGAATCCTTCGACAATTCCCAGCCATTTTCCTGCTCATTTTCTCCGCCTCCACCGCTCAAGAGACTAGCGCTCGCCATAGCCTCCTAAGCAGAGAATCCATATCAATTGAAAGCGCACCCAACTTAAGCTAGAATAATAATAGCAAGACTAAATTAATAGAGAAGGTGACCTCATGAAGAAGATTATCAACACGACCGATCAAATTCTTGACCAGATGGTTGATGGCATCGCCCTGGCTAACCAGGAAATTGTCGAACGACTCCCTGAGACAAACGTCATTAAGCAGAAAGATATTTCTCAGCAAGTGGCACTCGTCAGTGGTGGGGGTAGCGGCCATGAGCCAGCTCACGCGGGCTTTGTAGGTGACGGCATGTTGCAAGCAGCGGTCTGTGGGCAAGTTTTTACCTCCCCAACATCGGACCAAGTTTATGAAGCGATTAAAGCTGTGGATCAAGGCGAAGGCGTGCTCTTAATTATTAAGAACTACTCAGGGGATATTATGAATTTTGAGATGGCTATGGATTTGGCCGAAATGGATGATATTCAAGTAGGCAAGGTGATTGTCGATGATGACATTTCCGTTGAAGACAGTGAGTTTACCCAGGGCAAACGCGGTGTAGCAGGAACAATCCTCGTTCACAAAATACTTGGTGCTGCAGCCCGCAGTGGGAAAACCCTTGATGAACTGGTTACCTTAGGTGAACAGCTAGTCCAAGACGTTAAGACTATTGGCGTTGCCCTCTCAGGAGCAACCGTGCCTGAAGTTGGCAAGCCTGGCTTTGTTCTGGAAGAGGATGAGCTGGAGTTCGGGGTTGGCATTCACGGGGAAGCAGGTTATCGCCGGGAGAAGATGCAGTCATCCCATGACATTGCCTTGGAAATGCTGGAAAAGCTCAAACAAGCTTTTGACTGGCAAGCAGGAGACCAGTACGGTATTCTCGTCAACGGCATGGGAGCCACACCTTTAATGGAGCAGTACATTTTCTACAATGATGTCCACCAAAAGCTCAGCGAAGAAGGGCTTGACCTGGCATTTTCCAAAGTGGGGAATTATATGACATCTCTTGATATGGCAGGTCTATCTTTAACCCTCATCAAACTTAATGAGGACTACCTCGCCTATCTCAATGAAGCAGTCGACACCGCCGCATGGTAAGGAGGTACTTATGTTTACCGTAGACAATACTTTAACCGCATTGAAAGCTTTTGCCAGCGAATTGCAAGAGCATAAAGCTTATTTAAGCGATTTGGATACCCCGATTGGTGACGGCGATCATGGCTTTAATATGAGCCGGGGAGCCGTGGCCCTTGAAGAGGCTTTAAATGAAGAGAATTTCGAGAACGTCAGCGATATCTTTAAGACCGCAGCCAAAACCTTTATGTCCCAAATAGGTGGCGCTTCTGGTCCCCTGTACGGCACCGCCATGCTAGAAATGGCCAAAGCTAGCCAAGAAACAGCAGAACCTGCTCCGATTATCGAAGCCGGCCTCAAAGGCATTCAGAAACGGGGCCAAGCGATTACTGGCGACAAGACGATGATAGACGTCTGGGAACCTGTGGTAGAAGCAATTCAGAAACAGGAAATCAGTGAAGCGCTTATCGACGAAGCCGTCCAAGCCACTGAACCCTTACGAGCCAAGAAAGGGCGGGCATCCTACTTAGGTGATCGTTCTGTTGGTCATATTGACCCAGGGGCGATGTCCAGTGGCTATCTCTTCAAAGTCATGCTGAAAGCGGGTGTATTTGATGAGTAGAGGAATCTTAATTGTCTCTCATGTTGCTGAAATTGGCGACGGCTTAAAACGTCTCATTGAAGAAGTAGCCAAGGACGTCCCCATTACCGTAGCTGCTGGCACCAGTGACGGCAAAGTGGGAACGGAGTTCGATAAAGTTTTCCAAGCCATCGAGGAGAATGCAGGCGAAGAGTTATTCGCCTTCTATGATTTAGGTAGTGCCAAGATGAACTTGGAAATGGCCGTTGAAATGACAGATAAATCAGTACAAATCTACAATACAGCCTTGGTAGAAGGTTGCTATAATGCAGCAGCCTTAATTCAAGCAGGAGTAAAGACCCCAGAAATCGAACAAACTTTGGAAACCTTAGTATTAGAGAAATAAACAACCAAAAAACAGCCTTTATTGATACTTTATGAGTCAATAAAGGCTGTTTTATTGTGCAATTATTCTTTCCAGGCAGGGATGGCGCCACCGTTACTCGCTTGGTTGATGACTTTTGCGACGTCTTCTTGTTGGAAGAGCTCCACGACTTTTAAGAATAAAGGGTTTTCGGCATCCTCTTCACGGCTTACGATAACGTTGCGGTAGGCCTGATCTAATTTGCTCAAGTCCTCCGTATCGACGAAAAGGGCATCATCAATGGCAAGACCGGCATCAGTTGCAAGGCCAGTGCCAAGGACACCTAGATCCACATCTGGCAAGGAAAGCGCCACCTGGTGGGCGTCGATTTCAATAAAATCTAAATGCTTGGGGTTTGCCGTAATGTCATCTACTGTAGCAAGAATCCCTGCTTCATCAGCTACTTCAATCAAACCAGCTAATTCCAAAGCTAGTAAAGCCCGTCCGCCATTAGTAGGATCATTAGGAATCGCAACACTTGCTCCATCTTCTAGCTCTTCCAAGCCCACTAAGGAGTCGGAGAAGATGCCCATCTCGGTTACGAAGGTATAGCCAATATTCGTTAATGTAGCCTTATTACTTGCATTCCAATCATCGAGAAAGGCAACATGCTGAAAAGCATTTAAATCTAAAGAACCATTATTCACCGCTTCATTTGGTTGATTATAGTCTGTCAGCAACTCTACCTTGATTTGGATACTCTCTTCTTGTGCGGCCTTTTCCGCCACATAATCCCATATCTCCTTCCCTAAGTCGCCCACGACGCCTACGCTAACAATTTCACCGGTAAATGGTTGGTCGGCGGCGTAAGCCAGGGGTGTCCAGCTAAGGAACGTGATGAGAAAAGTGGTGAGTAGGGTGATAAGTTTCTTCATGAGAATACCTCCTAGAATATGATGCGTTTAGTATAAGTTGATTTGGTAAGGTTTGCAAGGAATAAGCAAAGGCAAGAGAGGCGCACAATGGATTAAGTTATTATATGGTCAGTTGCTGTCGAGTATGTACTCGGAATGTGATAGGTTGTGCATTTATGATACTTGCAGAAGATTGTGAGTAGAGGCATGGAGGTTTAGCAGGAAATTCTTTCTGAGACTGTTAGGTTTTATGTCATAATCTTGAGCTGACTCGCAGATATTAATCTGTGGATTAGGGTATAATGTTTTTCTTCTTGCTATGGTTGTTGATGAATTTGAAGCAGTGTTCAAAGGTTTGCCGGCTTCAAATATTCATAAGAGGGGCTTCTTTCTAAATTGAGAGAGTAGACGATAAGTCCCTGGGCTTGAGTGGTAGGACCGAATCAACTAATTTATGATAGTTATTTTCTTATGCTTAAATGTGGAGTATAAGTTGAATTCGCTTACTGCTGAGACAATAAATTGTCTTACAAATTTATAGAAGTAAGTATTATAGCTCGGTTGACATTATGTGGGTTACCGATCTTTCGTTTATATGTTCATATACACCAAAAAAATCACTCTAAAACAACAATATCCTGTATAAATGAACATAAAACAAACAAAAGAACATAAAAATGCGTTGTAAACGTTTTTATTTTTACGTATGATACATATATAAAGTAACGAGGGAGGGTAGGTCAATTTTAAATCGAAACTGTGTCTTTGATAGATAGGAGGAGTTATTTAAAGATGCTAAAGTATTTCTACGAGAACAACCTAATTAACTTTGTGCCCACTCAACCAGATAATTGGGAGGATGCAGTGCGACAAAGTTGTAGTGTTCTTATTGATAAAGGTTATATTACTGAAGAGTATGCGGGAGAGATTGTAAATAATGTTAAAGAACATGGCCCTTATATTGTTATTGCTGATCAAATTGCAATGCCTCATGCTTCAACGGATAGTCCAGGTGTTCTTGGTACAGGAGTCAGCTTCACTAAGTTTCCAAGCGAAGTGACATTCGTAGACCAAGAAACAAATGAGGAGAAGCCTGCTACCTTATTCTTTACACTTGCCGCCAAGAATCCTGATGAACACTTAGAAAACATTACCAATCTCATGGAATTATTAATGGATGAAGAAGTTGTAGAGAAATTAATCGAAATCGACTCGATTGCAGAGTACGAGGAGTTAATGAAGTCAGAATAATTTATTGGAATGGAGGAGTAAGCAGTGGGTATACTATTATCAATTTGGCAGTTTTTTGTTGATAATATCCTGACCAAACCACACTTTCTAATTGGTTTGATTGTATTTATAGGTTACGCTTTACTGAAGAAACCTTGGTACGAAGCGTTGGCAGGATTTATTAAAGCAACTGTCGGCTATCTTATCTTAACAGTTGGTTCAGGCGGTTTGACGAGCAACTTTAGGCCTATTATTGTTGGCCTGAGGGAAAGATTTAACTTATCTGCGATGGTTATTGACCCGTATTTCGGACAGAATGCTGTCCAAGCAGCGATGGAGCAGGCAGGAAAATCATTCGGAGATGTTATGGTTCTTTTGTTGATTGCCTACGTTGTTAATATTCTATTGGTTCGTTTTAGTAAATATACGAAGATGCGTGCGGTATTTACCACAGGTAATGTTCAAATTCAACAATCAGCAACAGCATTCTGGTTGCTATTCTTCTGTTTCCCTGAAATGGGACGCTGGGAAATACTGATTGTAATGTCGATACTACTAGGCTTGTATTGGGCTGTTGGATCTAACCTAACAGTTGATATTACACAAGAATTATCTGAAGGTGCAGGGTTTGCGATTGCTCACCAACAAATGTTTGCGACTTTTGCAAATGCTAAAATCGCTGAGAAATTACGTCAACGAGATGAGCGTAAGGGTAAACAAGCGAGTCGTCGTTTAGAAGATATAGAGTTACCAGGTTGGTTATCTATGTTTAACGAGAATATGGTAGCTACAGGCATCTTAATGACTCTATTCTTTGGAATCATCTTGCTACTTCTAGGCAAACCATATCTAGTAGAGGCGGAATTTATGGCAGCGACAGATAATTTCTTTTTCTATATTCTAGAAACATCTTTATATTTCGCTGTATATTTAGCCATTCTACAATTGGGCGTACGGACTTTCGTTGGAGAGTTGACAGAATCATTTAACGGTATTTCTCAAACCTTCTTGCCGAACTCTGTTCCAGGTATTGATGTGGCAGCGACCTTTGGTTTCGGAGGCCAGAATGCGGTAACAATTGGATTCATTTCAGGAGCTCTAGGTCAATTTCTAGCGATTCTATTGTTGATTTTATTTGATTCCCCGACGATTGTTGTTGCAGGATTTATCCCGCTTTTCTTTGATAACGCTGTTATCGGCGTCTTTGCTAACAACCGAGGTGGGGCGAAGTACACCTTTATTCTTCCGTTCATTAACGGAATTGTCCAAGTAGTAGGGTCTGCATTAATTGCCACATGGGTAGGTCTTGCTCAGTATGGTGGATACTTAGGTATGGCTGATTGGGCAACAGTGTGGCCTGTTTTCACAGTAATTATGAAGTTCTTAGGTATTATTGGTATTGTAGTTGTAGCATTAATTCTTATTGCTATCCCACAAATCCAATATAGAAGAAATCCAGAGGGTTATTTCCTTATTGTAGAAGACTACGATGCATACGAAGAGCAGTTTCTAACGCCGAACGATGAGCTTTAATATTAAATTATAGGAGGAGAAATCATGAGAGTATTAGTATCATGTGCAAATGGATCAGGAACTAGTTTGATGATGATGAAGAGTGCGGAGAAAGCGATTAAGAAGTTAAATATCCCAATTACCAATATTCACCATACTTCAATTTCTGAAGGTAAATCAACAGCGAAAAATTATGATGTAGTGCTAACGCCAGTGAATTTCGTGAATATGTTTGATTCAGCCAAAGATAAAGGGGTAACGGTGCTCGGTATCAAGAATGTTATGTCTGCTAAGGAAATTGAGGAAGCGATTGCTGGAACAGATTTAGTTGACCGGTTCGGAAAATAGTTCTTAATATTATACACACTAACGTTATAGTCACAGAGACATCTGTGGCTTTTTGAAGTTTAGTGAACTAAATAGCCTTAGACTTTTCATAGACTAAGGCTATTTAAGATACTTACAAATTATACTTGGATCACGGATACTCCGGAGAGCTCAATTTTTTCTAGAGCTTTCTCATCTGCATAAGTATCCGTGATGAGTAAATCAAGATTGTGAATAGGTGTTACTTTAATGCTACTAATGTGGTCAACTTTTCGGTAATCTGCCACGGCTATACTGAATTTAGCATTCAGAATCATTTGAGCATTTATCTTACCTTCGTTTATATTTTCGGTCGTAATGCCACCTTCGCTACTTATACCTGAGGTGCCAATAATTGCTAAATCTGCGTAAACTTCACTTATCATGCCTAGAGCATAATTACCCACAAGTGTATCTTTAGGACGCCGTAATTCACCGCCTGTAATGGTTAATGTATTGCTGTCACTAATATCAAATTTATGAACATTTAAGTTATTAGTAATGAAATGAACATCTCGATTATCAACATAATCAAGTGCTAATAGAGCGGTTGAACTTGAATTAATAAAGACGATATCTCCATCTTTGATGTATCTTGCAGCAATTTTCGCAAGATTGCACTTGATGGATTCAATATTCTGATTATCTGTGTATCCTTCAAAGAACGGCTCTTTGACGAGTGTTGCAGATCCGTGTGATCTTTGCACTCTTCCCATTTCTTCAAGAATGGAGAGGTCTCTGCGAATTGTCATACTGGAAACATTGAATAATTTGGCTAAATCATTCACAGATAATGTATTACCTTGGCTATTAGCTAAGGTATCGCAAATTTTATTTCTACGTGCGGCAATTAGTTTGTTCGATTGTCTCATAAGGGTGCCCTCCTGCTAGAATTATAACATATTAATCGTACAACTTCCTTTGTTAAGTTTAAATGAACATATAATGTTAATTCGAACATAATTATACGTTGTTTTGAAAGGTTTGTGTTGCTATGCTTAATGTAACGTTAGTGTATAAGATTTATTAGGTAAGAAAAGGAGACAACAAATGAAGCATATTGAAGAAGTTACAAAGCAAGCATGGCTTGAAGCAACTTTCCCAGAATGGGGAACATATTTGAATGAAGAAATTGCGAACACAGAAGTTCCAGAAGGCTCATTCTCAATGTGGTGGCTTGGATGTTGTGGTATTTGGTTGAAAACTCATGAAGGTACGAACATTGTTATGGATATGTGGAATGGAACAGGTAAGCGTACCCGTGGCGACGGACAGATGAAGAAAGGTCATCAAATGATGAGGATGGCAGGAGTGCGCAATCTGCAACCTAACCGTAGAAATGAACCATTTGTGATAGATCCGTTTGAAATAAAAGATGTAGATGCATTAGTTGTCTCACATATTCACTCCGATCATTTAGATATTGTTACAGCAGCGGCTGTAGCTAATAACTGTCCAGATGCTAAATTTATTGGTCCAGCTAAAGTTGTGGAGAAGTGGATCGAGTGGGGCGTGCCTGAAGAGAGAACAGTCACGGTTGTTCCGGGAGATCGAGTAACCGTTGGGGCAGTTGAAGTGGTTGCATTGGAAGCTTTTGATAACACAGCTTTAATAACCGTTGAAGATCCAGAATATAGTATTAGAGAGAAAGGCCTCCCGTTCACTATGGATGAAGTGGCTGTTAATATTCTATTTGAAACTTCAGGTGGAAATCTTTATCATGGAGCCGATTCACATTATTCAGTAATGTTTGCTAAACATGGTAAGGAACATGATATTGATGTAGCTTTAGCAAACTTTGGAGAAAATCCAGTTGGTATACATGATAAATTAACATCTGCAGATGTATTGCGTATGGCAGAAGCGTTAAGAACCAAAGTGATTATTCCGGTGCATCATGACATCTGGACAAACTTCTATGCCGATCCTGAGGAAATAGTTAAATTATGGGAGTTTAAGAAAGACCGTTTACAATATAATTTCCAGCCATTCGTTTGGCAAGTCGGGGGAGAATACCAATATCCGCGTGACACAAATAGAATCCATTTTATGTTTGACCGAGGATTCCATGATCACTTCGAACATGAACAAGATTTACCGTATGATTCATTCCTATAATTATTAAGCAGAAAAGAGGAGTAACCTATGGCAATTCCAAATTTACAAGTAGCACTTGACCACTCCAATACGGCAGAAGCAGTAGCAGCAGCGGTTTCAGTTGGAAATGAAATTGATATTGTTGAAGCAGGGACAGTCTTAATGTTAGAAGTGGGAAGTGAAGTTGTTCAAATTCTAAGAAAACTATTCCCAGACAAACCAATCGTTGCTGATACCAAATGTGCAGATGCAGGAACAACCATTGCTCGAAATTGTAAGAACCAAGGGGCAGATATTATGACGTGTATCTGTGCAGCAGAAGTTGCAACGATGACTTCAGCAGCAAAAGAAATTGATCATATTCAAGTAGAGTTATATGGTGACTGGACTTATGAACAGGCCCAAGAATGGTTAGATAACGGCATCGAACAAGTGGTGTACCACCAAAGCCGTGATGCTTTGTTAGCAGGAGTTACTTGGGGTGAGAAAGATTTAGAGAAAGTCCAAAAATTAATTGACATGGGCTTTAAGGTTTCTGTAACCGGTGGACTTAATCTTGAGACAATCGAGTTATTTAAGGGAGTAGACGTTTATACGTTTATTGCAGGTCGTGCGATTACAGAAGCTGAAAATCCAGCAGCGGCAGCCAAAGAGCTTAAAGATAAGATAAAAGAACTTTGGGCATAAAAATTTATTAATGGGCAAGGAGAATGCTGAACACCAAACAAGCGTTCCAAAATATCCGAGCGATTCGGTATTTCGGAACGCTTGTTTGGATTTTTTAGCAACCTCGTCTAAGATGTTTAATGTCATCTGTTGGACGATATGGTCACGAACTACCGAGATGCCTAACGCTCGTTTAGCTCCATTCTCTTTCGTGACACATACCCGCTTTACAGGTAAGGGTTGATAGCTTCCATCCTTCACTTTCCGAAGAATGGCTGAGCCATATTCTGATATATGTTCTTCAATATCATCAACGGTCACCCCATTCATACCAGACGCTCTTTTATTTGCATAAAACTTTTCGCACGCCAGTTGTCAGTTTTCTGGCGTTGCCATGAGGTTTATTCATCGTTCAGAAATATTATCTTGCTTCTTCATAGTCTTAGTGTCGTCCTTGACCCCAATGTTTACTCTTTCGACTTCCAGCCTCATCCCCTCCACATTGAGTCACCCCTTATTTGAACTTAATCGCGAGTGTTTTCGGTCATTGAGGAGTCGACATCTGCCTCCTTGTCTACTTCAAGATGAATTATTGTTCAGCCCTTCAGTAACTTTGTTACATACTATGGCTTCTGCTGACTTCTCATGATTCGTTGTTACTATGTCTGATGATGGTCATGAGACCTCCCCGGGTAAGCGCAATAACTTTCTACTCATGTCGTTGCTTTATTTACTGCTACAGATTTCGTGTAGTATCGGAGTTCGCTTTGTACTGCAAGCTCATCCATCTGCCTCAGCCTTGATATAAAGTTTCTGTTCGTCAGCGCAAGTATTTGCCACCGGCTTCCTTCAGATTCCGCCTCACGACGGATATCCTTGCCTTCAGCTAGCAGTTCCTGCTACCAAGCCTACAGTGGACTTTCGCCACTGAGATATTGCCTATGCCAGGCGCACTTATAAAAGCGTTCAAAAATACCGAATCCTTCAGATTTTGGAACGCTTGTTTGAATTTTTCAGACCCCTCGCTTGCGTCAGTATTTTTCATTGAAGACCTACAGCAATGTTTCGGAAGCGAGATAATTTTAAAGTATTAAATGCTTTTACTTTTATGGAACACTACTGGTTTGAGATGTATAATAGCAATAGTGTCTTTAAAAGGTAAAGATATGAAAGGATTGAAAAAAGCATTTAAAGACATGAATTTTATGTTGAATGATCCTAGCGCTGTGAAACTTCACAATGAAGTAGCTAAGGATCAGCCGATTTTTGACTATCATTGCCATTTAGATCCCCAAGAAATATATGAAGATAAACCTTACGACAATATTGTCGATATTTGGTTAGGTGGGGATCATTATAAGTGGCGTTTAATGCGTGCTAATGGTGTGCAAGAGAAATATATTACCGGGGACGCTAGCAAAGAAGAGAAATTCCAAACCTTTGTTGAAACAGTTAGCAAGGCTTTCGGAAATCCGCTTTATCACTGGTCTGATATGGTATTGAAGGTCGTCTTTGGTATCGAAGAAGCAATTACGCCAGACAACTGACAAGCTATCTATGAGCAAACTAATGCTTATATTCAAGAGTATGGAGTTAGTCCACGTCAATTAATTAAAAATACTAATGTTAACTTCAGTGGTACGGCTGTCCATCCATTGGATGACTTGGATTGGCATCAGAAATTGAAAGACGATGCTGACTTTGAGAAAGTTGTTGCACCAATATTCCGGCAGATGAAGTCTTTGTTGATTATGCAAACTTTCAAACATTTAACCAAGCTCTTGCTGAGAAGACAGGGGTTGAGATTACAAGGAATGGGCTGTAAGGCTGCCGACATCAGTTTCGGTGCGGTTGAATATACCGAAGCAGACGAAGCTACACTAGACAGCATCTTACAAAAAGCTTTGAACGGCGAAGCTATCACGAGCGAAGAAGCTAAGCAGTGGCAAACAGAAATCTTTGTTGCCTTAAACGGCTTGTATAAAACTTGCAATTTTGCTAGCCAAGTTCACTTTGGCCCAATGCGTAATAATACACCGTATCCATCCCAAACAGGGCTAGATACAGGCTTTGACTCAATGGGAGACCAGACAGGCCTTGGCAAGAATTAAAAAGCTTTCCTAGACCGCTTAAGTCGTGACGGTAAGTTACCTAAGATGATTTGGCATCCGGTTAATCCAACCTATAACATCTTAGTGGCGAACACCTTGCAGAACTATCAAGCAAACGAAGAAGGTATTCAAAGTCAATTGCAATTTGGGTCAGCTTGGTGCTTTGCTGATATGAAATTAGGAATGTTGGATCAAATGTAGGCCTTGGCTGAATAAGGAATGTTGGCTAACTTTATCGGTATGCTGACAGACTCACGTTCCTTCCTGTCTTATCAGTGTCATGACTACTTCCGCCGTATTCTCTGCTCATTGGTTGGTGACTGGGTAGATAAAGGTGAAGTGCCAGATAATGAAGCACTGTTGTATCCATTTATTGAAGGTATTTGTACAGCAATGCGGAAGCATTTTTTGAAGTGAGAATTAGAGAGGAGAATTTATAGATGGTACAACGCGAAATTAGCTTTGAAGGCAAAGTAGTTGTCGTAACCGGAGCAGGTGGCTTGATTTGCGGTAAGATCGCCGAAGAATTTGCCCAAGCAGGAGCGAAAGTTGCCTTATTAGACTTAAATAAAGATGCAGCTCAAGCTTATGCTGACACAATTGAAGCAGCTGGTGGGACAGCGAAAGCTTATGAAGCTAACGTATTGGACTTAGAAGTTCTAGAAGGTGTACGTGAGCAAGTCAATGCAGACTTAGGAACATGTGACATCTTAATCAACGGTGCTGGTGGTAACAATGCCCGTGCTAATACAGATAATGAATTCCACGAGACAGATTTACCTGAAGGAACTAAGACTTTCTTCGACTTAGATAAGTCTGGAATTGAATTCGTGTTCAACTTGAACTACTTAGGTACCCTTCTGCCAACGCAAGTATTTGCGAAGGATATGATTAATAAAGAAGGCGCTAACATCATCAATATTTCAAGTATGAACTCCTTCACACCATTAACTAAGATCCCAGCTTACTCAGGTGCTAAAGCAGCCATTTCTAACTTAACTCAATGGTTAGCAGTTCACTTCTCGAAAGTCGGTATCCGTTGTAACGCGATTGCGCCAGGTTTCTTAGTAACAAACCAAAACCGTGACCTCCTATTCAATGAAGACGGCACACCGAAAGAACGCGCTGAGAAGATCTTGCGCAATACACCAATGGAACGCTTCGGAGAAACAGATGAAATGGTTGGTTCAGTCTTCTTCTTAGCTAGTAATGAATTAGCCAGCTTTGTCAATGGTGTAATCTTACCAATCGATGGTGGCTTTGCTGCTTATTCAGGTGTATAGAGCAGTATAGATTATTGTTATTTCCGAGAAACTGAAATAACTAAATATTCTTCAGTATAAGGTTAGTAGCATAAATAAATTATATTAAGTGTAGATGTTCAAATACATCGACCTAATAAAGAGCATATCTTGCTTACTACAAATGGTTACTAAAAATTGAAAAGTGGGATAAATAATTACAGACTATAAAATGGATTTCAGCCCTAGAAAGAAGGAATGAATATGTTGTATCCAATTCAAACCCAAACACGGACGCTTATGGACTTAAGTGGTATCTGGAAATTCAAAGTAGATGATAACTTCCAAGATGATCCGGCGAAGCCTTTAGCAGATGCCTACCGCGTGGCGGTACCAGCTTCTTATAACGATCAAATTCCTGATACAGAATTACGCCAACACGCTGGCTTCTTCAATTACCAAACTCGTTTTACAGTACCAAATACCTTAGCGGATGACCGCTTAATCTTACGCTTCGGTTCAGTTACCCATGAAGCCTGGGTATATGTTAACGGAGAAGAAGTGGCTTACCATAAGGGTGGCTTCACACCTTTCGAGGCTGACATTACAGACCAAGTGACTGATGGAGAGAACTTACTAACGGTCCGCGTTTCTAATTTACTGGATTACTCAACCTTACCAGTAGGGAACTACTCTGAAACGACGGATGAGAATGGCGGAATTGTTCGCCATGTTGATGAAAATTTTGATTTCTTTAATTACTCAGGAATACACCGTCCAGTAAAATTATATTCCGTTCCAGTAGCTCACATTAACGATATTACGATTGTGCCAGTAGTTGACTTAGCCAACCAGTCGGCCGACGTAAAAGTGACGGTTCAAGCAACAGGGGATTATGATTCCGTGCGCCTGACAATCTTTGATGAAGAGGGCCAAGAAGTGGCGAATGGCGAAGGAGCGGAAGCCCAGCTTGCGCTTGATCAAGTCAATTTATGGCAACCTTTAAATGCTTATCTGTATACCTTAGAAGTGGCCCTCGTTAAAGATGGGGCAGACCTTGATGTCTATTATGAAGACTTCGGTGTTCGGGATATCAAAGTGGAGAAAGGTCAGTTCTTAATTAATGGTGAGCCATTCTACTTCAAAGGCTTTGGTAAACACGAAGATACTTATGTCAGTGGCCGTGGTTTAAATCAACCATATAACGTCTTAGACGTTGGGTTGATGAAGATGATGAGTGCCAACTCTATCCGCACGTCACATTATCCGTATTCTGAAGAAATGATGCGCTTGTGTGATCGGGAAGGTATTGTAGTCATTGATGAAGTGCCGGCGGTCGGACTCTTGGATGGCTTCGGCTTTGATGCTTTGAACCTAGAAGACTTCCAGAATGACAAGACTTGGTCAGTTATGAAAACCCATGAAGCCCATGAACAAGTCTTGCGTGAATTGATTGCCCGCGATAAGAATCATGCCTGTGTGGTTATGTGGTCCATTGCCAATGAAGCAGCTAACTATGCACCAGGAGCTTACGAATACTTCAAGCCACTCTTTGACCTGTCGAAAGAACTAGATCCGCAACAGCGTCCGAATACCTATATTGCCATCATGATGTCGACGCCTGAGCATGACTTAACCACCGACTTAGTTGATGTCATCTGCTTGAATCGTTACTACGGATGGTATATTGGTACCGGAGACTTGGCTAAAGCTGAAACAGATACTCGCAGTGAGCTCCAAGCATGGCAAGAGAAATACCCAGAGAAGCCAATCATGTATACAGAGTACGGGGCAGATACGGTAGCTGGCTTCCACTCAGTCTATGGTGAGCCTTTCTCTGAAGAGTTCCAAGAAGACTACTACATTATGAATAGTAAAGTCTTTGATGAAATTAACAATTTCGTCGGTGAGCAATTATGGAATTTCTCTGATTTCCAGACGAAATTCGGTATCCAACGTGTTCAAGGTAATAAGAAAGGTATCTTCACGCGTGAGCGTGAACCGAAATCTGTTGTCCGCTACTTAACTGATCGCTGGAAGAATATTCCAAACTTTGGGTATAAGAATCGATAGTTTATCTAAGTAAGAAGAATGAGTCAACATACTCGTCCATCTTACTGAAATTATCCAATATTTTTATATTAGTAAATCTATCTAACCTTTACTTCATGCTTAGTCAGCTTATTTCTGGAATATTATCCAATTTATAAAGAATATATCTATTTAGGAAACCGGTTGACAAAGAATAAGAAACCGATTACAATGAATTTAAAGGAGATTCATATGAAGAAGGTGACAATACAAGATGTAGCAGATTGGGTTGGGGTATCGAAAACAACAATTTCTCGATATATCAACGGTAGGTATGACAAAATGAGTGATGAGACAAAATCTCTTATTAAAAGTGCCATCGAAGAATTAGATTATCATCCTAATCGACAAGCCCAGAGTTTAAAGTCATATCGTAGTTTCTTGATTGGACTTGTGGTTGCTGATATTAGTAACCTTTATACTGCTTATTTGATTCAAGCGATGTTTGATGCCTTAGCTAATAGTCAGTATCAATTAATTATTATGAACGCAAATAATAATCTCTTGACCGAGCGAGATGCTATCCAGAAATTGTTGAATAATAATATTGATGCACTTATTCTGCAACCTGTATCATCCGATTCGAGCAATTATGATTTATTGGCAACTAGTTCATTCCCAATTACTTTATTGGACCGTACGATGAAGGATCAAGAATGGGCAGTTGTTCAAACCGATAACATCGAGTCAACTAAGCGCCTAGCTAGGTTATTGATAGATAAAGGTTATCAACAGGTAATTCATGTCACTGAGCCAATTAAAGAAGTTAGTCCTCGTTTTGAAAGATATATGGCGATGAAAGCGGAATTTGAAGAAAAAGGTACTGTTGAGCTTTGGGAGGTTGGAGTCGATTTCCCGTTACTTTCAGAAAGGCTAAAAGTATTTGAAATTAGTCAAAAAACAGCTTTCTTTGCTGCTAATGGGAATGTTCTTCAGAAATTACTATTAAATTTGAAAGAAACATCTTTAGTTAATAGTGAATTGATTGGCGTAACTGGCTTTGATGATTGGCGAATAGGGGAGGTAACAACTCCTGCACTAACTGCTATCGAGCAAAATTATAATGAGTTAGGTCACACTATTATTGAATTAACTCTAGATCAACTTAATGGAGAACCGGTTCAACTTAGACATATTATAAGAAATAATTTAGTTGAGAGAGAATCGTTATAAGGTTCTCTTTGAAAGGTTAACCGGTTAACCTAATTTAGAAAAGGAGGTGGTGCCTCAAAACATACATGTGACTTATGAAAAAACTATAAGAAATAATTTAGTTGAGAGAGAATTGTTATAAGGTTCTTTTTGGAAGGTTAACCGGTTAACCTAATTTAGAAAAGGAGGTGGTGCCCCAAAACATACATGTGATTTATGAAAAAACTATAAGAAATATAGGAGGAATTATAATGCTAGATGTTGTAACTTTTGGGGAACCGTTATTTATGTTTTATGCGAATGAGACTGGAGATTTAGAAGACGTTAATAGTTTCTCTCGAGCGTTGGCAGGAGCTGAAACTAATGTAGTAACAGGTGTTTCAAGATTAGGTATGAAGGCTGGCCAGGTTACCAAATTAGGCGATGACATGTTTGGTCGTTTTTTGATTCGAGCAATGGAAGCCGAAGGATTGGACACCAATGGAGTACAAGTTGACCCTAATGAGCGAACTGGAATGTACGTTAAAGCGAAAGTTGATCAGGGTGACCCTCCAACTGAATATTTCCGAAAAGGATCCGCAGCTTCGAAGATTTCGCCTGAGGATTTCGATGCTGAATATTTTAATAATGCACGTCATCTGCACATGACAAGTATTCCTGCCGCGCTATCTGATAGTTCTTTTGATTTTACATTCAAAGTAGCTAAAGAAGTTAAGCAAATGGGGAAATCTATTTCATTTGATCCTAATTTACGTCCAACACTATGGTCAAGTCAAGATAAAATGATAGATGCTGTGAATGAATTAGTTCAATACTGTGATATCTTTTTACCAGGTGTTAGTGAAGGGCAAATTCTCATTAGAAAAGAAGATGCGACGCCAGAAGAAATAGCTCAGTTCTATATTGAGAAGGGCGTACCGACAGTAGTTGTGAAGGTAGGCGATAAAGGTGCCTACTATGCAACACATGACGGCCAAACAGGCACTGTGCCCGGATATTCTGTAGAAGTAGTTGATACTGTGGGGGCTGGTGATGGATTTGCTGTTGGAGTAACAACAGGATTATTAGAAGGTTTATCGTTAGAGGAAGCGATTCTTCGTGGAAATGCTATTGGAGCTCTACAAGTAAATCATCCAGGTGATAACGATGGATTACCTACACAAGAACAATTAAAAGTATTTATGGATACTCATACACCTGGAGAATAGAAAGAGGAAATACATATGCGTATACTTAAGACAATTCAGAAAATACCTGGAGGAATGGTCGTTGTGCCATTACTCCTTGGTGCAACCCTTAATACACTCTTTCCTAATCTAGCAGAATATTTTGGAGGTGTTACGGGTGCTTATATTAATGGAGCTTCGGCAATTTTATTTGCTTTCTTCTTTTGCGTAGGAGCTTCGATTGATATTAAAGGCAACTCTGGTTATATCGTAAAAAAAGGTTTATTAATCTCTGGAGGCAAAGTCTTATTAGCGGCTTTACTCGGAATAGTTTTAAGTCGAATAATTCCATCTGAAGGAATCCAGACAGGTATCCTCTCCGGTGTATCGACTTTAGCGATTGTAGCAGCCTTCTCACAAACTAATGGGGGCTTGTATATTTCTATCCTTGAACCATATGGACGCAATGAAGATATAGCGGCATTTCCATTTATTAGTGTGCAATCAGGACCATTTTTCACTATGATTATTATGGGAATGGCTGGTGTGGCGAGCTTCCCACTACCTGCATTAATGTCAACCTTACTACCGTTTATCTTAGGGCTAATCTTAGGGACGCTTGATCAGGATATTCGACAAATGTTTGCCCCTGGCGTGGGTATTCTTATTCCATTCTTCTCTTGCGCGCTAGGCTTTACCTTGGATTTTAGACAGATTATCCAATCAGGTTTATCAGGGATTATTGTGGGTCTGCTTGTAATATTTGTATCGGGTGGTGTGATGGCATTTCTAGATCGTTATGTGGCTAAATCAGATGGAATTGCGGGATGGGCCGCTGCTTCAACTGCAGGGGCAGGTGTATCGGTTCCCCATGTCTTAGCTGAATTAGCGCCAGAACAATTTGGTACTATAGCAGAATCAGCTACAGCAATTGTGGCCACGGCAGTGATTGTTACTTCAATTCTAACTCCAATTGTTACCAACTATATGGAGAAACGAGCCAGGGTTAAAGGATTACCGGTGGTTCCTAATGAAACAAAAAGTAAGTAAAAGGTGATTAGGCTAAGGAGAAACAGACGCTTTATTGCTCTCGATTGTCAATTTAAGTTAGAAACTTTTCACATTATATTATGAGTGATTGAACTTGGTGACACACTTGTGCTAACCACCTTAAGTACCCCCTGAGCTGCTTTTTCTTAAAGTAACACCTAGATTTGTTAGCTTTGTAGCGTTCATAATAGTCGATGATAGTCCAACTATCGTCTAAATAATGATAGACATTTTAGACGGTTTGAGCAGATCTTCTTAACTTTTTAGAGACGTTGTAAGCTTTTTCACCGATTTCGTAATAGTTTTCTATCCAAGTCAGTTCTTTCGTGGTAAGATGCGTGTAGGCTATTTTGTGTCTTCTTCTTTATTTATGATTGGTCTCATAAATAGTGTAGCACAAATAATCTTATTTGTTGTTTTATCTTAATTTTACAATTCAGACTTTTAGTTACGGTTTATTTTTGGAAACTTTAAAAATAAAAGTATGAGTTAAATGAGTTTTTTAAACTTGACAGAAATCAAATAAATTATAGGCTTTACATGACAGGAGGTGAAAAAGATGAAATGGAGTTTTAGATGGTATGGAGAAGGCGATAACATTCCACTTCAATATGTTAAACAGATTCCAGAAGTAACAGGAGTTGTTGGGACGTTGCTAAATAAGTTGCCAGGTGATGTTTGGGAAGTTGCCGAAATAAACGAACTTAAACAAACGATTGAAGCAGAAGGTATGAATTTAGATGGTATCGAAAGCGTTTCAATTCACGATGCTATTAAAGCTGGAACTGATGAAAGGGATTACTATATTGATAACTATATTCAAACTATAAGAAATCTTGCCGAATGTGATGTGAAACTTATTTGTTATAGTTTTAAGCCAATTTTTGGCTGGTTAAAGACAAATTTGAACTATGAGGATTTCGATGGTAGTTTAAATTTAGTATATGATCAGTCCATTATAGATAATATGGAACCTAGCGAAGTTTTTTCATATGTCCAAAAACAAACGAAAGGTTTTGCTTTATCTGGATGGGAAGAAGAACGCTTAGCAAAATTTAATAGTTTATTGAGTCTTTATGATGGAATAACGCGTGAGAAATTATTTGATAATTATGCATATTTCATTGATAAAGTTATACCTGTTTGTGATGAAACGGGAGTAAAGATGGCTATCCATCCTGATGACCCACCTTGGGAAATATTTGGTTTTCCAAGAATCACAAAAAATTTGGAGGACTTAAAAGCTATCCTCTCTCTCTCAGATTCACCTAATCATGGATTGACTTTGTGCACAGGCTCTCTAGGCGCTGATCCAGATAATGATTTAGTTCAAATAATTAAAGAAGTTGGAGATAGAATTAATTTTGTGCACTTTAGAAATGTTGAGTTTCTTGGTGAGCAGAAGTTTAAAGAATGTGCCCACTATTCAATCCGTGGTAATCTTGACATGTACGCCATTATGGAAGCTTTAGTTGAAGTTGGATTTAATGGAGTGATTCGACCTGACCATGGAAGAACAATTTGGGGAGAGAATGCTCGCCCAGGTTATGGGCTTTATGATCGAGCTATAGGTATTGGTTATATGCAAGGTTTACATGAAGCTATTTTAAAAAACAGTAAATAAAGATTACGAACAGTTATGTTGAGAAATATAACTGTTTTTTCGAAAATGATTGTGGATATTTTTAAAATAGATTTTTGTAATTAAAATAAAAATGATTTCAAGATATTTTAATTAGAAAGTAGGAGAAAAGATGGATAGAAAAGAAATGTTGAATCAACTAGCTGAGGAACAATTATTGCCATTATATACCGTTACTGATATGAGTTATTTAGACAAGGTAGAAGAAGTACTTCTTAATAACGGATTAAATTTTATAGAGGTAACGTATAGAAGCGACTTAGCAAGTGAAGCCATTAAATATTTTTCAGAGTCTGGCAAATTAATTGTTGGCGCGGGGACAGTCACGAATGTTGAACAAGCTAAAGAAGCGGTAGAAAACGGCGCGCAATTTATCGTGATGCCAGGAGTATCGATTTCCGTATTAGAATATTGTAAGGAAATTAATTTACCTGTCTTCCCTGGGACAGTAACCCCTACTGATATCGTTAAAGTATTAGAATATGATATTGATACGGTAAAATTCTTCCCAGCAAATATTTATGGTGGGCTCGAAGCTATAAAAGCTTTGAGTGGTCCATTTAATAATGTTAGATTTGTACCGACCGGCGGGGTGAATAAGGACAATGTAGTTGAGTTTTTAGCAAATGATTCAATTTTAGCAGTAGGCGGTTCATTTATTATTTCAGAGGAGGTAATTATGAAGGATAATGGTGAAACTGCAAATAAAGAGTTAGCAGATATAGTAAATAAAATTAAATAAAAACTTAGTTTCATAGAACAAATAGAGATAAGTGCCTTCGTATTGTAATCATCAAGTATTTTTTACACTTTTTCTAAGTGGTAAGTTGTATGATCAACGTTAATTTCAAGTTTAGTTAACCACTGTAAGTATTTTTCACAAACTTAGAACTGTAGCAATCGAGTCTAGACTTTGTGAAACATCGAATTGTTATCATTCTATTTGGGGTGTTCCGGCATGATACTTGCGATTAGCGAGATGGGACCTTGTTCATCAGAGAAGTTTCTCGAATTGGCCCAATAACATCATATCGGCGGGGCCCCAAGTCAAATGATAACGTCTTATGCGGCATTACGTTCTTAGTTAAAAGTCCGAACAAATAGTTCATGGGCCGTATAAAAGGCAAATTGCTTACGTGGGGAGCCATTCATCCATTGTTGAATTCTTTTGAGTTGCTCATCACTGGTGGAGTCAATGCGTGTTCACTTAGGAATAAAACGGCGGATTAGTTTATGTTAATTCTCACTCGTTCCATGTTCCCAGGAGCTATATGGGTGACAATAATAAATCTGCAGGTAGGCTTCTTAAAGGTCTGAAAGCTCTGTCCCATTTTCTGTTGTGATTGATTTGAACAGATACGTTACATCTTCTCCAGAAACTTCTAGAAGCTTCATGACTGCACCTACAACGGCTTGAGAACTTTTCCAAGAGATTAGAACGAGGTACTCAAAGCGCGTTTGCCTTTCCACGAGTGTCAGTAATAAATCATATTTTGCATCTTTTGCGTCAATGACCGAATGTTTCTTATGTTTCAATCTCTTGAGGTCTTTCTTCAATGGTGGTTCCTAATGAACTCGATGTTTGCCTTTGGTTATGAGGAGAGCGTTTCTTGTGAGAAGTTTTCTCAAGCAAATCAATATTCTTCGTCTTCATAATACCGCGATCTATCGAATCATAAAGTATCGAAACACAAGGTAGACCATTATTAGGGAAGAGATGCTCTTTCCTCGTATAGCCCAGGACGGCCTCATGACTCTACTGAACGTGAAGCATATGCTCATCGGCCCAAATCATGAAGTCGGAGAGTTCAAGCCCCTTGGGATGACGGTCATAAGCAAGGCGTGCCATTTCGTAGCTAGATTAATCTGCTTCGGCCGAATAAATTTCTTCTTTATATCCTAATTTCCCCAAAATATAATATCTACGACTTGGTCGATAATATCAAAAACGTTGATGTTGTCGACTGAACTGCCCCCTGTCAAGTAGACAGGGGGCAGTTCATTTATTACTAGCAAGGGTTTTTATTATTAATTCCTATGAATAATTCATGAGATATTATATCTTGGGGACATTAGGGTTGATGTATGTCTTTAAAATGAGTATACACATCCTTTAACGAACTTACTATATTCACTAGAGGTGAAATCACTTCTATTTTTTCGGAGTATGGTACTAGATATGTTGGGATTTGAGCTTTAATAGCAGCAGTACAGCCTGTTAAACTATCTTCAATTACAACTGAATTCTCTGCTTTTGCATCTAATTTATCTAATGAGGTGAGGTATATTTCAGGATGAGGTTTGGGGTTCTTGACTTGGTCTCCGTAAGTTTTTGCTACAAAGAATTTTTGCAGTTGTAGCGTATCTAAAATTCTTTCCCCTTTATCTGCATGAGTGGAGGTGGCCAAAGAAATATTAAAGTCATTTTCATAGAAAAAAACTAATAATTCCATAGCATAAGGCATCATTTTGAGCTTGTCTTCCTCTAGACAAGAATAAAAGTAATCCTCTCTAAGGCTTCTTAGTTCTAAGGCAAGATCATAACTTTCAACGTAGTCACTAATGATTCTAGTTGAATCAGGAATACTCAGACCTACAAGTGAATGAATTATATTCTCATCTATTTTGATGCCTTTTGATTTGAATGCATGAAGCCAACCTTTAAAATAAATGCTATCTGAGTCAATCAAAGTACTATCCAAGTCAAAAATTATATTTTTTATGTCGCCCATATTTCTCAGCCTTTCGATTTTTTAGCTTAATAATACCATAGAAAAAAATTTTATAGAAGACATGTCGAAAAAGAAAGAAGTTCAGTGTTACTGAAAGAATGCTATAATACATAAGAGGTGATGATATGAACCGATACTTAAAATTACTTATTCGAAATAATAGCCACTTATTCAGTAAAAGCGAGGATATTTTAGCTAAATATTTTCTTGAATTAAGCGATGAATTAGTTAATAAAACAATAGCTAAACTCTCCAATGAAACAGGGGTTTCTCAAACTACTATTTTTAATTTTGTGAAAAAACTTGGGTTTGAAGGCTTTCAAGACTTCAAGATTACCTTAGCAGCACATACTTCCACAGATGAGATTCCAGATAATAGTTTGGCAATTTATTCGGATGTAAGTCAAGGAGATACATTTGAAGAGATGGCTCATAAAGTTATTCAATTTAACCAATTATCATTAAATATCCTAAAAGATACGTTAGAAATAGAGCGGATTACGCATATTATAGAACTAATAAAAAATAAACAAAATTTATATTTTCTTGGCCAAGGAGGATCGTCTGTCGTTGCATACGATGCATATCATAAATTCCTTCGGACAAAATATTCGTGTAATTATATTCATGATTATCATTTTCAACTAATAACAGCTACAAAGTTAACAAAAAAAGACATAGTTTTTCTTTTTTCGCATTCTGGGATGACTATAGAAACACTTAATTTAGCAAAGCAAATAGCGAAAACAGAAGCAGTTGTTATAACTTTAACAGGCAATCCAGGGAGTGAATTAATGAACTATTCTGATGAAACGATAATTGTAATTTCTGATGAAGCTCAATTTAGAGCAGAAAGTTTAACTTCCAGGATACTTTACCTCACAGTTATGGATATCATCTATACCATAGTAATGTACAGCGATGAGGAGATTAATATGCAATCATTCGATAAGATACGTGGAGCAATATCAGTTACACGAAATACTTAATTTTTGTGAAAATAATGAAAATGTGCCTTCCGCAAATGTAAATGAACTATTTTTATCAAATTTGTGAGTAAGAAAAACTTAGAAAAAATTTTGAACTGAGCAAGCTACCACGCTTTGCTTGATTGCCTCAAAATAAGGAGCGATACAGACACGTATCACTCTTTATTCTGGGTGCGCTCGATATGAGAGATATCTTTCTACGCATATCGTTACTTTATATATTGTAACAGATTTCGTGTAGTATCGGACTTCGCTTTGTGCAGCAAGCTCATCCATTTACCTCAGCTTTGGTATAAAGTTTCTGTTCGTCAGCGCAACCATTTGTCACCATCTTCCTTCAATTAATTTTCACCACTAAGATATTGCCCATGTAGGGTGCACTAATATAGAACAACCATTCACCATAATCAGTAAGTGACAGTTCTTATTGGCCTCAAGCACGACTTGCTTGGTCTTAAATAGCTATAGAATGGCCTAATGGAGTGAATTGTGTGGTCTAGTACTGCGTAATTTGTAGGACGTTATCATTTGTGCTGACAAACGAGAATAAATAATAATGAAAACGTTGACAAACAGAAAAACAATGTTATAATAAATTTTAGTTAATTGAATTCAGTGTTAATTAAATTTTTTTTAGGAGAAAATGAAGCGAATTCAATTAAATCTAAATACTAGGAGGTTTATTATGGCAGCATGGCAGGCATTATTGATTGCTATTTGGGTTGGTCTAACTCAAGGGAGAATTTTTGGTGGGCCTTTATCACTTAATATGAGGTTCTCACCGTTACTTACAAGTTTATTTTGTGGGATAGTATTGGGTGATATTCCGACTGGCGTTGCAACAGGGGCAACAATTCAGCTAATTACAATGGGGCAAGTAGCACCAGGAGGTCAAATGCCAACTGAACCAGCAGTAGCAGCTTCAATAGCAGTCCCATTAACGATTGTTTCGGGACTTTCAACAGAAGCCGCGGTTGCGGTAGCGGTACCAGTTGGGATTTTAGGTGGCTATCTGTATCAATTAAAACAAATGGGTAACTCATTTCCTCTAAGATATGTCGATAAAATAGCGGCAGATCTAGATGAAAGTAAATATCATTTTGGTATACACGTAGTTCCTCAAGCAGTTTCTTTAATCATTCATATTCCTGTAATTTTTATTGCATTATACTGGGGGGCAGACGTTGTTGCGGATGTTGTTACTCGATTAGAAGGCGGTGTTATTTTCCACGTTCTAGAAACAATTGGTGGGGCACTTGGAGCGGTTGGTATCGCCTTGCTTCTCCGTATCATTGGTCGTAAAGAATATATGTGGTTCTTCTTCTTGGCATATATTTTAAGATTTGTTCTCGCGCCATTAGGTGTATCAACAGTTACATGGGCAATTATCGGTGTCTTAGTTGCTGGAATTTATATTTTAATCAGAACAGAAGCTGGTAAGAAGAAAGTATAGGAGGGCTTTGAAATGGCAGAAGCAAGAGAAAAGAAACTTACAAATCGTGATTTAAATAGAATGCTATTACGCTGGTATACAGGTCATGAGACGATGCGTACGTATGAACGTGGGATTGGGCCAGCTTTCTTTTACGGAATGAACCCGGCTTTAAAGAAAATTTATGGCGATAATGACGAACAGCTACGTGAAGCAACTAAACGCTCGCTCAACTTCTTTAACGGCCAATTTTCGTGGTGTGCATCTATTTTGGGCATCGCCGCATCTTTAGAAGAAGAGCGTAAAGCTGAGTTAGATGCTGGTAACGAACCAATGGTCTCAGGGGACATGATAGAAAGTACAAAAACAGCTCTTTTTGGGCCATTAGCTGGAATCGGAGATTCTATCAGTAACGGTACCTTACACTATATCTTTATTTCATTGTTCTTACCTTTGGCAATGAATGGGAATTGGTTAGGCGCTGTTTTGCCAGCTATAGTTTTTTCAATATGGACATATATCGAAGGTACCTTCTTTATCCGCATGGGGTATAACCTTGGGCGCCAAGCTGCAGCGGAACTTTTAGGTGGCGGCATGATGAGTACATATATCGATGGACTCTCACTATTAGGTGTCTTTATGACTGGTATTATTGGTTCAACATTTGTAAGCTTGAGTTCGAGTTTGGTCATTGAACTTCAAGGTAATACATGGGCAATTCAAGAGATTTTAGATGGTATCATGCCCGGTCTATTACCATTAGCATTAATAATGGGAGTCTATTTCTACTTTGAAAAGAAAGGACTAAAACCTCTTCAGGCTATTGGATGGATTACATTAATCGTGGGTACGCTTGCTGCAATCGGTATTCTATAATTTTATAAAGAAAAAGGATGATTTAAATGGGACAAATTAATTTTGCACGTGTTGACGGACGACTTATTCATGGTCAGGTAGCGACAGGATGGTCTAACAGTACAGGGATTAATACAATTTATGTTGTTGATAATCCTACAGCAAATGATGACTTTATGAAAATGCTTTATGTTAATCTTCAGAATAATTATTCTTTTGGTATAAAAGTTTTCACGATTGAAGAAGTTGTACAAGAGTGGAATGATAATGAATTTGGAAATGATAAAGTGATGCTTCTATTCAAAGATGTTGACCATGCTTACGAGACTCGCAAAGCAGGTGTCCCGTTTGAAGTTTTAAATGTTGGAGGTTCCCCGAAAACTGACGACAATAAATTTGTTGCGGACTCGGTAGCCTTGACAGAGGAACAGTTCAATATGCTGAAAAATTTAAATGATGAATATAATATTGATGTGTTTTTCCAGACAATGCCAAGCGCTAGTAAGAAGAAGCTTAGCGAGGTGACTTACTAATGAGTGGTAATAAAACAGCGGTTATCAATTCCAAAAGTTTTGGTCGTTATTTCCCTGAACAAATCGATCGACTAAATGAGTTAGGCGGTGTTGATTTCTATCGAGATTTAGATCCTAACATTGAGGGTAAAGAACTTGCAGAATTGCTTCAACAGTATGAATATATTATTCCAAGTGTTACCCCTAATTTCCCCAGAGAATTCTTTGAAAATTCACCTAATCTTAAAATGATTGCTCGTCATGGGTTAGGTTATAACAACGTAGACATTGAGGCAGCAACGGATCATGGTGTTTACGTAACAAAAATCGTAGGTGACTATGAGCGAGATACTGTAGCAGAGCTTTCTGTGGCCTTTGTTATGGCTTTAATTCGTCATGTTGTGCCAGCAGATTATGCTTTAAAGCAAGGTGAGTGGGGCAAAAAAGCAAATTTCTTTGGAACTGAACTGCATGCTCTAACGTTAGGTATTATCGGTCTAGGCAACATTGGTAGTCGCGTATCAGAGATTATTCACAACGGTTTCGGTACTGAAGTTATTGCATATGATCCAAATGTGTCAGCCCAAAAAATGAAAGAGCATGGCGCAATTAAGGTCGAATTAGATGAGTTGTTGGAACGCTCAGATGTCATTTCCTTAAATGCGGCTATTACTGAAACGTCACTCTACCTGCTTGGAGCTGACGAGTTTGCCAAGATGAAAGATGGCGTATTGATTGCCAATACAGCTCGCGGTGCTTTAGTGGTTGAAGATGATTTAGTTGCTGCTTTAGATAGTGGGAAAGTAAAGGCATATGCAACTGACGTCTTTGAAACTGAGCCAATTCCAGAAGATAGCAGGTTAAAGAATTACGAATATAACATTTTAACACCTCATATTGGAGCGTATACGGATATTAGCTTAAAGTTAATGGGTGATAAAGTCGTAGAGGATGTCGCTTTAATGGAGGCTGGTAAAGAGCCAATTGAGATTATTAATAAAGAGGTATTGAATAAATGATAGGAATTCAAGTAATCACACACGGTAAATTTGCGGAAGGTATTATTGACTCAGTGGATATGATTATAGGCAACACAGAACAAGTTGCCCATAATGAATTAAAGCGTGGTCAAGATATTGATGAGTTTCGCGAGGAAGTTAAAGAAACAACTGAGCAGATTATGTCTGAAGATGGTGTCTTGATTTTCGTTGATATGTTTGGGGCATCACCTTATAATTCAGCGCTTATTAATTCCAGAGATATCGAAGGGGATAATTATAAAGTCATTACAGGAGTAAACTTACCACTTTTAATTGAAGCTATTTCTAATAGAGCATCAATGGATCTTGACAAACTGTATAAGCATATCTTAGACTCAGCAGAACATGCTGTTATGGGCTGGGAAAAAGAATAACTGAAAGGAGTTATTAAAACATGAAAGTTAATATGATAGGTATTGGGAAAATGGGGTATCCACTAGTTCAGAATATGGTGGACCACGGTCATGAAGTATATGCATTTGACGTAAGTGAAGACAATATCAATAGGATAAAAGAAGAGGTAGGAATTGAAGCCACAACCGACTTTGATACTTTCATGCAAAATGCTTTTTCAGATGAAAAATACCGTATTTTCTGGTTAATGCTACCACCAGGTGAAATTACAGATAATACTGTAAAAAATATGCTTGAATACATACAAGAAAATGATGTTGTCATTGAAGGTGGTAACTCAAATCATCATAACAGTATGAAGAGCGGAGAATTACTTGCAGAAAAAGGCGCTTATTTCATGGATGTTGGAACATCAGGTGGTGTTTCGGGCGCACGTAATGGTGCAAGCTTTATGATTGGTGGCGACAAGCAAGTTTACGAAGATATTGAAGAACTATTCTCTTCGTTAGCTACGCCTGAAGGCTATGTGTATACTGGCAAAACTGGTAGTGGCCATTTCTTGAAATTGGTTCATAATGCAATTTATTATGGAATTCAACAATCTTATGGTGAAGGTCTAGAAATCTTAGAAAAATCTGAGTTTGACTATGATTTAGCAGAAGTGACAGCTGCTTTGAACAAATCGTCAGTTATTCGTAGCTGGGTACTAGAAATTATTGCAGATGCATTTGCTAATGATAATCATTTAGAAGGTTATAGTGGACATGTTAAAGGCTCAAAGTCAACTAATTGGGTTGTAAATGAAGCGATGAATATGGATGTTCCTGTGCCAGCCATTTATTCAGCTTTAGCTATGCGTCATCGCGGAATTCAAGACGATGAGTCATTCAGTGGAAAAGTAGTATCTGCGATACGTGCAGGTGTTGGCGGATACGACAAAAAATAATCAAACGTTTATCAATTGAATTATAATTTCATAGGAGGAAAATAATTATGGCAATTCCAAATTTACAAGTAGCTCTAGATCATTCTAATACTGCAGATGCAGTGGCAGCTGCAGTATCGGTAGGTGCGGAAGTTGATATTGTAGAAGCGGGTACGGTTTTAATGTGTGAAGTGGGAAGTGAAGTTGTACAAATCCTACGCAAATTATTCCCAGACAAACCTATCGTAGCCGATACGAAATGTGCGGATGCTGGAACAACAATTGCACGCAACTGTAAGAATCAAGGTGCAGATATCATGACCTGTATCTGTGCAGCAGAAGTTGCAACAATGACTTCAGCAGCTAAAGAAATCGACCATATTCAAGTTGAATTGTACGGTGATTGGACGTTTGAACAAGCGCAAGAATGGTTAGACAATGGTATTGAGCAAGTTGTCTATCACCAAAGTCGTGATGCGTTGTTAGCTGGTGTAACTTGGGGTGAGAAAGACCTTGAGAAAGTCAAAAAGCTTGTTGACATGGGCTTCAAAGTTTCTGTAACAGGTGGCTTAAATCTCGAAACCATTGAATTGTTCGAAGGGGTAGATGTGTACACATTCATCGCAGGTCGTGCTATTACCGAAGCTGATGATCCAGCTGCAGCTGCTAAAGAATTAAAAGATAAGATTAAAGAGCTTTGGGCTTAATACATAAGTAAATGATAAGGACGAGCGAAATAACTTTGCTTGTCCTTTTTTGTTAGGGGTCACCCAAAAACAAATGACATCTGTATTGACAAATGACAAAAATATGGTAAACTCTATGTTAGGCTTGAAAGCGTTTTGATGGTCAGTTTTATTCGAAAGGGGAGTTCAATTGAATTCATTAGGGATATACGAAAAAGCTGTTCCTTTTCAAGGGACTTGGTTAGATACATTCAAGTTAATTAAAGAATTAGGCTTTAATTATATGGAGTTTTCGGTAGATGAGAGTGATGAACGTTTAGCACGTCTGGATTGGTCTAAAGAGGAGCGGAAAGAACTTCTAGATGCAAGCTTTGAAACAGGCATACGTATTCATACATTGATGTTAAGTGGCCACCGCCGTTTCCCGCTTGGTTCAAGTGACCCAGAGGTTAGAGAACATTCCATAGAGATGCTGCGTAAAGCAGTTAATTTAGCCTGCGATTTAGGTATCCGTAATATTCAAATGGCTGGCTATGATGTTTATTATGAAGAGAAGACAGTAGATTCTAGAGCTTTATTTGTAGAAGGACTTAGAGAATGTGTTGAAATTGCTGCATCTAAAGGAATTACTCTTGCAATTGAAACGATGGATGATCCGTTTCTAAATAATACACAGAAAATTGCAGACTTAAAGCGGGAGATTCGTAGTCCTTGGCTACAGGCTTATCCTGATTTAGGTAATATATCTGCTTGGCCTGAAAACGATGTGGCAGTTGATTTAGAGAATAACATTGATTATGTCACGTGTATTCATTTAAAAGATACATTAGCTGTAACAGAGGATTTCGAAGGTAAATTTAAAGAAGTTCCGTTTGGTGCAGGTTGTGTTGATTTTATGGGTTGCCTCAGGACCTTGAAGCGTATAGGTTATACGGGTGGCTATACAATCGAAATGTGGACCGAGAAAAGTGATAATGCGATAGATGAAATTAAGGCTGCAAAAGCTTTCTTTGAAGAAATTTTTGAAGAAGTGGGAATTGAAATCGAACCGATTAATTAATGAGGAGGATAACAATGTTAGAAGAATTAAAACAAGAAGTATACGAAGCGAATATGTTACTCCCAGAATATGATTTAGTAACATTTACATGGGGCAATGTGTCAGGCATTGACCGTGAGAAAGGTTTATTTGTTATCAAGCCTTCTGGCGTTGACTACGATAAATTAACCCCTGAAGATATGGTTGTTGTGAATTTAGATGGGGAAGTCGTTGAAGGAGATTTAAATCCATCTAGTGATACGCCAACGCACACTTATTTATATAACAAATTTTCTGATATTCAAGGGATTACTCACACTCACTCACCCTGGGCAGTCTCTTTTGCTACAGCTGGTGTTGAGGTGCAAGCTATGAATACAACTCATGCTGATAATTTCTATGGACCAGTCCCAGTTGCACCCGAATTGACCAAAGCAGAGATTGAAGAAGCATATGAAGAGAATACTGGAAAGGTCATTGTGGATACATTTGAACAAAGAGGAATTAATCCTATGGCAGTACCAGCGGTACTTGTTGAGAAACATGGACCTTTCTCATGGGGTAAATCTGCAAAAGACTCTGTTGTTAATGCAAAAGTTCTAGAAGTTGTATGTGAGATGAACTATCATGCCTTAATGTTAACAAATCGTGACAATCGAGTACCGCAATATTTACTAGATAAGCATTATTATCGTAAACATGGAGAGAATGCTTACTACGGTCAAGATAATGCCAAATCAAAAGACCATGCTAAGAAAGCATAGTCTAAATTAACTTGGAGGGCAATTCAATGCAGATAGCAATCGCATCAGACCATGGTGGATTTGAATTAAAGCATACAATTATTGACCATTTACAAAATCAGGGATATGACATTGTAGATTATGGTCCTAATTCTAATGAGTCCGTTGATTACCCTGACTACAGTAAGAAAGTTACGGCTTCCATTACTAATAATGAAAGCCAGCTTGGCATCTTAATTTGTGGAACGGGTGTTGGTATGTCAATTACTGCCAATAAAGTTAAGGGAATTCGTGCGTCATTAGTCAGTGACGTATATACTGCAAAAGTTACACGTGAACACAACAACTCAAATGTTCTGTGTCTAGGAGCTAGGGTAATTGGTGATTCGCTAGCCTTATTAATCGTTGATACGTGGCTACAAGCTGAGTTCGAAGGTGGGCGCCATGCGGTTAGAGTAGATAAAATTGAATAGCGAATATAGTTACTTGCAAAAGCGAAGGGGTAAAATCCTTCGCTTTTATATTTTACAATCTTTTAGTGGTTTTACCAATGACTAAATTAGGTTCAAGAATGATGTCGCTGTAAAAACTATGATTAGTAGATTTATGTTCAATTTGATTAATTAATTTATTTACGGCATACTCGGCCAATTTTCTTGGATTTTGTTCGATTGAGGTTAAAGGTTTCGACGAATAGCGATTGAGTTCAATATTATCATGACCCACTACAGAGATATCATCTGGAATCCTACATCCTATTTCCTCTGCACGGCGCATAAAACCGAGTGCAGACAAGTCATTACCACAGATGACTGATGTTACTTCACCGTGTCGTAGAATTTGATCAGCTTTATTGTATCCATCCTCAAAGGTAATTGCTGTTTCGACATACCAATCTTCGTTTATAGCAATATTATGCTCCTTTAAAGCCTTTTTATATCCTTTATAACGATGACGGCTGTTAATTAGTGTTTCGTTCGCCCCAAGCATCCCGATATTCTGGTGACCTATTGAAATTAAAAATTTCGTCGTAATATAGCCACTTAATTCATTATTATAATAAACCTGTGGAGATTCGACATCTTCGATGTAGCGGTCTAAAAGAATTGTGGGTATAGCTCTTTTCTTCTTTTGAATATAGTCAACTGAATGGGTGAAGAAAAATTCATTAGAATAAACAATAATTAGTCCATCAACATTTAAGGCCGTCATTTTCTCTAACATTTTCTTTTCTGAATGATGAGAATCATTCGAGTTCATAATAATTGTTATATAATTATACTCCGTGAGTAAACTTTCGATACTTGTTGCTATTGATGCAAAAAAGGGGTTTTCTATGTTAGGTACAATCAACCCAATCATATTTGTTTGGTTTTTAGCTAAACTACGCGCTTGTTGGTTAGGGATATAGTTTAATTCTTTAGAAAGTTTAAGAATATTCTTCCTGGTATTGTCAGAGACCCTAACCGGCCGGTTGTTTAAAACTAAAGAGACAGTTGTCGGAGAGACACCGGCTGCTTTAGCAATATCTTTTAGTCTTACTTTCAAGGTTCCTCCTCCTTTCTTCATATTATACTATAAAAAATCAAATTTATTTATTGACAGCGCTTTCTTTTGTTGGTAAGATATATTTAAGGATTTGATAAAGCGCTTTACCAAAAAAAGAAAGGTGGATTGACTATTGGATATAGTTGTTATAGGAAGTATCTCTACAGATATTGTTGTTCAAGCAGACCGCCATCCTCTTCAAGGAGCCTTGTTTGTTTTCAAAAACTAGTCTTTGACAGCTGTTACTTTTTGTTACTTTTAACTATATCACAAACAAATCACTATGAAAAAGTAAGCGGTCAATAGTAATCCAATTAAGTAGTAAAAAAGACCTCCTCACTAATTGAAGCGAGAAGGTCCCCGTACTAGTCTCCGTTGAGGTGCCAGCGCTATTAAATATATTATAAAACAAAACGCCCCACACTGGGGCGAATCTGAGCAATAAAAACGGCAAAGATATGAATTCTCGCCTTACGACTACCCCATTCTGGGACACACTTCCCGCCGAACGCACTTTCCCGCTAAGGATGATTGCCACTGCGCTCTTCTCGAGTAGAATTATTATAACACAAAAAAGCCCCGCCTGAAATAAATCAAGCGGGGTTAGCCCTTTAGGCGCACTATAACATAAATTTTACTTCTTCACCCAAATCCAAACATTACCATCTTTGTCTAAGTATTCCCCGTCTTGAAGTTCCACCACCTCAATGCCTGGGTCAACTTTGACTAAATCCCAACCCTTCTTGCTTTCTTCGGCATATTCTTGCGGTAGCCACGAATTGTATTTTTTAAGCTTGTAAATCTTTGTACTGTGGTTAAAACCTTCAACCTCTTTAATTTCCACAATCTCATCTTGCTGACCGATGAGTTCAGCGTAGCGATTAGATTTGATTAAGTTACCGTTCCCCGGATTGTACCAAGACCAATTCTCGGCTAGCGTCACAGTATCGCCAACTTTTAATTCAGCAAATGGTAAGCGCGGCGCTTTGTAGTCCGCTGGCTTGAATTCTTTTAGTCCTTGCGGGTTAAATGCGTTAACGCTAGGATGATTACCCCCACGTTTGAATTTCTCGCCTAATTTCGCCCGAAAATCGTTTAATTGAGTGGTTGAATAGCCCGGGCATGATGTTGAGTTATACGGTATTTCTTTGTGCCCTTTGACTTGACTAGCTGGAATATTTAACTCCTGCATCAACCACAAGGTTACTTTTTCCCGCGCTTCAATTTGCGCTTTTGTATAGTTATTTGCGCTGGAAGCTTCACAACATACATGGACTAACTGCGGGTTTAAGCGACCTGCGCCGTAAGTGACAATAGATAAATCATAATTTTGGACAATCTTCCCTTGGCGATCAATGTAAAAGTGGTAACCACCAATTTCCCAACCGTGTGTATTGCGCCAAAAATGCTCGTGCGCTTTGATGACATCCATTGCATCCCCTGCGTGAGTGGTTGCGGTATAGTGCCATACAATTTGCTTGATAGCTGATAAAGACCGCTTAGTATACGCTCCGTGGCTAGGGTAGCCCAAAGCTTGCCTACGTCTATCCGTCATTTGTGGCTTGGTAAATTTCTGCATTTTAGCTTGCTCCTCCTTGTCGTATTGATACAAGTTGTACTCATCCATATATCGAAGTAATTTCTTGCCATATTCCGAATCTGTGGCATACGTGCCTGTCAATCGCTCCGCCTGCACGACTGCGGACGCTGCATTGATAACCCTGCTATAGTACTCTTTACGATATTCGGTGGACTCTAAAAAAGTCGCATGGTCTTTGACTGACTCTTCCCACGATGAGTATTTACGAAAGTCTGAATTCTCGAATCGTTTAACACCTTTACGCTCTTCCATACTGTCTTTATTGAACACGGGACCCGTCCACGGAGCGCTTGCTTTGATGCCGAAAAGATTATTTGCTTTAATCGCTAAGTCACTTGTCCCCCAACCTGTCTCATGAATGGCCTGCGCGATCGTGACCGAATTAAAAAACGGGCTAGGGTATTTAACCGCTAGCTCCGCTACTGTGCTGATGAATTCTTGTTTATTCATTCTTATCACCTTTATTGTATTCATAAGTGCTAAAGCCTAGTGATGTACCAACAAATACAGATACTATATTGATTGTGGTTGAAATGGCTTCCGCATTCGCAATCCCCCACACTTCACCCAGCGCACTAATCATAACTGCTAAAGCTGGTAATACAATTAAAGCTACCCATTTTAAAATATCATAAGTGCTGTTACTTATTTTCATTGCATTTCCTCATTTCTATATTTATTTCAAGAAGTTTGTCAGTAACTCAATCAGAACTGCGATAATCCCTCCAGACCCCACAGCAGCAACCCAAAATTCAGACTTCTTATTCTCAGTTGTTTCTTTGAGTTTATCCTCTCGTTCTTTACTATCCTGATTTCCCTTCAAAACAGCATTTAGTATTTGTGAGTTCTGCTCGTTTTGTCGTAGTGATAAATCTCTAAGATATTTATTGGACTCGTCAATTCGATCATATCTTTCTCGTAAATCCTCTTGAATTTCAGCAATTTGTATCGACATGATGGCGTCATTTTCTTCAAGTCTTGTGATACGTTCTTCGTGATTATCGAACTGCTCTTGTTTCATGTCTCACCTCCTTCTTTTTTAATATTCAGTTTCTATATTTTCTGCCCCGACAGCCGACAGCCGAAGATGTTCCAATAACTGGTTACCTTTGTAAGCTGATAAATTATATTCTCTTATACTTCTGACTATTTCAGGCAATAAAGTTACTCCCAAGAATTTGCCTGCAGTAACCGTATATGTTCCTTTTTTCCAATTGATATCAAACAAACCGTTTTTCCCTACAGTGTAGCCTAAATTCTTCACTCCATTGTGATATGTTGGATAAACATTAACATTTAGGATAGATAGCTGATCTTTTTTTAAAGTAATTGCTTTACTGTCATCTGTTTCGTTTTTGCTAGCGTTATAATTCGGCTTTATGTCAGAGTTTTCTATAGAAACATTAATATAACCATTTGAGTTCAATGTATTAATTGTCGAATTTTTTATTACAAGTTTAAAAAGTACATTTTCCGAAACAACGGATATTCCGTTGCAGTTTTCTATGGTAATTTCCGGAACAATATTACTTTCAGATAAATTATATGGAGAAGCACCAGACCAAAACGTGATATGTTTTTTAGTATTAAAATCTTTTGGCGTACCAACGACATATGTAGTGTGTATATTTTTAAATGACCAAGTAGCATTAGTGTCGATGTTAATATCATTTGGTTCGATTGATCTAATGGTGTTAACTTTTCTACTTTTATTTCTAAGCGAATTGCCTAAGGTATTAAGAAAAATAAAACCTATAGATCTGTTAGAATGGACGTTTTCAAAAGACATTGTTTCTGGCATATAAACGTCATTTAAGTTCACTGATCCACTTCTTGAATATAGGTACGCTTCTTTATCGTTATTAGTAAGGTAGTCAACACTGAAGTTTTTTATATGAATATTTCTTCCAAAAACAAGATCGGTGCCAAAATTATGATTAGATTTAGCTTGAAAGCTAATAATGCCTACCGAGTTGTTGTTTTCAACGACTAGTTTAGATTCATAAATATAAATATCCCCGTCCCACATAGATCCATAGTCACCTCTAAAACTAATAAAAAAATTGTTATAAACTTGAGTATTATTTACCGAAAGACGTCCGCTGCCAGTGACATTTATCCCGCCAAGTACACTATTTTCTATAAAAATATTATGCGCACCATAATGTACATCAACTCTGGTTAAGCGACTATCTTTTATAATTAGATCCTTAATGTAGTTTGTTCCCATTACTCCCCAGTTAGATTTATCACCAAGAGCAGTAACTTGTATAATTTTGTATTGTAAAACTTTTTCACCAGTCAAACCATAAGTTGAGTTTCCATTATTAGATCGAGGGACAACTCTAACATTACTTAGTTCAAAATCATAAACGTTATCTGGTCTATAAAAACCATTGAATTGGCCTTCTGACTCATCGGAACCTAGAATGCCTACAAATTGGTTAGAAATTTTGACTTTGCTTCTGTCAATATAAAAACCATTTGAAGGTCCTGACAATGTAGATTTAAAATTACCGTCATATAAAAAAGTTCCACCTGTAATTATTAAATGATTTTGATGAATTTTTTTAGCGATAATACTGGTAATGTTGTGAACGTCTTTTGTTATTTCAGAAATCAACTCTCCATTTTTCTCAACAACAAATAGCTGAGTGTTGTGATGTACGATACCATTATCAGACCTCATCATAGTAATGTCATTTTTATCTTCAATAACTACAAAGCTTCCTTCAAAATCAGATAATTCAGGAATGGATGTCGTACCCTTTTTTATGGGTAAATTTATTTTGTTTGCGTCTATTTTTATTTCTTCGTCACCAGTGACTTCAAACACATTATCCCACCATGCTCTTCCGTCTTCCTGAATATAAAAAGTTGAGTCACCAAAATCTATATTAGTAGTTATAGGAATTCGCCTTGTCTCTTTAATTAGGAAACAACCCTTAGAAACTTTAATAGGGAGGTTATTGTCTGAAGCAAATTGATGAGCTTGCTTTATTTTTATTCCGTCATCATTGTCATACTCATTTATAAAGTCTTCATCCAAATAATATTTATTGTTTGATGGGTTATAATATTTTTTTTGAGAATTAACACCGAACATAGAATATGTTACATATTCTATGCCACTATCCACCATGTGCTGCATTTTAGATAAACGTTTATTTAAAGTTAACTCACCTCCCCTTGCATCAATCACTTCATTTAAATCAGTGTTGCCAGCTATTTGCTCATCGTAACGTCGATTAAAATCATCTTTGAAGTCTTTAACATCTTTTTCTGTATCATCCTGTCTCTGTTCGACATCGTTTTGACGTTTGGAGGTTTGCTCTGTTTTATCAATTGTCTGGTTAGTTAAAACTGAAATCCATTCCACAAATCTTGCTAGCGATTCGCGAACATCAATCCCGAACATTTTAGTTCGAATCCACCGAGCTAACTCAATTGATATAATGTCTTTCTTTCCTCTCTGAATTTGAGCTTGGATAGGTGATACAGTCGTTGGGTCGCGATAAGTATTTTCTCCCTCAAGCCGTTCTTCGCCGACTCTCTTAAATATATCTCTAAATTCGTAAGACATATTGACCTCCTATTGTTTAGTTTCTAATGCTTTAATACGATTTTCTAGATTAGTCACTTTGCCACTTAATCCATTGTAATTAGACTCTAAATCACCAATGCGATGCATAACGTCGTTAGGCACTGACGAACTGATAGTATCTCCACTAATTGTCACATTCGAGCCAGCGACTAACTTATTTTGTTTGCCGTCCCAGCGAGTGCGGTCTGCTGCCGAAGTGTGAACTGCTGTGTTATTAACATGATTATTAAAGTTAGATTCTGTCGCTTGTTTTTCATTTGTTACATTATCTAGAGCTATGTCTGCTTTTGTTGGCCATTTAGCACTTATTGCATTTCCAGTGATACTAATATTTGCCCCTGCCGTCAAAGCATTCTGCTTAGCATTCCAAGTATTTCGTTCTGCTTGAGTAATATGCCTAACCGCATCACTATTATGGCTGTCAAACTCTTGTTTAGTGGCTTGTTTAACATTATCTACATTCCCAAGTCCTACTTGCTTTTTAGTGACTTTATGAGGATTATCAAAATTTGCCGTGTGCTCATTGACTTGTTTAATAATCTTGTAGACATCATTGTCATAAAACACCTGCATGTATTTCTTCACTTCGTTTTCAAACCAATCAGCCACTCGTTGAAAACTATCAGAATAAACTTTCTTGATAGCTTTAACACCCTGATCAATTGCAGATAACCCTACCTCAAAACTGAACGACGCTACGTCAGCGGATTGTGTTCCGTGATAAATATACACATAAGCGATGACTCGTTCAGTCTGACTAATCATCGATTGATCTAAATTAAATGCTGCTCCCCCGTTAAAAATACGAGCTTCGTGTTCTGACTTAGATTGTGACTTTCTCCAATACAGAAATACTTTAACTGTATATGTGTCATCAAGTAACATGTCAATGCCGTTTTCATCGATAAAGTATATTTCAAATTCATGGTTTCGAACATCTTGAGACCATAATTTGACCGGTAAATCTCGCGTGGCTCGTATTTCAGGTGTAATTTGTAAATTACCAATAATTGTCTTTTTCACTCAGCTGTCACCTCTTCCAATTCTTTTTGTAATTCTTTCGACTTCGTCTCCAATTCAGTGATTTCTTTATTGATAGTGCTAATACTTGTCTGCAAGTTACTAATTTGTGAATTCAGTTGTGTTCTGCGGATTTCTAAGCTTGATTTATTTATTCCTTCTGGATCAGCTAACTCAGCATTCACTCTTGCTAATTCACCTTGAGCTAAGTTCAGTTCATCTTGATATGCTTTTAACTCACCTTGTTTCGTCAGTAAGCTCAGTACAGTTAGGTTGATTTCGTTCGTCAATCGTTGTTCTTCTTTGCGTTTTCGTTCAATTTCAGCAACGGCTGCTTCCATTGATTTCTGAGCTTCTTGTTGTTGCAATTGAAACGCTGATAATGTTTGTTGATCAGCACCAACGCTTAGTTCTAATGATTGGACATTTATGATATCTAACTCTAATTCAATGATTTGCAGTTCTTCCACGCCGCTAAGCGGTGGATTGATAATAGGATGTGTGTTCCCGACCTCAAATTTGTCATAGCGTTTATCGATTAAATTTAAATTCACTGCTGATACACGCCAATTTGCAATAGCAACTCGTTGATTATCCATGTATTGCTGGCCACGTATTTTCAAAATATTCGCTGCGCTGATATCTGTCCAGTTAACAGTTCTTTGGATTACACCAAATGTTTCAATAAGTTCTTTGTCTTCAAGATATTCAATGCCGTTATTAACTGATTTGATATCAATACGTTCTCGAATAACATATTGACCACTATCATCATCTCGAATCGTTGCATCTTCTTTATCCGCACCAATAGGTACAATTCGAGTAATCAATTCAGAAACGTCTACTTCGCGTTCTGCTTCTTTCAAGTTTTCCCCAATTTTTATTGGGGTGTTTGATTTGTGGCCAACCTCTTTCAGATAATCTAAATAAAGCCCATCTGGTTCATGTCTAAGTTGCAAGTATCCGCCAAATCGCCCGATGAAGAACTCTCGTAAAGTTTCCCAAGTCGTTTCGTATCCGATGTAGCGAGTTGGAATATCTGAACCACTATCAACGGTAACTCGCCCAATCTTAAATCGTTTATGTGGTTCGACCACACTATTATGTCTTTGTATCACACGTTCAAAATAATCCCTCATGCCTCTGTTTGGCACACGAGCAAACATTTGATTGGAGTCGTTTAAATAAGCTAAAAAGTCCTCCGCAAGAAAATTTTGTGCAAACAAACCACTTGCATCCATTGATCCCACCGGTTTATAAATCCTTCCAAAAAACTCTTGATTATTATCAAGCGTATTAACGACCTTGACTAATCCCTTCAGAAGCCTCACTTTCTGATAGGTGACATTGTCTACACTAATCGTAAACTCGAATGTACTAACTGTATTCAGTGCTTTCTTGATACGTCCCGACAGTAGTTTCTCACCAAACGTATTTGGCTCATGAATCACGACTGGCTCTTGGTCATAAATATCATCGTAATAAAAAACGCGATACATTATCCCATCACCTCATGTCTAAAGTGGAAGGATATGATCCCGTTTCCTTGAATTGTTAAATTGTTCATTCCCGGTTTTAATCGTAACAATAAGTTATCTGTTGTTCCGGATTTATAGTCATGCACTTCACCGTCAATAGTCACTTTCATGCTTGAGGTAGTAATTACTTGCGGTGATACTGATACGCTACCAGTGTTGTACAGCATAATATTCTTTTTGCCCGTTACCTCATATTTCGTAAAGTTGGCGACATCTCGCTCGAAATTAAACGCATCCCATACATCATCAAACCACTGGTTCTCTGTGAACATAAACGGATAAACATTGAAGATAATAGTAGCAATCAGACTGCTTGTTTCATGAGCATCTTCAACTTCCACTGATTGACATTTACCTAGCCAATAATAGCCATAGTCATGCGTATCTCTCAATATTGAGCGGTCATGCATCATTAGCTTACGCTTAATGTCTTGCTCTAGCCACTTCCGCTTGTCATAACCATAATTAAACGCTTGAAACGTATAAGTAATTTCACGATTTGTAAAAATGCGTTCGCCTAGCAACATTGAAAAATCGAGGACTCCTTGCATATAAGGTATGTCCTCGATAATACTTTTTTCTTCAGGTGTCGGCGCTTCACGTTGAATTAGATATAAATTTTCATTCTTCGAATTAAAGTTATTAAACTCAATCAATTCATGTATTTCTAAACTCATGTTAAGCTATGTCGCCCCCTTGTCGTTACTGATTGCCCTAATTGACGGTTCATGGCTGGTTCAATCTTCCCAACTAATGTTCCATCATCTAAAACAATGGTGTTCCCTTCTTTAATAGCACTAATAACTTGATCCAATTTACCTTCAATCCGATCATTTGACCTAAATGTGTAATCTGCATACTGGCTAGAACTTACATTCGGAGAACCTAATGATACAGCTTGATGTACTCTATCCCTCATAGAAGCCAATTTCTTATCAAAGTCATCTGTTGGTAGAACATCATCTAATGAAACCTCAAAATTATCCATCACTGCCGAAGCCAAAGTTCTGGCGGCTTTCGCCATCGCTTTAACCTTACTCAAAATACCATTGATTGCACCTATCGCAGTCCACTCACCACTTCCGAACATTACACGAGACGGTGACCGAATATCCAATGTGCTATTGTAGGCTCTGTTTGCTGCGTTTGCTAAAGCTCTTGCAGCTGCGGCTACCGCACCCGTTTTTGAACTTATACCGTTAGCCGCACCTTGACCTGCATTTTGACCTGCGGTATACAGTTGGCTCTGTAATTGATTAAACACACTGACTACTTGGCTGGTAATTGATCTTGAAGTGGATACCATTGTATTCCCAGCAGTTGAGAATGCACTATTCATCTGTGAACCACCGCTAGTTACTGCTGATACAATATTGTTCATTGCGTTTTGAATAGTAGCAACCATCTGGCTCATCGCGTTTTGCACAACACTATTTGCTTGCGTCATCGCTGATTGGATGATGTTAACAAATTGATTCATTGCACTCTGTGTAATCTGAACTATTCGGTTCATCGCCGTTTGAATGGTTGATGTCATGCGACTCATTGCATTTTGAACGGTACTATTTGCTCGGCTCATCGCTTGTTGAATGATATTCGTAAAGCGATTCATAGCTGACTGCACCGTTGTTATAATCCGATTCATAGACGTTTGTACAGTTGTAGACATTCGTGTCATTGCGTTCTGTACATTTGAATTAGCTCGGATCATTGCTTGCTGAATGGTACTAGTAACATTACTCATGCTGGACGATGTCGCAGAACCCATATTACTCATGCCACTCGTTAATGCACTTGACATACCGCTGACCCCACTAGTAACAGCACTGGTTGCGGAGGTCATTGCCGTTGTCACAGATGTACCTAGCGACGTAATGCTTGTTGTAAATCCTGTAACAGCCGTAGAGACGGTTGTGCCTAACGTCATCATTGAAGTCGATAACGAAGTAAAGGCTGTGGAGATACTTGGCATCACCGTTGACAATGTTGTCAAGGCTGTTCCTAACGCTGTGAAGTCCGTGGCTAAAGCAGACACACCAAAGATTGTAGCCAGTGCTGTACCTATGGTTGTTAAACCTGTACCGGCACTTTGTGCTTTTTCTCCTAGCCCAGTTATCGCCGTATTAAATGCAGTGAAGTCTCCTGCCAATGCCGACACATTATAAATAGTGCTTAAAGCTGTTCCTAATGACGATAACCCCTCAGCTGAACTTCCAGGGTTTGCTACATTAAGGGCGGTAATTGCAGCTGCAAGTCGTGTGACATTACCTGCTAGACCACCTAGGTCAGCACTAGCTAGACCTTGAACTGCTGTTACAATCGTTTGAAATGATCCAGCGATTGATTCCGCTAACCCGCCAATCGAGTCAACTAGCCCGGAAACTGAGTCAACAACGGTTCCTATCGCAGTACCGATATCTGTAGCTAAGGTGCCAAATGATTCAATAATTCCAGAAACACCTGTCGTTAGAGACTCTACCAAAGGTGTCATAGCACTTATTATGTTGGTAGCTCCTGTTGAAATTGCTGTAACCACTTCTGAGATTGCAGTACCAACTGTCGAAGCAAAATTACTGAATGCATCAATAATGATCGGAATTTGTGCGGTAACGGCGGTAACCATTTCTGTTATCGCTGGAATAAATGGTGCTAGAGCGGTAATAATCTGCACCACTGCTGTAGATATAATCTGAACCATCGCATTAAAATTCTGGCCAATGATATCAATCATCGGTGTTACTGCTGTAATAATCTGAGAAGCACCATTACTAAATGCCGTAATGACTTGACTCATAGCTACACCAACAGCTGATGCAAATGTCGCCATTGCGGAGCCAACCCCTTCAACGACAGTTGCAATTGCTGCGCCTAAACCTTGAAATGTCACACTAATAGCTTGAGCAATTCCCATCAATACCTGAGATACACCCTCGGCATTTAACGAAAGTAAAAGCAAGGCTCCCACGACAATTGCTACAATTCCTGCAACTTGTAATAAAGTAGCTCCAACTGCAGCAAAACTCACTGATGAAGCCGCCGTACCAGCACCTGCTACTTTGCCGGCCGTTCCTAATCCAGTGAACGCCCCAGTTACTTTGCCCATTAGTCCGCCTATTTTACCAATGGTGGTTATAAACCCACCGAAAATTGAAATAAGCTTTCCAACGACCATTAAGACGGGGCCTGCTGCGGTTACAACTAGAAGAGCCCATTTCTGCCACTCAGCCATTGGTAGGTTATCCCAAATTGTGGATAGTGCATTTTTAACGTTATTGACAAATGTCTTCGCCGTTTCAGCTAAATCATTCATCAAACTTTCAATGTCGGCACCTTCCGTCGCTAAACCACCAGCTAGGTTTTTAGCCGCTGCGAGCATCGAATCAAATGAACCACTGATTGTTTCTTCTGACTCTTTGGCAGTTGTTCCAGTAACTCCCATCTCTTCTTGAGTTCTGTGAATTGCTTCAATCAATACGTCGAAAGGGATATCCTTAACGTTCTCTGCAGTCGCTTCAAACTCACCATTCAAGACACCTGATTCATTGACGAGACGAGCCATCTCACTAGCTGTTCCACCATAACCTAACTTGAGATTGTCCAGCATCGTAAAGTTGTCCTTTGCAAATCCTTGATAAGCCTGTTGAATTGAACCGATATCTGTACCGAACTTATTCGCATTATCAGCCATATCCACCATCGCCATGTCTGCATATCTCACTGCTTCAGCAGTATCTCCGCCAAGGCCTTGCAAAAGCGAGGCAGAAAAGGATGTGACGTTTTCCATATAATCGTTAGCTGATACTCCTGCAGTTCTAAACGCTTTATTTGCATTCGCAATAGCCTTTGGCGCATCTTTGCCGAACATGGTTTCAATACCGCCCCAGGATTGCTCTAGCTTAGCAAATTCACCGATACTTGCTCCAACTGCCCCATCAATCGGCGCTGTAATTCCAGCAGTCATTTTAGATCCAATCGACGATATTTTCTCTCCAAATTCACTAATAGATTTACCCGCTTTTTGCATACTTTGGCTTATGCCATTAGCTGCAGTTTGAGAGGTTCGTTCTAACTCTTTGAAATTTGCTTCTGCACGTTCCATCGCTTGAGTAAATCCTTGGTCAATTACGGATAGTACCGCTTCGACACTATATGATTCTGCCATATAATCCTCCTCTCTTATTTATTTGCTTCTAGCATAAGACGTCGTAACTCAGGATTACGATTAACTTGTTTTTGTTTTGTTTTAGGTCTATTTCGATTATTTTGGTCAAAATCGAGCTCATGGTAAAACTTATTAAAGTCTCGATAGATGTATTTCCCTTTATCATCCGTTGCTTGAACCGCACGATTTAACCATGCTTGTGAATGTAATCGGTAATTTTCCATCTCTAAATCATATTTAAGTTGGTCATTGACCACCTTCATATGCAACTCAAACTCATATAGCGTTAAGTCATTAACCTCTTCAATCGTTTTAAAGCCCAAATAACGAAAACAGGAGACTACAATCTTCTCGTAAGTCTCCTGTGACGTTTCTATTCTTTCTCTTTCAGCTTTTCTTCGGCTTCTTCCAGATTCGCTTCCGATTTCTTGACGAGATCTTTCGTCACCGAAGATTTCCCCAATTCGTCCTTTACCGCTTCGAATAACCCCGCTAGTCCATCGTTTTCATCCGCATATACTTCAATTGCTTCATCGACACTCTCTTGTTTAATTCGTCCTTTTATAGCGCAACGAATGACGTCTGATAAGGCCGATACACTAAACGATGTGAGCATAGGATAAGCCGCTTGGATCCCCATTCCAAAATGGACACCATTTGTTTCGATGCCATAAACCTTATCAAGTTCACGAATAAAACCAATACCAAATTTCAATTCGTAGTCTTTACCGTTGATTGTTAATTGCATTTAATTTCCTCCTTGGGCTTTCATTCCATTAAGAAACTGTTTCTGTCGGGTTGGTCGGTGCATTGTCTAAAGAACGTAAGGATTCACTGTCTGTCCCAACTCCTGTAATGCCTTCATCAGCAATACCGGCACCTGCAAGTGCTTCGTTAGCCGTACCTGCCACCGCCTCAACGAATGCATATTGAATCACGGCTTCTTGAGCCACAGATAGAGCTGTATAGCCACGTTGGCCAACGCCTTCAATCGCAAATGTAATAGATACTTCGATTCCGTCATCAGATGGCGCTTCGTCTTCAATATCAGAAATGTAACCTTGGTAGTATGTCGCTTTGTATTTGCCTTCAACGTTCTTTACAACGGAATTAATGTCCCATAACTCAACGATTTTACCTTCTTCATGCGCTTCTTTTAATTTATCCACGTCATCGTTTGTTGACAATAAGACAGAAGCTTCAATTTCTTGCTCAACTGCGCCTAAGGTACGCTTTGTACCATCTTTCGTTGATTGAGAGTTAACATCACGACTAGAAGACGTTGAATGTGTCGTTTGGTTAGCAATCTTAGTTGCATCACCGTCTTCTCCCAAAATACGCATGAGTAAGAATTTAGCCATACCTTGCACTGTTTGTACTTCTTCTTTATTCATTTAATTTCTCCTTTACAAAATAATAAATTCTAAAAACAAAAGACCCCGCCATAACTGTGACGAGGTTGAATTGTCTGTTCTAAGTTCGACATCATGCTGAACAAGCTTGAAATGCAGGTTCTCTGCTTTGAAATATCGTAGCGACTCTCTAATTTTTGTCGCCATCATACTGACGTCAGCACGATTGTTATCGTCGCCCCAAACGTCTAGGTTTACGAAAAACTTATATCTGTAATGTGTCTTATCAGGGATTTGTACCGTTTGAACACTGCCCATGACTACGAATGGATACTCGGCATCTAAGTCTGGTAAGGACGGATAGACGGTATAACCTAATGTATCTTCAATGAGTATCTCAATCTCACCAAACAGCAATTGCTCTGTTGTCAGCTCCATTATTTCACCAGCCTATCCATATCTCGCTTGAACAATTCTTTTTGTCGATTGAATGCCGGTTTCGCAAAAGGCTGTGCTTCCATATGCCGTGTTCCGCACTCAGGATATGGTGAGTATTCTGTAGTTGGGCGTGTTGTTGTCGTTAAACCACCGTCTGTAATTTCTGTTTCAATGGTTCGCCGGGTTTGTCCTGTGGAATAACCTTTCACGAAAACCGCTCTTGCTTTCATCGTTTGATCTAACTCAGCACTGTTGACCTTTACAATCTTCTTGGCAAGCTCTAACTCAGCATTCGTCCTAATTTGATTGACAATATCGTCCATACCGTTCCAATTGACTCGCATCTAATCACCTATCGAAACGTAAAATACACGGCCGTTTTGGCGGTTAGAATCCACTTGATACTTTTGTCCATCTAGCAAAATAAAATCAAATACAGATAAATGTGGCTGTTGTAGACGAACGATTTTACGCCCTTCCGCATAATCCCCAAAGACTTGCTTGGACAGTTCAATTCCCAAGTCATTAAAAAAGCAAGGAACCGTTTGTTGCTCTACTCTCACAACGGTTTCCTTGCTTAATCTTCGATTATATTCTTTGATTTCTTTAACAAATGTGGCTCGTTGAGCGTATCTCATAGTATCTTGATACCTCCACTCGGCGTGTTCAATCCGAAATAACGACTCAGAAAAGTATCGTATTCTTCAAAGTCATGCGCTGAAAATGTTTGTGACAATCCTTCAACGGATTGATTTGTTAACCCCTCACTACCAATACGATTAAACCGCTTGACCATGACTTCAGTGATAATAAAGTCACACTCAGGCGGTACCAGCTCCTTATTAATATAAGCAACAAAATGGCTTACTGTGAGATTTTCTATCAACTTAATCAATTCATCTTGTTCAGCATCCTTAATGCCTAGCAGTAGCTTAACATCATCTAATCTCGCCATTTAATCACCCCTCTAGGGCTTCGACTAGCTCCACTTTCTTCATATCGCTGTAGCCGTCAATACCACGTTCTTTAGCTATGTCTTTTAGTTCTGCAACAGTTAGATCATTGTAATCAATAGTTTTAGCTTCTTCTACTATCTTTGCTTCTTGTTTGTTGTTGGTGTGATACCTTCTTAATAACATTAGACTGTTGCACCACCTAATTTAACGACGCCTGAGTCATCAAATAAGTTAGCTGTGTAGTATTGGTTTGCAGCAATCACAAATGCGCGAGCTAAAATATCTTTATCCATCTCAACAGTTGGACGTTTCTTGTAAACAAGCTCTACTGCGCCTTGCTTTTGAATATACGCTTCACCTTCGTTTACACGACGTGTTCTCACAATATCAGATACACCGACTAGTTCAGCAACACGCCCTTTTGCGATAGCTTGATCTTGGATACTGCCGCCAACAGTAAACAACCCTCGCACTAATTTAGTGTAATCTTTTGGATTGATAAATAAAACATAAGTTGCTTCATCTTCGTCATTGAACACGTCAATCGCAGTAAGGATACCTGTTGGTGTAAAGTCAACCCCTGCTGTTAATTTAGCGGTACGCAAAGCATTCACATAATCGATATCTACTTTATCAGCCAACGCTAAGTTAAGTTGACGTTGGGCTTCTGCCATCGTTCCGTTAATATTAGTGATTAAGGCTTTTTCAGTGATTTCAATTGCTTTACCGGCTTCTTTAACAGTGACTTGCGTTGTAGTCATGGACATCTTAGTGGTATCCATCGGCACGCCTTCTTGCAAGTCTTCAGCTGGTCCTACATATCCATATTTAGGGCGAGTGATTGTATCACCTGGTACACCCTCTAACGTGCTATCGATGCGGGCATAAGGCGCAAATCGAATAGCGTTTTCTAATGTGCCCTCTAATGCATCCGCTAATACTTCTGGATTTAATAAGTCTGTTGATAATGTTTTTGGCATATTATCTCTCCTGTTCTAATAATGTTTGATAATGTTGTGGATTTTTTGCTTTGAGTTCCACTTTCTCTGTATACGTCATTTCTGACAATTTCTTTACTGGTTGACTAGCGTTACCAATCTTCGTTGGTGTCTTACCTGCCAACGCTTGCTTTACTTTCTTATCTGCTAATTCATTGACTAAATCAACAAAACCATTTACGGCAGTTTGAGTTTCTTCAGCACTATCACGAACTACGTAAGAAAGCACCCCTTCATTAGCTAGAATGTCATGGCCAGCTAACATATTTGTTGCTTCTGTTTCTAAGTCTTTGCGGTTTAATTTGGCTTCAAGTTCGGCAATGCGCTCATCTTTCTTCTCAGCTTCGTATTTTGCTTTCTGGTCTGCATTCATCTTACGTAACTTCTCAGCTTCATTCAGTTTGTCTTCAAGTTCTCGCTCTTTCTTTGCCGAGATTTCAGCAACTTTCTTGTTGATAATGCGGTCAACGTCTTCGTCAGTATATTTCAATTCTGGTTGTTCTACTTCTTCTTGAGTGTCGACTTGCTCTTCTTCAGTAGATTCAATATCTTTGATTTCTTCTTCGTTCATGTAATAAACAATCCTTTCCCATACCTTTTAAAGTGGATACATGCCTGCACTTCCCATACAGTTTTACGTCATAAATGCTTGGACATAAAAAATAGCCGACTTCTAGTCGACCTCTTCATCCAATATAATTCGTTTTGCTAAATCCAGTGTTCCTAGTGCCATGAATTGGTTATCAACACTGTAGCTAGTATATACAACATCATCTTTGATACTTATCACAATGACTTCATCTGCATCTTGTTCTTCAAGTTGACTTATCACATCTGTGACAGATAGACCACGACTGGCCCTTTGCATTTCTTCTTTGATATCATTCTTCATGTTAATCTCCTTTTTACGTCAGTAGCGACGAGATACAGCGATCATGCGCCTGTCACCGTCCTTTCACGAACTCAATTCGGCAAACTTTGTCTGGACTGCAGAAACGATGAATGTAGTCTTCTAATTCACCAAATACGACAAAATGTTCTTCATCATCGATGATAACATTCCAGCCTATCAGCACTGTATCACCCCCTTAATTTTGGGTACAAAAATAGCACTCTACTTTTTCTTTGAGTGAGTGCTGATTAATAAAGAATATCTTGATAGCCTTCTGGTACTGCTACAGGTTTATTTGTTAGAATTCTGTCTTCAATCATTTCCGAGAGCCTTTTTGCACCCGAAATAGATACATCATAATCGCCTTCTCTGGTAATATCAATGTATTCCATCAGTGGGAACTGCTCATCGAAATGTGCTTCATATTTTTCTGTCGCCTGAACTACGATAGCCATAGATCCATCTTCCCAATATAACATTCTCATCGCCCTCCTAACGCTTTGAGCATATCTTTAAAATGACTATAACTTTCAGGTAGCCATTTCTTAAATTTCTCAATTTCCTTAACGTCATTAATCATTTCTGCTGCGTACATTTCTGCAAATCCTTCTTTGCCTAGCATTCCATTCCGGTATTCGGCTTGCTTCATACCGTATCGTTTTTGCATCGCACTAGGTTTCCAGTATTGTGTGTCATGACCCACACCTAAATTCAATTGATTATTTGTCGCTCCTCCAAACAAATCAGAGATTGAGCTCATAGACGCCATATCTTCTTGATATTCCTCTAATAAGATTTGACGAATTTGACCGACTCTCTCGGACTTTCGTTTCCCCGGCATCTCTTTAATTCTCTCAGTAACTTCATCAAATATCTGCTCGCCAAAAGTTTTACCGTTCTGTAATTTGTGAATTTCTGTAAAAGTTCTATACGATCCTTCGGCTTCAAAATCAATATTGTGGCCGAACTCATGAAAGAATGTGTTGCCCGGTCTGGAATAAGATTTGCCTGCCATGTCTTCAGCAATATTTATATTTACACCTAAATCAGGTCTGTAATGAGCGCCCTTTCGATAATCTCCGTCCAAAAGAGTGAGGGAATCTCGATATGTCTCCCAAACTTTTAAAGCCTCTTTAGAACTGTCTTTCATCGCTTGATTATAGAAATTAACTTGTTCTGGACTCATGTTATTAGCAATTATTTCAGGAACGCTCGCTTTCCCTGACTCTATTATATCATCTTTTTCTGCTTCATACTCCCTAAACATCTCTTCTAACTCATCTCGCCCCGCACCAGGAGCTGTCGTACAGTGGCAATGTGGGTGAATAGGCGATGCATTCTCTCCAGGCTTCAAATCCTTCGTATAGAATGTCTTGCCGTTTAACTTAGCACACCTATCACACGCCGTTGGCTCAGCCATGAAGATAAATTTATCGTATCCATTACGTTCATATGATTGTTTCTGAACCTCGCTTGCAACTCTTGCTGCTTCAGTGACAGCTAAGCGTTTCGCTTCGTAAGAATTCACATCAAACTCTTTACGTATTTGACTGACAAAAGTTGTCGCATTTTTGCCTTGAATAATCGCTTCTTGTGTAATATCAGCGACAACACTTCTTAGTAACTCTTGCCTATCCCAGATACTGTCTGACCATACTGCACCATGAAATGGCACATTCATAATTGCTTGCGCCCTGACTCTAAGCATTTCTTGAGTTGGTACAGACTCACCCAAAATACCGGCTTGTCGTCTAACTTCCGATAGATACTCCGCATTCATAAACTTTTCAGTGAGCTTATACTCACCATCAGCCAGTGCGACCATTTCTAAATCCAACTCAGCTTGCAACAACTCTAGTCGATTGACTCGCATGGTAGCATTGTAAATTTTAAGCTCTTCGTTCGCCTGAGGGCTGAAATTCTTTTCCTCAACATATCTTCTAGCTTTGTCTTGAAACGCTTCTACGTCCATCTGTGACGCTTTCTTGCGCATTTCTTGTGGATTGATTTCAAGTGCATTTCCGTAACGAATATAGATATCGTTGATTTCTTTTTCGATTTCACGGTAGTAATGGTTGTGAAGCCTATCAAACTCTTCTTTAATCGTCTTCTCTTCTTCTTGCTTCGCTTTCATTTCAGCAAGCAACCGTTGCTCCCAGTACCTATTCTTCTTGGACATCATTAATCACATCATCTGTCATACGTTTTTGCCGCTCGATTGCTTGCATTAAACGACTGCCACGTTGCTCATCTTCTTGTATACGATTAATTTCATCTTTGACATTATCCACACTGGACAAGTAACTTAACTTCAACTCATCTGAAACGTGGCCATCTAACATCGTCACAATTTCTGCTTCTTCTTTCTCGTTTTTAGGCACATTTCGAGTAAATGTATATTTAATGTCTCGGTAATCATCAGGGGCGACTTTACCGATACCCACGCTAAAGACAATTCGGTACATACGGTTAAATCCTGATTGCATTTTTCGGTCTTTCATCTTAGCTAAATTTGACATTGCTTGTAACTTAAAAGCTAGCGCCGTGCCGCTCGCTTGTCCGAAGTTCTCTTCGTTCATGTTAGCAACCATCGAAATCGAGAAAATTGACTCTTTAAGCAATTGAATCAGGTTTTGTTGCGTGGTATCGGCATTCGGCTTTTCTAAGAAAGCTGCATCTGCACTTGGATAGTCACCGTATAAGTTAAAAATACGGTCATCTCTGATTGTTTTAACATCTTCTTTTTCGAGTTCAGGGCCAATTATTTTAAGATAAGCATCTGCAAAGTAATCAACGTCATTAGCTTTCTCACTTACCGCTTTATTTAACCCATTGATTAACGATTTAACTGAATCAAATATCCCTTGTCGCTCTTCGTTTTCAATCATTTCAATGACTGGTAATTCACTATATGGATGAGCATCCCCCTCAACGAGAGTACCTACCATGTTATGATTTGATCTGTAAGTATAGTGCCTTTCTGTATCAATCACTTCAGCTTGAATGCCATCTTCCAGCATCTCATACCTGATTGCATATAGCGGACGCTCTTGAATGCTGTCATCATGGATCATCAACATATTCACCGGTGATTCATAAGCAACACGAGTATCACTATCCTCATCTTGATACAAATAAATAAATGAGCTTCCAAAGATATCCATATCCTTAGCAAGCTCATATTCTGTATCTTCCATATCATTTAACGTCCTGAAATCCGATATAAATTTTTCGGCGTTATCATCTTCATGCGTTACCTTTAAAGGAATGCCAATGTGATAACCACCGAATGTATCAACGATATACTTTGCATAATTGACGACAAGTCGATTGTCTGGCTTCCATGATTCTTTTGGCTTATCATGCAAAATGTCATGATCTGACATATACATATCTTCGTTGTCGATATAATTATTCCTTAGCTTAGCAATGTGTAAATTCAGTGCTTCATAGACCACCTCGGCAGTTAACTCTTGGTCTTTTGATACGGTGAACAGTTTATGTTTATTTAAATTTACAAGTGCCATTAAATACCCCCTTTAAATGACTTAATACTGGAGCGTCTATTCTTGAGATACTTCTCTAATGAATACCTCGTTGCGTCAATTGAGTGATTATCTTCATCAGGATAGTCACCTTTTAAGTTTCCATGTTTATCGCGTTCTAATTCATAGTTCTCAAACTCTCGCGCTGTATTTGGACACCGTCCACGATCAATAATGATTTCATCCAAGTCCTGCAAGAATTTTATGCCTTGTTCAATACTTCCTTGCCCTTTTTTCGCATCAACAATTCTTAGCCCTAAATCTTTAAATTCTGCTATCGTTCTTGGCTCAGCACTATCCGCTGTGATTTCTCCATGGCTGTATTTGAGCTGATTAATCTTATTGACAGCTTCACGGTTTTTGAGTCGCACTTGATGAATTTCTTCAAAGATGTATAACCTTCGCCTTGTTCTATCAAAATAGTTAGTTGTGTAATGCAAAGGGTCCCCTGCAAAACCAAAGTCAAGCCCACGATTGAGCTTGTCGAAGCGTTCGATTTCTGTGTCTTCAATTTCTCTGAAAATTAAATTAGCGAATACTTCTGCGCCTGTACCAATGACTTCACCGAGGTATTCATGACGGTAAATGTCTGGTTTGCGCTCTTTAGTATGCTCCGCTTCAGCAATAAACGGCTCTCCCAACCAATCCGGCGACACACTGCGGTAATCACTTGAATGAACAATAGTATCTGCACGCATCGCTTGTTCGTTGACTTCAAGATTGACCCAATTTCGTTGTGACTTAGGTGGATTATAGGAATAAAACACCTGGATATTATCCCCACCACGCATTAAAGACTGATTAATTGAACGTATTTCTGAATAGCCGTTAAATTCATCAACTTCTTCATAATGAATATATTTGTTGTAGCCATTACGAAACTTTGTTGATTTAATCTTTCTAGGTTTGTCCGCTCCTTTAAATAGAATCTTTTGACCCGTTGGCAAATACGTGATTTGCATAGGATTGATAGACTCCTTCCACAAGTGACTAACACCTAACTTATCAATCGCCCATAAATATTGGTCAAACACCGATTCACGGAGTGTACTACCAACTTTACGCATGACAGTAGCGTTGGCTTGTGGGTTATCCATCATGTTTAAAATAATTTCTACCGAAATAAAAGATGATTTCGTAGAACCACGCCCGCCTTTTAGCCAATAATGCGTATGACGCTCATTTTTTATGTCGTGGTGTAAGCTATAAAAGCTCGGAGCAATTGCATTTAACAAACTAATCATCAGGAATATCATCCACTATCGTGACATGCGACGTTACATTAGCATCTACTTTTTCTGTCCACATCGATTTTGCTTTCCCTAACAGTTCAGCTGCTCTTATACGATCTTTAGTATCAACCCGCAGTTCTTCGGGAACTTGTGCACCATCGCCAAGACCAACTAACCTAACATCGGTTTGTTCTCCACGAATAACTGAAGTAAGATATTGCTGAATTTCAGTAGCCGAAGCAATCGAAAGCTCTGTTGCTCGCTCTTCATATTTTTCTTGTAACTTATCTACGACTTCTTGAACATATAGAAACTCAACATTGTTCAACATTCTGCTAGCTTGCCTATCAGCTGTCTTAGTGGAATACCCTGCTTTTTTAGCCGCTTCCGTCGCATTGCCAAAGTTTAACTTCACATACTCTAAAACAAACTGTCGTTGCCTATTTCTCGATGATGGCCACTCTGCCATCAATTCGTTAGCATAATCGGCTATCTCTTTGATAATTCGTTCTTCGTTCGTTATGGCCATCACCGCCTTTCTCTGGATAAAAATAAAAAGCCTCACCACTATGGTGAAGCTTGAGTTATATACCATCTGCACGATTGTTGATAATAATGACAAATCTTAAGGAGAAATTTGTTAGGATGTGCAGATGACCACCGAAAGCCTCCATCGCTATTACTCAGTGGATTTATAGCCTGCCGAGAAATTGAACTCCGGAGTTCCCTCAGGCTACCTATAAGAGGCGTTTGTAGGTTTTCTCCTACGATACAATAATAACCGATTAGAAAGGATCGTGAGTCCGTTTTTCGTCCGTTTTTATCTCAACTTATTTCATTAGACCTAATTCATCAGCTATGTTCTCAAAAAAAGTATCTCGTAGTTTGAAAGCTTTAGTTCTCCCGCAACTGATTTTATGATTATTCACTAACCCACTCATTGTATACTGAGGGTATTTGCGTATGTATAGCTCTTCGATAATCACCCTCGTATCAGAATCAGCTTGATCCAATTCCTTTTGGACGACTCTTTTATTCCGTTTGATTATTCCTAAAGCTTTATCCTCGGCAATGGTCAGCGCTGCATTGCCGATGGGGTCTTTCTTTCCACCCTCACCCCTAAACCCACTGTTTAGATCTTCTTGGCGGTAAGGATGTAGCAACTCTTCTTCACGCTCTTTAATGTATGCATCTGCGTTTGAATAATCTTTGAGTATCTCTTTGATGTAGTTAAATGTGTTTCGTCTCAATGCATTCCCTCCAAGAATATGATAGAATTTTAGTGTCAGTGCCTGCCACATTCTTGGTGGGTCTTTTTGTTTTACCAGCTCCCGGAAACGAATAGCTGAGAAATGATGTTTGTTTTTATCAGGGTATTCCTTGCTGGGGTTTCCAGCCCGTCATCAGCAAGGTTGCTATTCGCTTCTGGCAACCGGTAAAACCGATTGCCTTAGTTTAGCGAGGCAACACTATTAAATGCTCCTGGCCATTAATATCCCAAAGCTGATACACATCCGGGACAACATCATCTCCTGCTTTAAATTGATAGATCAACTCACTTTCAAAAGCTTCTGGGGGCTCTTCATGGTACCAATTCCACCCGGCCCAAGCTATCGGAATCAGGAGCACCGCAAACACCACGACCCAAAGCAAAACCTTATCCCAAATCGTCACTCCGTTATCCTCCATGTTTTATGCTCCTTTTTCTTCTCTGAGATACAGCTCGACATCTCTTTTGCACTGCGGACAACCCTTAAACTTTGAATGAAATACTTCAGTTGCAGAAATCCCCCAAATTTGACCACAATCTGACTGCCATACGTTTTGGCTGTCGTCTAAAGCGTGCCATTCACAGATGTCTTCAGGTATTCTACTAAATCCATGTGCTACTGCTGCACTTGCTTGCATATCAATCCTAGTCATATTCATTCAGCTCCATTTCGGTCAATTCATGCAGCCGATCATAATAGTATTTAGCTTTGCTATAATCTGTCTCTGCATCACCCTTATGACCCGCTCTCTCTAAGTCTCCTCCTAAAACGGTAAATCGTCTTCTTCGATATTCAACGGCTGACCTTCAAGTTTCATGTAATCCGGTTCATTCCAGTTGTATTGTGGTGTTTGTCCCATATTTGACTGATTCTGTCCCACAAATCCCTGATTATTCCCAGTATTCGTCTGAGTTTCCCGTGGCCTTTTCTCAGTCACTTCCTTTGGTTCGAGTAAATGAAATTGATTTACTACAACTTCCGTCACATAAACCTTCTGCCCTTGTTGATTTTCAAAATTCCGTGTCTGTATCCGACCCTCAACACCAATTTGAGACCCCTTACGCGTAAAGTTAGCTAAATTTTCTGCTTGCTTACGCCATATAACACACTGGATAAAATCCGCTTCACGTTCACCCTTCTCATTAGTAAAGTTTCGATTAACAGCTAATGTAAAGTTCCCAACTGCCACACCAGACGTTGTATATCTCAGATCAATCTCTTTGGTTAGACGCCCTACAAGTTGCACAGTGTTCACAGACGCCCCTCCTTATTTAAGTAGTCTAATAGCATCTCTAAATTTTTATGAGCTTTCTGAATATCTTCTTTTTGATTCTTTTCGCTAGCTCTCAGCAAATACTCCACAGCTGTGCCAATTTTATGACCAACATAGCCGTCTTTAATCTTAGATAAGAATCCAACGCTTACCTCGTCAACTTCAATACCATTTCGACCGATGTAATGCTTAGGTTTATTTATTGCATCTCTTGGCTGAGAGTCAGAGGTTGGTTTGGGAGCTTCTGGCCAATCTTTATCGATTACAATCAAGATACTTTTCAATAAAGAATCCTCGTCAAAAAAGTCTAATCCTTCTAACTCTTTGAACAAAAAAATTATCTTATCTTTTACTTTCTGTTTCATTAACTTCCTCCTTCGTAAATGCCATAGCAAAAAGAATTGCCTCACATTCATCTTCTGATGGTTCGATGTCATACTGCTGCTTAATCATATCGATTGCTTGCGCTTTGACTTCTTTACGCTTACCATTTTTTAAATCGACTCTTTTTCGCCATTCAGTCGGCTGTATAATATGAACAGGATACCCTTTGCCTTCAAGGTATATTTCTAGACAACCTAATAGTTTGGCTAATTTGATTAAAGTAGACACATTATTTCTAGCAAAAATATCTTCCAGATAGACTTCAGAGACCTCATACCACTGACTTAATCGATAGGCCTCTAACATCATTTCACGAATACGATCGTTTAAATTGCCTTTAGGCTTAATGACACCGAACTCAATAAGTTTTTGAGTCTCAGTGTCAGCTACAGCCCAACCGGTTGCTGTTGTACTTTGGTCAAATGCTATGATTCTCACATTAGCCTCCCATCAATTCATTAAGTTGCTGCATGAGTTCAACTTCATCAATCTCTTCGTATACTTGTGTATTTGATGATTGTTTACTGTTCCCTTGCTGTTTCATCCATTCTGGGACGGGTTCAACATACATTCCTCTATTTTTGCGACTATTATTAAATTGGACTTCTTCTGCTTGAGCCTGATCTAATGTTTTAATATTCTTAGTTAGCCAATTTTTCAAGATACCTTTGGCATAGCTCCATGGCTTCTGCTTATCTAAGGCTTTTTCCATTGCTAATTGAACTAACTCTGGTGATTGCAACTCAGAATAATCTTTAATATCGTCCTGGATGTAAGGTGTGATGATACCAAAGTTTTCTTGGTAGAATTGATATAGAGCTTTAAGAGAATCTGCTGTAGTTGCGTTGCTCTTGTCTTGTTCTTTATCTAACTCTATATCTAATTCTTTCTCTATCTCTTTCTCTGTGTCACTTTTATGAACATCGCTGTAACATTGTGACGTTTTATCTACGGTTTGCTCTAAAAGTTTTTGTTTAGCTCTGCTTTTTCTCATTCTTTTTGCTGCAGCTGTTTCGCTGCCGGTCATTTCCTCTATTTGCTTCATGAATAATTCGCCAGTGTCTAGTATTTCAACAAGGCCAATTTCAACGAATAAATTCATAGCAACCTTAACTGTGTCACTATCCGTGTTTGTCAATTTTGATAAGGCTTTGACGTCATAGGGCATAAGCTTTTCGCCTACGTATCGAATGAGCTTACCGTTATCTTGAAGAGATTTGAGTGCTAGTTTTAAGTAAAAAATAACATATTTATCGCCATTTTCTTGTTCTTCAAGCCACTGAATGGTGTCATCTTCGAAAAAATTTTCATTTAACTTTAACCAGTAGTATCTTTTGTTATTCACTTCCATCTCTCACTGTTTCGAAACGTTCGGCGTTGTATCATCTGAATCACCGCCGCTACGTTTAGCGAACTCCTCAATAAATTCTTCTTTAGTCATGTAGGTCTGCCTCCTTAACAAATACGCCGTCGATTAATTGGCCTTTACGGTCTTTAATCTCGTTATAAGCCATACGAACACAATCGAGAAAACTTAATCCTGATTGCTGGGCCAAGATAACGATGGTGACAAATGTATCGCCAATAGCGTCCATTAATTCAGTCTTATCACCAGATTCAAGGGCTTCGCCAATTTCAGCGACTTCTTCTTCAACTTTGGTAAATTGTGCGTTCGGGTCTTGCGTGTGTAAGTTTCTAGCAATTGACCACTCGCTAATTGATTTCTCGTATTTATCTAACATGTCGTCCTCCTTATTTATCTGTTTCAATCGCTTCGATTGCCACTGGATTAGCTTCAACCGTCGCTGTTTCTACTGGAGTCACATCTTGCAATATCTGTTCTTGCTCCTCTTGGAATTCCTCACTTTCATCCACCAAAACAGCTTTCTGCATTTCAATAGACAAAATCCCCCATTTGCTCAGCAGATTACGGAGCACCGTTTTCTGAGCCATCGCATCATAATTGCTTGTCCATACCCCGGTCAATTTGCTCTTATCTTTGCTCTTGTTATTTTCAACTCGGTGCTTCTCAACCTGTTCTTTAGTCCAATAAACTGTTTTCTCAAACCCGTTCAATAGTTGGAAATAACCGAAATAGCCAACCACGTTATCACTAACTTTCCCCTCTGGATTAAACACCAATTCCTCTGTTAGTGGATTCCATGACTCTAATTGACCTTCATAAACATTCCCTACGTTGATAGATTTGTATTGTCCAGACCGTTGTGCCAGCTGAATGTATCCACGATACCCTAGAACAAACTGAGCCTTTTTAACCCATTTATTTCCTTCTTTGGAGTTAAACGGTACTAGATAAGCGAACCCGAATTGTTTTTCTAGCGGTAAATCTAACTGCGCTGCTTGCATGGCTCCAGTGATGATACTCATTGGATCGCTATCGCTTAAATAGCTATCACCATTCACTAATGTAATTAAGCTAGATGTGAACCCAGATGTTTTCTCTTTAAGTAATTGTTGGAACTTCCCTTGAATAACTGGGTTTTTAAGCAAACCTTGAACGCTATTTACTTGCGGTCGTTCCTGCATTTGCTTTGGCTGTTCTTGTTGCTTCAATTGATTCTTAATGCTTTCATTAGTTGCCATTGTTATCCCCCCTAATTAAATTTGATAGCCTTCTGGATATAATGTACTCATTGGCTTATAGTCATCATCAGCAGTTTTGCTACATTCTGGACATTTAAAAGTAGGTATAACGTTATTATGAAAGTTATAATCGTCATATCCGCTAGATTCATAGGTATGTCCACAATGTTCACATTCATAAATTGCTCTAAAATCTCGACGATTCTGACTTAATTTTTCTTTAATTCTCATATTTATCTCTCCTTTATTTCGAAACGTTTGCTACTTGATTCTTTACTATACTCTTCGTATATATCTGGTCGTTCAGTTTTTAGTCGTTTGGAGTCTATTGTTTTACGTTTGACGGTCTTCCAAGTAATGGCCATAGACTCTGACGTTAACTCTGTTAGCTCATTCTTAGCCATGTAATCTTTCAAGATGTTTTCAGATTGTTTCTGCAGGTCTTGCTGCAGTTTAATGTCTTGCTTCATACTCAAGATGTATTCAGCGATTTCACGTTGTGCAGGTTGTAATGGTTCAGCTTTGCCAGGTTCATAAGCAACGGATTCTAAAGCTTGTTTAGTGCTATAGCTACCATCAACCTCGGGTTCTATCATTTGCATAACATTCTCCGTCCAAAATTTAACGGCTTGCTCTTGATATAAGTCGATAAGTTCCGGGTCCTTCTCAATCTCTTTATAAACAAAGTCATGATTGCCAATGATCACCGCGATATAAGCCCGGTCATAATCTAATACGTTTAGATAGTGCTGCACTTGCATAAGATAACTCGCTGGAATGTTATCTCCTTTCCATTGGTCTGCATTGAAAGCACTCGTCGTCTTACATTCTAGTAAGGCATGTTCAGCAGTTACTTTTCTATCGATATTTGCTAACAAGAATGGATACTCTTTGTGATAATGCGTTTTGTTATCTTTACGAACAGATTTACCCGTTTGTTGCGTAAACATACGAGCTACCAAGTCCTCAAGCTCATTACCTATTTGAATGGCCACCTTATCACTCAAGTCTTCCGGTTCAAGTTGACCCGTTTTCTCCAACCATACTTGATAAGGACTCTTATAGGGGTTTAAACCCAACACACTCCCGATATCGCTACCACCCAAGCCTTTACTCCTCAACTTAAGCCATTCATCATGATTTTCTGCGATATCGTAACCTCTTATAAGTTCTGCCACGAATCTTCCCTCCATAATTCTCTTGGTCGTCCTAACGTGTCATTAATCCACCGGGACAAATCTTCCTCTTTCACATATTCACCGTAGGGTGTTTCATAGACGTATTCACCCTCGTAAATCGGTTCATTATCCCAGGTCATGGCTATTACTTTCGGTTCTCTGGGTTCGAGAGGTACGCCGTAAATATCTCTACTTTGCATGTTAAAATCCCTCCTTTTTTTATTAAAACTAGTTTTATATTCAGCTAACTTAATGGCTGCCAATAAAGGATCACCTTGTAAGTTCAGCATGTCGTTGTGATATAACCAGTTGTATACATCTTTTGAAATAAGTATTAAGTTGTCCAAATCGAAGTTATTCGAATTGCCATCAATAAACAATCTGTAATCTTCATTGCGTTTCTTTGACACAAAATTTGTTTCGTTCAGTAGTATCTCAAACTTAGATCTGCCCATTTTCCTTAAACCTAATTCGCTTAATATTTTATGTAATTCATTCCCGTAAACTAAACCAGAATATTTTGATATAATGTCTAAGTCTTTGCTTGTAAACCTATATGTTTCAGTTCTCTTTTTTAAAGATTTTTTGGTATTCTCAATCCGTCTTTCTTCAAGCTCATGTTTTGATAAAACTTGAGAAAGATATTTTACGATTGTAGAAGCATTTACATTAAGATGTTCAGCTAGTTCCTTTGAACTAAACCTGTTGTAGTTATTTTTAATAAAATCAATTTTATCTTTAGATAAGGTCTTCTTTCGCTTTCCCATTTTGTCGCTCCGCTCTTAGAATGACGCTTGCGTTATTTATAATTTGTTTAGACATGGCGGTTATAGCGTTAGCTTTATCGACATCTATAGGTTGTAGTGTTTCACTTTTTCCTGCTAGCAATTCTAATTGTTCACCTAGTATTTTTTGTAATGTTGTCAATTTCATATTTATTCTCCTTTTGTGTTATAATCTGATTGAATGTTTTTTTCTAAGTCCGCATTGCCGTGCGGGCTATTTTTGTTCTCTTTCATTCTGTTTAACTTCAATCGAAATCAGTGTCACGATATCTTTTAAATAACTTTCATTCCCCGTCTCCAAGTATTTATCCAACCAATCAATAATTAATTCTCTCACTGATTCACCACCTTCAACGGCTGATTAACCTGTCTAATCTCATCAGCCAGAACCTTATCAATCATCCATGAATCGATAAAAGCCATTGCTTGCTGATAGTCTTTCGCCGGAAGCTCAGCCCGTCTAGGGATACCGAACTTCAACTTGATTTCTCGATTGATTGCTCCAAATGTTCTTGCTCGTAAGCTCCGGTCAGCGTAAGCTCTCGAGTCTTTCCCACCGAGATAGCTCACTACCTTATGCTTCACTGCCTTATCAATCCTCAACTCTTGGACTCCGTTAACACGCATCGTGTCCTCTAGTTGTTCAATTCGTTTTTCATGGTTAGTGAACTGCTCGCTCACTTGTGTTAATGCTTGACCAATTTGAGCAATCTGTTCGATAACTTGCAGTGACTGCTCGCTATCTTTGCTTTGTCCTACAATTTCATTCATCAATAACCACTCCTTCTATAATTCCGTCCCCGTTTGTTAAGGCTCTTAAATCATCTACAAAGCGCTGTGTGTTATATATCAGATTGTCTAATTCACGCTTGGCCACACCGTCAGACTTAACAATCTCTGATAAATCACTGTAGACCAGCGAACTAACTCTGCTCAGGTACTCATCGCCACCTCGGATAAGATCCATTAAGTTCTTGTAGTTACCAATCATCTTCTGCGTTTCATCCAACCGGCCTTGCGCTTGCTGCAGTGCTTGGGATAGTTGCTTATACTTCTCAGAGTTCTGATTCACTTCGTCCATTTGACTTTGCATTTCAGAAATCTGCTTCTCAAGAAAGTCATTACGCTTTCCTAGATTCTCGAGACTTGCTTTATTGTCAAAGTAGTCATCAGGCTCAACCTTGATTTCTACATACTCAATTTCCTTCTGTTCGTTTTTCTTGCGAAGGATCTCCGTCATCTGTTGTTGCTTTTCGATGATTAAGTCTTTCTTGGCTAACTCCTCGTCGCGTTCTTTGAGTCGCTTTTCCAGCTCCTTATATTCTTTGTGAGTAGTAATATCTCCATCGAATACCGCTTGATTTACTTCTGGAATTGCTGATGGTTTTGACATTTCATCTCTAATTGATTTTGGTTGTTGATTAAATATTTCTAGTTGTTCCGATTCGGAACGACTCTCTAACTCCAGCGTATACTTGTAACTGTTTATGTATTTATATACATTTGTTTTGTAAAAACCTAATGCTGTATACCATTTTTCAAAAACACCCTGATGATTATCGGAAAGCTCTTGTTGCGCCTCATACAAAACTTTTCCTACTTCATTTGAATATCGGTGATGAATGCCAGTTAAGATATACTCTTTTTCAGAAAGATAGCTTGCTGTGCTATCATCAACTATCGAGTAGTCAAACTTGGAACTAAATATCTCTTCAGTTCGGTTATTTATTTCATTCAATGTACCTTCTCCTTTCTCTAAAATTATTCATCGTCAGATTCACGGATCCGCTTTAGGACGATGAGTTGGAGAACCACCGCGATTATCAAAATTATTGTTGTCGCTAGTTGCATATCTTACTTTCCTTTCTACTGTGCTGTAGACCCAACAATGCGACCATCTGCAGAGTACACGTATAGCTCGGCTATTTCTCTTAAACTCTCGTCACTGAGTGGGTGAGAAATATCCCAATAATGATCACAAATTAAACGTAGAACTAAATCCTTTACTGTTGGTGCTAATTCTTTAAATTTCATTTTCTTCTTCCTTTCTAAATTCATTAATGTCAACTCCTAATGCATCAGCCAGTTTGAATGCTGTGCTTAATTTCATATCTTTACTTTCGCCGTTACACAGTCTAATAATCGTAGAATGATCAACCCCAATACTCTTAGCTAACTTATTAATACTTAATCCTGTCTCAGACACAAGATGTTGAACAACTTTATTGTTTAACATTGATTTGACAATCTCCTTCCAAACCGAAACACTATATATTGTGTTTGTAGCCACATGTTGTTATAATTATCTTGCAGAGGTTCCGCTGAATAGCGGTCACTATTCAATGAATCTAAAAATAAAGAGGAAATGAGGTGAATAAATGAGACTAGATTTTGATTTAGTTCGTGAACTACTTTTAGTGATTGAGGACGAATCAGATTTCAATACATTCGTTATTTTTGATTCATCTAACGGACGTGATTTAGAACAAAACTATACCCTTAATGAGGTTTACTACCATATCGATTATTTGTCCCAAGCAAACCTAATTACTAAACCAACTTGGACAAGCGATAATGTTATCATTAAAAATCTAACTCCAGCTGGCCATAAATTCATTGGTGAAATTAGAGCCGATACTAACTGGAATAAAACAAAAGATATAGCTAAGAAAGTTGGCGTCTTTACGTTAGATTCATTAAAAGAGATTGCTACTGGAGTGGCTTCTGCCGCCATTCAGAGTTACTTCCTTCCATAAAATCAACAACCATTTTTATTGAAAGTTCTGCTAATCCATCCATAGAGCTTTCAATTTTTACATTCATTAAGCTTTCTAATTTTTTATCATCTAAATAAATCCCATCCTCATTGATAATTAATCGATGCATGTTATTGCCTCCTAAACTCATTCACATTCACGCCTAGCGCATCCGCTAGCTTGAATGCTGTACTTAGCTTCATATCTTTGCTCTTTCCATTAATAAGCCTGATAATTGTAGAATGTTCCACACCTATTTCTTTTGCCAGGCTGTTAATGCTCCCTTCATGTTTATACACAAGATGTTGTATCTTTGAATTATTTAACATTGTTTTAATCATCTCCAGAACGTTAGTTTCTACTATATGTTGTGTTCGCAAACACAGCATGATATAATTATTCTTGCTAATCGACCTATACCAACTGAGCGATTAGTAAAATTAACTGGAACGGAGGTGAATAGATGTCCAAAAATCTTTACAAACCAGGTGAAGACAATAAACCTGCTGGAAAATATACAGAAGTCGGCCCTCGTGGTGGACAAGTTGATGATCCCCGTATCGTGAACATTGATAAGGGAGACCGGTTGCCACCAACCCAAAAACCAGGTAATAAGTGGAAAAAAGGTTAGCTAATATCAATAGATTTCTTTGAAAAGCAAAATGATTTTCCTAAGGCGTCGACTTGAATCCATGCTTCAGCTTTCAGATTTTCGCCTTCTCTATACTTAGTAATAAAATGATTAATTTTTCCTTTACCTGCTCGCCCTATCGCTACCCCAATAGTGACTAGGGCGAGTGTCTTTGCTATCTTCTTCATCGTATCACCCCACATTCCAACTCCTCCGGCGTGATGCCATAAAACTCAGCTAATTCCTCTATATGTTCTTCACTTGGATTTCGGTCGATTTCCCAATGAGAAACTGTCGTCTTATCAACTCCCAGCTCATGCGCCAGTTCGGATTGAGTTAGACCTGCCTCTTCTCTTAATTGCTTAAGTACTTCATGAATCATTCCATTACCTCACTTTTCTAAAATCAACAACATTGTTGCTAGCCTTTGCATCGTCGTAACCATCTCTAAGTCCTGCTCGATAAGCTTTATTCTCGTCACTTTGTACAGATTGCTTCCCTAGTAAGAACCCACATAGTCCTATCGCAGGTACTGCAAGAATGGCCATGATTTCTATATACATCTCATCATCCCCTAAATTCATAATTTATAGTTTTAGCTGCAGCACCAAAAAGCTCTTCTACTTCCTTATCTGTCATCTCTTCGTATCCATCATATTTACGCCCCCTTCCTTAGCTCTTCACGGTCGGCTAATACGCTATACGCAATCTCCGTCTTATCATTTAATTCAACTACGACTCCCTCAATGCTCTCTTTACGAGTTCCGTCGAGCATGATGTGGATGACGCTATATGTTTCGTTTGTATTTTTCATGCGGTCTCCTTTATGCACTTCGTTCGTTTTTCCGAACTTTTGCGTTAAAAAAATATTCGTCTAACTCATCATTGGGAATTCCCAATGCTTTAGCCATGTCTATTATTTCTTTGCTATCAAAAGTAGAATGACCATTAAGCTTTTTGCTCAACTTTGATTCCGTATCTAAAGTAGAGCAACTCAAGTTAGGGATTAGATTTTTGTAAGAAGCAAACTTCTCTCTAATGCGACCTCGAAGCTTTGAATAATCAAATTCAACAATCATAAAATCCTCCTCTCTTTAGTTCGTTTTTCCGAACTAATTAACTTTATTGTACGGATAACCGAATTGTTTGTCAACTATTTTAGAAAAGAATTTTATTTATAACCAAAAATATTTTAGTATATTGACAAAATAGTTCGGATATGCGAATATTGTTGTAGGAAAGGAGTCTAAAATGAAAATATCAGATAGAATTAGAGCTGCGCTCCACAATAAAGGTATAACACAAGCTGAGTTATCAAAACTTACAGGAATATCTAAGTCTGTTATAAGTGAATGGTTATCAGATAAATATGAGCCGAAACAAGATAAAATATATATTATGGCTGAAGCTTTAGATGTTAGCCCATCGTGGTTGTTTGGAATATCTGATCAGATGGAATCTGTTAATGATATTACTTCTATTTATGAACAATTAGAACCCGAAAGACAGAAGCGAGTATATAGATACGCTGAGCATGAGTTAGATTTGCAGAAGGGTATGGAAGATGATGACATTTTAATCGCTGCCCACCATGACGATGATCTAACTGAAGAAGAAATGCAAGAAATTAATGACTTTATTAAGAAGGTGAAAGAAGAGAGGTAGCGAATTTGAATGATTTAGAGAAGCTAATGGCTGAATACGATAATGAGCTAACTTTTAAATTTAGATCTGATATGCCTGATTGCTTATCTGGACTTATAGTAAATCGTAAAATATATATAAATGCGAACTTACCTTTTCAGCAAGCTCTCGCTACCCTTGCTGAGGAGATTGGCCATTACGAAACTTCAGCCACAAAAAACATTGTTAATTATAAAGAGATCGCTAATAGCAAAGAAGAAGTGAAAGCTAGGCGCTGGAGCTATCAGAAGTTAATTCCTATCGAATGTTTAACGAAATTTGAAAATCAGACTGTAATGAATTATGAAGTTGCAGAAGAGCTAGAGTTACCAGTTGATGTTATCGAAGAAGCTTTTGAGATGTATAAAGTCAAGGGGGAATTGTTATAAAAAAGCTACTATAACCTATTAGATAACTGGTGTTTTACAAGGAGGAATAGAGATTGAAAAAACTTTTACTTTTATCAAGCATATTAACTTTGTTGCCAATTACGACTATCCATGCAGAAGATAATCAAAACCAAAATGAAGTAAGTCAAGTCAGTGAGTTACCCGAAGATGCAACTCCTCAGGAAATAGTAGAGCACTTCGCAAAATCTATTTTTGGTGACAATCTAAAAGAAGTAAAATATGATGAGGAAACAGGGTATATTGAGGTTGATTCACGAATTGAAATCGGGGGATTGAGCTTAGCTTCTTCTAGACGTGGATTTGAGGGTCAAATTGTTGAATTTATGGAAGCTGTCAAAGATTTAGATTTTGAACTTTTAAGAGTTAGTGGTCTTGCTGATATGACAGATAAATACGGAAATACTGAATTAAGTAAGGTTGCAGTTTATCCTATTACCAAAGAAACAATTGATAAAATAAATTATGATAAGTTTATTTTAGATAATCTAGAGGAGCTAGCTGAAGGGACGTTTATCCATCCTGAATTTAGGTAGATGATAACTAGACTGCAACCTCATAGGTAATACAAATGTGATTTATCGGCCAAATTCAGGAGAGTTTCGGTAGATTTGCAGAAGATAATCAAGTGATAAAAGGAGTGTATTAATTTGAGTGAAGAGCTAGTTATAGAAAATTGGACTGAGCCAGAAATAGGATACGTAGTAGAAATCCCAAATTCATATACGATAATAGTGAGAATAACAAAAGATATATCTATCCATCATGGAGATTATATATCCATTTTTGAACCCGGACCATTAATTACGGATCCCAAAACCGACAAGAACTTAGGTCGATTTGATTTTATAAAAGATACTATACAAGTAGTAGAGATATACAATAATTTTCTTGTTTGTCAAAAACAAGAAAAAACAAAAGGTAATTCATTGACAATGGCCATCACACCTTTGCTACAAGAAAAAGAATACTATACAAACGTTGAATTGCCAGTTGATGATTCTGATAATAAAGAATGGCAAATAAAAGATTCTACAATAAAAATCCTAGATCCCATCAAGCTAGCTTGACGATTTCAGCTATGAATGATAGAATAAGAGTGTCTGAAATGACAACGGGAAGTTGTCCGAGGCTCTTATTCCATACGGAAAGGAGCCTCGTTTTTTTATGTGCGAATATGTCCATAAAGAGTCTTATGACGGACAGCTTGAAAAAATACAACAAAAAGGAATAATTATAAATTCTGAGCTACAGGCTCGTCAAGCTCTACAAAGTCATTCTTACTATACCATCATCAATGGGTACAAAAGATATTTTTTAAAAGAAGGTGAGAGTGATTTAGTTAGAGAGGGCGTGACTTTCGATGATTTTATGCAAGTTTACTTTTTAGATGTGGATATAAGCAACGCATTATTCAAGTATATAATTTATATCGAAAAATCTATTAGGTCACGTCTAAGTTATACCGTAGCAATGAATATTGGAGACACTGAAGAAAAGTATCTAATTAGAAGCCACTACTCTGATAATAGAGGGACTAGAGCTACTGCGCTAAAAAGTATAGAGAATGTGATAAATGAGTCTAAGCGGAATTCAACAACTAAGCATTTTAAAGATACAAAATTGAATATCCCTCCATGGATAGTCGTTAATGACCTTTCATTTTCTACTGTTATTTTTTGGTATGATATGCTAGATGATTCTCTTAAACGTGAAATTAGAAAAGATTATTTTGATAACTCTGGACTTTATCCAGAATTTCAAGAGATATTCTTTTATAATAACTTACAGTTTTTGAGAGAATACAGAAATCAGGCTGCCCATGGGAAAATCCATTTTAAAGAAAAAATATCACATAGCGTACATTTTCAATCAGCAAAACATTTTTTTAATAATACGTTATATGATGATGAATTAGCACTTAGCGGTATAGGACGGAAAGATTTATATGCAGCTATTTCTGTAATATTAGGATTCACTATGGACGTAAATTTGAAAGCAAAATTCATTGAAGATTTACTGCTCAGGTTTTTACCGTATATCAACGGAAAAACGTTTGCACCTACGAAAAGGATAGCTGATCAAACGATTTATGATCTATTTGATTTACCCCATGATTTATTTGAAAGGATTTATCTATACTTGAATACTATCAAATCATAAAAAGTTTTATTTAAAAAATCCCACTCCCTAACCGACCAAAGCTGTGGAGTGAGATTCGACACAAATAGCTTAGGGCTAAGCTTATTTGCTATGCCCTATTTTATCAGAAATAGGAGTGAAATACTATGCTAACAGGAATTTACGTTAGAGTAAGTACCCAAGAACAAGTAAACGAAGGGTACTCAATTGGAGAACAGACCGAAAGACTGCAAGCCTATTGCACGGCCAAAGGTTGGGATGTTGCAAATGTATACACAGACGGAGGCTACAGTGGTGCGAACACCGACAGACCTGCGTTAAAACAAATGATTACGGATATTAAACAAGGCAAATTAGAAGCAGTACTGGTTTATAAGTTAGATAGATTATCCCGGTCACAGAAAGATACACTGCTTCTTATAGAGGACGTCTTCAATCCAAATAACGTAGCGTTCATAAGCATGAACGAAAACTTCGACACCTCTACCCCTTTTGGCAGAGCGATGATAGGGATACTATCTGTGTTCTCTCAACTTGAAAGAGAGCAAATTCGTGAGCGTATGCAAATGGGTTTAGATGCTAGAGCTAAGGAAGGTCTTTGGCATGGCGGAGGATGGGATCCAATCGGTTATGATTATGTCGACGGCGAACTAATTATTAATGAGTACGAGGCAGAACAAGTTCGTAAGATACATTCGTTATTCCAGGCTGGTTGGCCTATTAACCGAATCAGAAATTATATGAACGAGCGTTACACCACAAAGACAGGTGGCTGGAAGCATGACTCATCAATCCAGAGTGCACTCAAGACCGAGCTATACACAGGTGTCATCAACTGGAAAGGTAACAGTTATCCAGGTAAACATCAGGCTATATTAACTCAAGAAACATTCGACAAGTCACAGAAATTATACGACGAAAGAGACAGTAGCAAGAATGGCGGCAAACGTTACTTTCAAGCTAAACACATGCTGACCGGATTATTGTATTGTGCTCATTGTGGTGGTAGGTATTTTGCTAAGGGTTCATTCTCTGGCCACAAACCTAATCGAACTTATCGGCCTTATTATACGTGTTACTCTAGAGCTAAGACGAACAAACGTATGATTAAAGACCCTAATTGTATGAATACTGCTTTTGCAGTTGTTAAACTCGATGAGATTATTTCTGATGAGATTAAGAAGCTGATCTTTAATCCATATTTATTAGAACAAGCTACTGATGCGGACGATAATAGTTCAGAGATAAAAGCCTATGAGAAACGAATCAGCGACATCGATAAGCAACTAGAGCGATTGTTAGACTTATATCAAATGGGATTATCTCAGAAAGATGAAGTATTAGAGAGAATAGATAAGTTAAACATTGAGAAGGAAAGATTAGTCGATTACGTCGAGCAATTAGAAGATGACGAACCTGATTTAAGCATTGAGGAAACTAAAGCTATTTTACTTACAGCGGAAGAAATACTAAATAGTGATGAAAAAGAAAAAAAGAGAGCGCTCACGCACTCTCTCATATCAAGTATCATAATTGATGGGGACGAGATTATTATTAACTGGGCTTTTAACTAAGCCTAGTTTTTTTATTTTACCTTGATCAGTTGCGCTAAACTCTCCACAAGAAACGATTGAGGGGAATGATATTGCGTTTTCATTTGGAGGGAAAGGAGCTAATCAGGCTATTGCAGCTGCAAGATTAGGCGCCTCGACTACAATGATTGGTGCTGTGGGTACTGACGTATTTGGAGATAATTTAGTTGAGAACTTAAAAGAGAATAATGTAGACACATCCAAAGTAATAAAGGTTGATATCGCGTCAGGAACAGCTTTGATTCAGTTAATCGAGAAAGATAATTCGATTATTTATATTCCAGGTGCAAATGCAAAGTTTGCAGTTGAAAATTTAAAAGAGTATGAGGAATTCATTCTGCAAGCGAAAATCGTTATTCTTCAGAATGAACTAACCATACAAGTTGTAGAGGCAGTCATAGATTTATGCTATAGAAGAAACATAGCAGTACTGTATAATCCAGCTCCTGCTAAGCATATTGATAAATCATATTTAGACAAAGTTTCTTACTTGACCCCGAATGAGACAGAATTTTCTGTGTTATTTCCAAATCAGACTTTAGAGGATGTTTTGAAGAAGTATCCGAATAAAGTGATTGTAACTCTTGGTTCAAAAGGAGCAATTTTTCACGATGGTGCTTCTATTCAAGAAATCCCAGCAATTTTTACAGAGAATGTTGTAGATACTACAGGAGCAGGCGATTGCTTTAATGGTGCTTTTGCCGCTGGTATCATTAACAATCTTGATATTGAAAACGCTATTAAGTTTGCAAATATAGCCTCGTCCATCTCTATCCAGCATTTCGGAGCCCAGTCGGGATACCCAACCATTAATCAGATAAAGGAGCATCCTCAGTATGAAGAAGCATGGAATTTTAAACAGTGAAATTTCAACAGTTTTATCTCAAATGGGTCACACAGACCAACTAACAATTGGTGACTGTGGTTTACCGATACCCGATGAAGTTAAGCGTATTGATCTCGCACTAAAAGCGGGTAAACCAAGTTTTATTGAAGTGCTATCAATATTATTAGAAGATATGCACATCGAGAAAGTGATTCTTGCTGAGGAAATTAAGCTAAATAATAAAGATGTGCATAGGAAGATGTTGGATATGTTGCCAGATGACATTGATATAGAATATGTTAGCCATGAAACATTTAAGTCTAAAACAAGTTCTTCCAAAGCTATTATTCGTACAGGAGAAATCACTCCGTTTTCGAATATAATTCTGCAATCTAACGTTTTCTTTTAGTATATAACGTAGTAATAAGGAGTGATTATAGTGCATGTTCAGATGATTGATATTGAGAAGTCTTTCGGCGACAATAAAGTACTGCATAATGCATCAATTGAAATCAAAGAAGGAGAAGTTCATGCTTTAATGGGTGAAAATGGGGCAGGTAAATCAACATTAATGAATATCCTAACGGGTGTTCACCATAAAGATAATGGCCAAATACTAATTAATGGAAAAGAAACTGAGTTTATTGGTCCGAAAGAGGCTGAAGAGAATGGAATCGCTTTTATCCATCAAGAATTAAATGTCCTTACAGACATGACTGTAGAGCAAAACATGTTCTTAAATAAAGAAATAAAAGGAAGCTTTGGTATACTTAATGAAAGAGAAATGAAGAAACAATCCAAAGAAATATTGGATTCATTGGAAACGGGTATTCGGCCGGAACAAGAAATGTCAGAATTATCTGTTGGACAACAGCAGATGGTTGAAATTAGTAAGGCATTAATGTCAGAAGTTGATGTCATTATTATGGATGAGCCTACAGCAGCATTAACTGATACTGAAACAAAGAAACTCTTTGAGGTAATTGATACCTTAAAAAGACGAAATGTCTCAATCGTATATATTTCACACCGAATGGAAGAAATCTTTCAAATTTCTGACCGAATCACTGTAATGCGAGATGGAAGATATATTGACACAAAGAATACTCACGAAACCAACGATGATGAGCTGGTTAAGATGATGATTGGACGAGAGTTGACGAATCGTTATCCATCGAGATCAACTAAAATTGGTGATGTTCGCTTCGAGGTTATAGATCTTTCGCTAGAAGAAATGGTTAAAGATATTACTTTCGATGTGAGAGCGGGTGAAGTCCTAGGTTTTAGTGGACTTATGGGATCTGGGCGATCTGAAATTATGCATGGTATTTTCGGTAGTGTACCATTAGCATCTGGACAAATTATTATTGATGGTGAGACTGTAAAGGTAAATACTCCACAAGAGGCAATGGATGCCGGTATTGCATTTGTAACGGAGGACAGAAAATCAGAAGGACTCCTGCTAGATAAAAGTATTCGAGAGAATTTAACACTCACAAACTTCGATGAACTAGCACCTAATGGATTCATTAAAGAAAAAGAAGAGAAAGATTTAGCGAATTCTGCTGTAGATATGTTTAAAATTAAAACGTTTAATATTGAAACTGAAACAGGCAATTTGAGTGGTGGAAATCAACAGAAAGTCGTCATTGCTAAATGGGTTCTTTCTAATCCTAGAGTCTTAATATTAGATGAGCCTACACGTGGTGTCGACGTTGGAGCTAAAGAAGAGATTTATCAAATAATTAATGACTTAACTGAACAAGGCATTGCAATTATCATGGTCTCATCAGACTTACCTGAAATTATTGGCATGAGTGATCGAGTTGCTGTAATGCGCGAAGGTGATTTAAGAGGTATCTTAGAAAAAGAACAAATATCTGAAGAGAATATTATGACATTAGCAACAGGAGGGATACTCAAATGAGCGAGACAAGTAGAAAAAGAATAAACACCCAGGAATTGGGTGCAGTAATTGCGTTAGTTATATTAGTACTAGCATTAGCCTTTATTAGTCCAGAGTTTAGAACGCTTGATAATATTCTAAACCTACTTCGTCAAGCATCAACAAATGGCTTGATTGCATTCGGTATGACGGTTGTAATTCTGACAGGTGGTATTGACTTAGGTGTAGGCCCAATCTTAGCCTTAACAGGAGCTTTAACAGCAGGCATGATTGTGAACTTAGGCATTCCGGTACCAGTAGCTATTTTGATCGCTTTAGTTGTTGGATTACTTCTAGGTGTAGTAGGAGGTGTTTTAGTTGGTAAAGCAAGGCTACAACCTTTTATTGCGACTTTAATCACACAGACTGTTTATCGTGGCTTGACTCTAATTTATACCGATGGTCGCCCAATTTCAGGTATTACAAGCCCTGAATACGCTGGAGCGAATGTACTAGAATTTATCGGCCGGAAAACTGTTCTAGGTATACCAACACCTATTATTATTATGGCGATTGCTTTCATTCTAATATATATTTTACTTAATAAGACATCTTTGGGTCGACAGATTTATGCAGTTGGATCAAATGAGAAGACGGCGAAACTTTCTGGTATCGATACTTCAAAAGTAAAGGTATTCGTATATACACTTTCAGGTTTGATGTCTACGATTGCCGGATTGATTTTAATTTCACGGTTAAACTCTGCTCAGCCTACTTTAGGTACAGGGTATGAGCTTGACGCAATTGCAGCTACAGCTATTGGTGGTACGAGTATGGACGGGGGGCGTGGTAAATTAACTGGGACACTTATTGGTGTATTAATTATTGCAGTATTGAGTAATGGGATGAATATCTTAGGCATCAACTCGTATCTGCAAGATGTTGTAAAAGGTTTAGTTATTCTGTTCGCTGTGTTGTCTGATAGACGAAAACAATAATCATTTAAAAAAAGAGGAGAAAATAAAATGAATACTTTCAAGAAAATATATAGTTTAGTAATGGCTTTGATCTTATCTTTAGGTATCTTCAGTGGACTTACTTCTGTCCAAGCACAAGAAACAGCAAAAGTTGGTTTCTCTATTTCAACATTAAATAATCCTTTCTTTGTCTCTATGGCGGATGGTGCGGAAGAGAAAGCTAAAGAACTAGGTGTTGAATTATCAATTGTTGATGCAGGAAATGATACTGCCAAACAAGCGACTGATATTGAGGATTTAATTAGCACTGGCATTGACGTGTTAGTTGTAAACCCTGAAGACTCAGCGGCTGTAGGTCCATCTGTTCAAATGGCAATTGATGCGGGTATTAAAGTCATTGCTGTTGACCGCGTTGTCGAAGGCGCTGAGATTGATACATATATCGGTACTGATAATGTTCTTGCAGGGGAAGCAGTTGGTAATTATATGTTAGAGAATGTGCTTTCAGGAGAAGATGAAGTTGTAATTTTAGAAGGTATACCCGGAGCTTCAAGTGCAATTGATCGTCAAGAAGGTTTTAATAATGCTTTGGAAGGTAATGTTAATATTGTTGCTTCACAGACAGCAAACTATGACCGTGCTGAAGGGATGACTGTAACGGAAAACTTACTTCAAGGAAACCCGAATGTTAAAGCAATTATTGCGGCTAACGATGAAATGGCACTTGGTGCAATCGAAGCAGTAAGTGCTTTAGGTAAAGTGCCGGGTGAAGATATTTATATTACAGGATTTGACGCAGGAGAAGATGCAGTTAAAGCTGTTGAAGCAGGAACAATGATTCTTACAGTTGAACAACAAACTGTTTTAATGGGACAATTAGCAATTGAAACCGCACAAAAAATGGTTAATGGAGAAGAAGTAGAAGCTGAAATTCCAATTGATGTAACGATTCTTGATAAAGCTGAATTAGAAAAACAATAAAAAAATAAGAAGGGGTATCATATGTTAAGGAATATTCCTGATATCATCTCACCTTCACTAATGCAGCATATGATGGAAATGGGTCATTCGGACAAATTGGTTATTGTCGATGCTAATTTTCCTGCATTCTCACATGCACAAAAACTAGAGGTAATGAATGGAGTTAAAACTGATGAACTACTGGAAGCAATTTTAACTTTCTATCCTCTAGATGATTTCATTAATGACCCTGTATATCTTATGAATCATAGAGCAAGCGAACCCATACCTGAAGTATGGGTTTCTTATAAAGATATTATTAAGACGAAAGATTTTAGTGGAGCGTTTGATGAATTTCATTATCTGGAACGTTTAGATTTTTACAAAGAGGTTGAAAATGCGTATTATGTTGTTCAAACAAACGATACGAGACGTTATGCAAATATAATATTACAAAAAGGTGTTTGTTAAAGGAGGAAGATAACATGAATCAAAAAGATATTATTATGAAATCTCAACAAGAACTTACAGAAGTATTAAACAAAGCGGCAGAAGAAGACAATCTAGTCGGCACAAATATAAGAAATGAAGAAAAACTTGTTGAGGAAACATTTGAGAGAAATGATGGTATCTTCCGTATGTTCCCATCATTTGTTCCGAGACGATTTGGTAAGGCTGGGAAACGGTTGAAACTTCATCCAGATGATTATTTCGTTTTTGGAATGCATCGTGGTTCTATTACTGAGCGTTGGTTCTCATCCACAATCGCAGCGCAAAATGGTAAAGAGGCTAAGGCTGATGAAGGGTTGAGTTATGTAAGTGTTGGCTTTGATACTGACGATAAATTTTCTTTGAAGTATGCTGTTGAAGTTTTACAGGATAAACTTGTTGGACAAGAACTTTGGAATGAATATAATGGATGGCCAATGTATTCTAAGTTTTTCGATAATTTAAATCCGCTATTCCATCATTTACATTTAGGTTTTGAAGATGCTGCAAAGGTTGGAAAACTTGGAAAACCAGAAGCATATTTCTTTCCGCCGCAGTTGAACAACCATTTTGGAGAGTCAGGTTATACTTACTTTGGTTTTGATCCAGATACAGATCCTGAAGAAGTTAAAGAGCGTATTCGCAAATTTGCAACAGATGATACAAGAATCACTGAATTATCGAGGGCTTACCGGATTGAATTAGGAACGGGTTGGTATACAGCACCTGGAGTAATTCATGCGCCAGCATCCGTTCTTACTTATGAGCCACAATGGAACTCAGATGTTAACTCAGTATTTGAAAACACTGTGTCAGGGGAGATTTACCCACCAGAAATGTTAGATGAGGAACTCCCTGAAGATCAACAAGGTAATATTGATGCTGTCTTTGATCTACTTGATTGGGAGAAGAACGTTGATCCTCATTATAAAGCTAGCAACTTTAGACCTCCAATTACTGAAACAGATACGGACGCTTATAAGCAAGAGTGGATTACATATGGTAACGAGTACTTCTCAGCTAAGCAATTAACAGTTTACCCTGGGCAAACTGTAACTATTAGCGACGGAGCAGCTTACGGATGTATCGTAATTCAAGGTTATGGTCAATTCGGAAACTATAAAGCAGAGTCACCAACGTTACTACGTTTTGGACAACAAAGTTCAGATGAGTTCTTCGTTTCTCATGATAAAGCGACTACAGGTGTAGAAATCACGAATAATAGTGATGTAGAACCGCTGGTTATTTTGAAGCACTTCGGACCAAACTGCCCGAACGTTCCAAAAGTATAGGGAAGATTTAGATTAATAAAGAAGATAAGGTGGTATAATGAGTTATTATTTGGTAGTTGATAATGGCGGAACAAACATTAAGGTTGTCTTATTTGATACCAAAGGCCAACAGATTGTGTCCAATTCATTTCCTACACCAAGAGTAGACTTTTTGCCAAATCAAAGAGAAGTTGAAATGGATGGTATGTGGCAACTCATAGCCACGGCTATTCGAGAATTAATAATTGAAAATGCAATTAACCCTATGACAATTAAAGGATTAGCGACTGTCGGTCATGGAAAAGGTGTCTATGTTCTGGGTGAACATGGGTCCTACTTACGTAATGGAATCCTCTCTACGGATAATCGAGCTTATCAAGAAGCAGATTATTTTAAAGGAAAAGCTACTGATTTGCCGCTACAACCCATATTAGCGACCAATGCACCTGTTTTATTATTTTGGTTGAAACGGAATGAGCCAGAGATATACAAAAAAATTAAATATTTTTTTAGTGCAAAAGATTTTGTTCGTTACAAATTAACAGGTTCTTATCATACAGACTATACAGATGCTTCAAGTAATAATTTGCTTGATATATATAAGAAAGACTATGATGCCCAAATATTTGATTTCTTTGAGATAAATGAATTATACGAGAAACGATCTCCGTTAGTTAAATCCACAGATATTTGTGGATACGTATCAGCGGAAGCAGCTGCTTTGACAGGTTTAGCTGAAGGGACACCTGTTATTGGTGGGATGTTTGATATTGATGCAAGTGCAATTGCTACTAATGCATTATCACCAAAATATATTAGTGTTACGGCAGGGACGTGGAGTATCAATGAATATTTAGCAAAAGAACCTGTCGAAACAGAAGATTTTATTATGAATTCGATATTTGTTGACAAAGAACACTATCTTATTGAAAGTTCAAGTGCGACATCAGCGGGAAATTTAGATATCATTGCAAATCTGATATTTGATAATAAGGTAGATATTTATGAGCAAATTGCTAGACTTATAGAAGATACTTCACCGGAAAAGAATGATCTTATTTTCTTGCCTTTTCTATATGGAAGTCATTCACACTCCTTAGCTAAAGGTTCATTTATTGGATTGGATTCCTCAGTTGAACGAAAAGACATCCTAAGAGCCGTTTATGAAGGTGTAGCATTCTCGCATCGATTCCACTTGGAAAAATTGCTAGCTAAGAAAAATACTGAAACAGAAGGAATTAGATTAGCGGGAGGTATCGTGAATTCACAACAGTGGATTCAGATTCTTGCTGATGTTATTCAATTACCAATTGAAATCGTAGAGGCTAATGAGCTAGGTGGCTTAGGTGGTGCGATTTCTATTGCTGTAGGTTTAGGCGAATTTGACACGCTTCAGTCGGCGGCAGATGAAATGAGTCAAATAAAAGAAAGAGTATTACCTAATAAATCTCTTAAGAGTGTTTATGATAAGAAGTATGATAAATATATTAAAGCTCTCAATAATCTAGAAGATATTTGGTAAAAGACAGGAGATGTTAAAATGGATAATAGTCAGATTGCAACACAAATCGTTGAAAATATAGGAAAAGAAAATATTATAGACTTTACAAAATGCGCTACAAGGTTAAGATTCAAAGTTAAAGATGAATCGATTATTAATTCTGCTCTTATTGAGGCACTTGATGGAGTTTCTGGTACAACATTCCTGAATAATCAATTTCAGGTGTTTGTAGCATTAGGAAAAATCCAGAAAGTTTTCGAAGAAGTGAAAGCTATTGTGTAGTATCGGACTTTTAATTTGACAAATGAATTTGTAATTATACACACGCTTGCAATTGGTGCAGGAGATTTGTGTAGGTAAGTAGTTCGAATGAATTAAATAAAAATTTCTAATTCCACTACGTACATCATCTTATTCCAAATTATCACTTCTACTCCTATTTGTTTAAGATTTTTTATTTTGACTCTTTTATAAAAGGTATTAGAAGCAATATAATGAATGTGCTTTTTATTAGTAGATTGTCTATTTATATGTTCTAATACGAACAACATAAGGATGGGTGCTGATGTACCTGCATCCATCTTTTATTGGTTCTTTGTCAAATCACGTTGGTGAATTCTTATTAAGAGACTGTAAGATAAGTTAATAACAAAAATCACCAAGAATGTTGTTAAATCGACATTCTTGGTGATTTTTGTGGTATAATATAGTGAAAAAATTTCTAACTTAAATTGACAATCGAGATCTCATTAAATTCTTTGTCACCAATAAATTGATAGTCTGTTCGAAAAGGAAAGATAGAATGTAATAGATCCATTAAATGTGTACGTTGATACGCAGGGATATATCCCTCGCCTTGTATTTCAAACCATCTCATCTCTTCTAAGCATTGTAAAATCTCGGAACAAGTATATTGATTGCCTAATAATTGGGAGATGATACGATACACAAGAAGGGCAATGAAACAGACTAAGAAGTGAGTCTCTATACGAGTGTCACGATGTAGATAAACAGGTCGTGCTTTAAATTCTGTTTTCATTATCCGGAAACTTTCTTCTATTTCCCAGCGCTGGGGATTAATTGCGACGATTCTTTCAGTATCGCCTTCTAAATTAGTGCATACGCAATAAAAGCCATCATATTTAGCTTCTTCAGCAATTTTCTTCTCATTGAGTGTATAAACAGATTCATCAGCCACCTCCCCATTTTGTGTAATATTGACTTGTTGAATAAAGCGGGTCGGACTGTTTGGGAGGCTGCTGAAAAACCCCAAATAAGCGTTCCAAAATATCCGAGAGATTCGGTATTTTGGAACGCTTTTATGATATAACTATACTAAATGGAGGTGTCATAAATGCTGGTAAAATCAAACATCTTTGCTCTTAAGTTCGTACTCAGAGTTATATGATTTATTAATTCCTGAGGATCATATTCTTCGTCAAATGAATGACAGGGTGGACTTTAGCTTCATTTATGAGGAGTTGTCTACCAAATATTCGCCCGACAATGGTCGTCCTGCTGAAATGCTCCATTCAGTTATTTAAATATCTACTCCTTAAGGCAATGTATGATTTATCGGATAGAGATCTTGTTGAAAGAGCGCGGTATGACATGTCCCTTAAGTACTTTTTGGGCTTAGCCCGGAAGACATCCCCATTGACGCATCTACGCTCTCGAAATTTCGACGCCAACGTATTAAAGACGAGATATTTCTAGATATACTTATTCAAAAGTCTGTTAAGATAGCGCTTGATGAAGGTGTACTCGAAAGTAAAGATCTAATTATGGATGCCACGCATACTCACTCAATTTATAAATCGAGAAAACCTCAAGAAGTTCTCCATGAACGTGCCAAACAATTACGTAAAGCTATTTATAAAGTAGATGACTCAATTAAGGAAGAGCTTCCACCTCGTCATGATGAAGACAATCGACAAAGTGAGCTTGATTACTGTCAATCACTCATCCAAATGATGGAACATAAGCCAGAATTACTTGCTTATGAAGCCATCAAACAAAAGTTAAACCGTTTAATTGAATCAGTGGAAGATGATTTGAACAATTTACACTCTCTAAGCAAGGACGATGCGAAACTTGGGCATAAGTCTGCAGATAGTTCATTCTTCGGATATAAGACCCATATGGGTATGAGTGGCGATCGAATTATTACAGCAGCTATTGTAACATCTGGCGAGAGAGCAGATGGCTCTGAAATGAAGCAGCTCTATGAAAAGTCACGTAATAATGCATGGAAATTGAAGCGATCATAGCAGACAAAGCATACTCTGGTAAGCGCAATATTGAATATGCTTTAAAACATATTTTTGATTTAGTCTCACAATTGAATTCTGCTGTTATGGACGGTTATCGCAAAGATGAAGATAAATGGGATTATAACAAGGATGCTGAACGCTACCAATGTCCTGCAGGTCACTTAGCTATTTGCAAAGCTCGCCAAGGAAGAAAAGGTGCCAAAGAAAATCAACGTGAGGTCTATTTCTTTGATGTGGAGAAATGTAAGATATGTCCAATTCAAGAAGGATGTTATAAAGTAGGCACGAAGTCCAAATCATATTCTGTAACTATTCAAAGTAACTTACATCGACATCAAGCGAATTTCCAGGAAACAGATCGATTTAAAGAGAAAGCTAAGACGCGCTATATGATTGAGGGCAAGCATGGTGAATTAAAGAACCGACATGGTATGAAACAAGCCAAAAGTGTCGGTTTATTAGGCGTGACTTTACAAGTAGGTGCAACCATATTCATAACGAATATGAAGCGAATAATCAAATTAAAGGAAGAAAAAGAAGCAAATAAGTAAAATAATAGAGGCAATGAGTCACACGATTGAATTGGTGAAACTCATGACCTCTATTTTTTACGATTGTTGGGTCCCGCTCATAGAAATACGTGAGGTTTATCAGCAGTCTTCACTTCTTTGGGTCTCTTTTTTGTGATTTCATGCTTACGGTGATTTCCCGTACGATCTAACCAAGCCAAGGAACGTTTATTCAATCGTCAACATTGGTATATAGTCTACTATCTGTGAAGTTGTTCTTAACGTATTAACCACACTTTCTATCTTTCCTTTTGATTCTTGAACTGCCCCACGACAGAAGGTTGCCTGGAACCCACTCTCATGCACATACTGCTGGAAGGCGTTCGTCAAGACAAAGTTTCCGGCATTCTCATCTACACTGATAATACGGTCTTGATCGTAGATGATTTCTTCCGTTCGCCCACCATAGAAGGCGAATGCCTTCTCATGTCCCTCAATGGCATCTGCCGTGGTAAAGGGATGGTCTTTCCAGACTGTGTATTTGTGGCGTGAATGCGATAGGACAAAGCATATGACATATAATTTGATGGTTTCTCCTGACTGAGTTTCTTGAGTACATTCCCCCAATCGACTTACATCTGCTTGCCCATGGGCAATTCAGGAACGGCTTCATAATTACGAAGCTTAGCTTGCTTTGGAATCCGATACCGCTCCCTTAAATCTGCCACATAGAGACAGACGGTATTGTCACCCACTTCAAGGTCTGAAAATCGTTCGAGCAACCAATCTTTAACTTGTGCTGCACTCATATGAGGATAAGCTCTCAACCAATCCAGGATATTCTCTTGATAGGCATCTAATATTTTTGCTTTATGCCTTGATCCATTAATTCCTCCTCTGCTTCTTCAAATGTCATCTTCAAGTATTTCCTGACGGTTGGTCTTGACAAGCCCAACTGCATCGCAATCTGAGAAATACTGAATCCTTTCTTCTTTAATCTATGAATTTCAACATCCATGACATTTTTCCTAGTCTCCATATTACTCACCTCGTTCAATATTGATGATAATATTGAACGAGATGACGTATCTGCTGACCAGGGAAAGTGGAAAAAGTTATTTAGCAGAATCTGGTAACTCTAGCTTAGCATTTACACAGCGACATGAGTAGAAAGTTATCGTGCTTACCTGGGAGGTCTCATGGTCGTCATAAGACGTAGTAACAACGAACCATGAGAAGTTAGCAGAAGCCATAGTAGGCAATAAAGTTATAGAAGAGCTGAACAACAATTCATCTTGAAATAGACAAGGAGATAGATGTCGGCTTCTCAATGACCGAAATCACCCACGATTAAGTTTAAACAAGGGGTGATCGTTGATGATATTGAAGAAACTATATCGGAATATGGTTCAGCTATTCTTCGGAAAGTGAAGGGTGGAAATTATCAAGTCTTACCTGTAAATCGGGTATATATACCGAAAGATAGTAGAGGTAAATGCGTATTAGGCATCCCAGTAGTTCGAGACCGTATCGTCCAACAGATGATATTAAACATCTTAGACCCATATATCGCCCCTCACTTCTCAGATCATAGTTATGGTTTCAGGAAAGGACGCAATGCGCATGACGCGATTCATCAAGTAGAAGCCTATACGAATGAGGGAGTATGTATATGTCGTGAATTGTGAATTATCGAAATACTTTGACACAGTACATCATCAGAAACTGATGAGTTAAGTGGGGAACATATTCAGAATGTAGGCATTGTAGTAAGAAAGGGTGCTAACGATAAGATCGTAAAACCTGATATTCCTAAAGAATCCTTGAAATAGTAGTTTCTCCTCGGCTTCTATCGAATTGAAAACCTTGCATCAGAAATTTGGACTTAAACTACCGGCATACCGTCAACAGATGGAAAGGAAGCAAATTGGTAATCCAATATCTCGTGTTAACATTACACTGATGTATTCAGGTATCAAAGCCTTACTTTGACCCGTTTGTGAGGGGCTTTTCTTTAGGCGATTCGCCAAAAATGGATATTGTCTCCCCAGGGCTCCGCTTGTGCCCATTTTTGACCAATCTCTGCTAAGAATAGCTTCAGTAGTTCCCAGAGGAATGTTTGGTTACTTCCATCAGGGAAACTTGTAGTTGAACAAGGAGTGTACTATTACTTTAATAGGCTAGGGCATCATCAAACCACCAAGTCATTAATGAATTGTTAGATTTTGAATATGCCAGATATAATATGTGTGATATGTATGGAGCTTATCGAGACCTCGATGCGTCGTTAGTGCAATTGTGTGTGGGTTGGGCTCATCTCAGGCGAAAACTCTTTGAACCGATGCTTAATCCACCTATATCGACCACCCTTGCTTACAAAGCAGTTCAATGATGTAATTATATATCCCTGCTTGAATCCAGATAAAAAAATGATACCACTTGAAGATTGCTTAAAAGAACGTGAGAGGTGCTTTACCTGTCAAATTGACGAGTTCTTTGGCTGGCTTCATTTACCTGTTGTTTCGAATTCAAGTCAAGTAAAGTAAAGCGGTTGATTTCGCTCTTAATTACGAGGGGCAATTCAAGACTTTCTTAAATAATAGCCGCCTTGAAATGAGCAATAACTGAGCAAAGCGCATGAATAAGACATTGGACATCGGTCGCAAGGATTTGTTATTTAGCCAAATATTAAAGGAGCTCAAGTGGCAGGCTAAATTAAACGGCGTGAATTTGCTGGCTTACCTTTTGTAATTATTTCAAGAACTACCAATTCTCTGCTTTTAAATTTTGAGACTCTAGGGGCTTATTTACTAAGGTCTCATAAAGACAAGAATACCTGTCTGGTACTCAAATAAACAATACAACAAGCCGATGTAAATCCAGTTTACAGATTTATATGTGCTTGTTCAATGTACAAGAATATCGGGCGCTTATTCTCTCTCGAGTTAGGATAAAAAAATATCAATCGAGGAAAAAAAGTCTGTATTAAATCAGGCTTTCATTTGATATAGGATTGACTTATATAATATGAAAGGGGTTTTATAATGGGATATTGGTTAGGAATTGATGGTAAAGTCGCTGTGGTTACAGGTGGTTCATCTGGTATTGGAGCAAGCATTATTGAATCATTACTTGCGCAGGGTGTGAAAGTTGCTAACTTCGATATTAGAGATGGAGAACTTCAAGATGATAACCTGTTATTCGTTGAAGTCGATGTTACATCTCGTGAAGCAGTTGAAGAGGGAGTTGCAAAAGTAGTTGAAACTTTTGGAACTATCGACGGATTGGTGAATAATGCAGGGATTAATATTCCGACTTTATTGGTTGATACTAAAGAACCTGGAAGTAAATATGAGTTAAACGATGCTATATTCGATAAGATGATTGCAATTAATCAGAAAGGTTTATATTTAGTAGCTCAAGCAGTTGGACGTATTCTTGCTGATAAGAAGCACGGCGTCATTATTAATATGGGTTCAGAGTCTGGTTTAGAAGGTTCTGAAGGACAATCTTGTTATGCAGCTACCAAAGCAGCGGTATACAGTTTTACTCGTTCATGGGCCAAAGAATTAGGTAAATCCAATGTTCGAGTGGTTGGTTTAGCGCCTGGAATTATGGAGGAAACAGGTCTTAGAACTTTAGCCTATGAAGAGGCCTTGGCATACACTAGAAACAAGACAGTTGAAGAACTTCGTGCAGGCTATACAAATACAAGCACTATTCCATTAGGTCGCGACGGTAAACTTTCTGAAGTTGCTGATGCTGTATGTTATTTACTCTCCGACAGATCAAGTTATATCACTGGTGTTACCATTAATGTTGCCGGAGGTAAGACCCGAGGTTAAAGTAAAGGTGAAGTTTTTTGGGAATATTAAATCGATGGTACAGATTATTAAATTATTTAGTTTCAAATGACCAAGTTTCGCTTTCGAATATACAGCAAAACCTCAACGTTTCCCAACAAACAGTTAAATCAACGATTAATTTATTGAATAATGAATTATCTGGTATTGCTCAGATAATTGAGCATAACGGCTATTACTACATAGAAATTTACAAATATAATGAATTTGAGAATATATTAAATGGATCTTTAAAACAAATGAGCGATTATAATTCATCTAGTAAGAGGCAAGCTTATATAATACGTCAGTTAGTAGAGGCAAAGGATTATATCCTCATTCAAGATTTAGCAGATGATTTAAGTGTTAGTCGTGGCACTGTAAATAATGATTTAAGGAGTCTTCGACAAATATCTTTAAAGTATGATGTTATTGTTAACAGTGCGCCCAATAAAGGACTCAAGCTTGAAGGGTCTGAATTTGGTATCCGGTTACTTGAAATTTATCATTCAGCAGATTATTTTCATTATAAGGTGATTACTGATGAAGAAGTCCAGCTAATATATAGATTACAAGAAAAATATCGTTTTAGAAGAAGGGATGCATACCTTCTTTTAAAAGTCTTAGATATAAGTTTGTTTCGTGTTTTTCATGGGGATGATATGTCTATAATTGAAAATTATATCAATTATTCCAGAAAAGAAAGTTACCTCGATGAATTGATTACGGGTATTGAATATAATTTTAGAATAAGTCTTAGTGAAGAAGAAATTGACTTTATTTCTTTTCCATTGAATTTAAATGCTAATAATTTAAAAATAAATCAGAATGATTTAAAAGATAACATCAAATTCATGAGTACGTTCGAGAAGATTGTCTCTGAACTAAACTCTACTTATTTTCTTGATTTTAATTTCGATGAATTATTCGATGAAATTGCCAATCATTTAATATTTCTCATAAATCGATTGATCTTTAAACATTCTTCTGATGATATATTCCACGGAGAAATTGAAAAAAAGTATCCTATGTCATTTCAATTAGCCAAACATACATTGAATATCTTAAAAGATGCCTATAACTCAGAGACAACTTTGCTAGAAGCGGACTATCTTGCTCTTTATTTCGAGTTAGTAAGTAAGACTAATGAAGAGATGGCTGATCGGAAAGAGATTGCTATTATATGTAATACAGGCAAAGGAACGGCAGCAATGGTCCGCAGACAGATTGAACGCGTAATTGGGCAAGACATAAAGATATCACAGTTTTCTGAAGCCAATTATGAAACAGAAGATTTATCAAAGTATTTCGCTATTATAACAACAATTCCTTTGGAAAGCATTAGTAATGATATTCCGATGATTTACCTATCCAATATCTTTAATGATAAGTATCTGTCTTCTGAGTGGAATAAAATAATTTCAAATCGTGATGATTTTACAGATGACTTTGAAGTTGTCTTACATGAGGTTAAGAGAACACAATATGAAGAATTAATATTAGATATGATTTTAGATTTAGAGAGTGAAGGATTAGTAGACTTAACATTTCGGGACAGGATACTTGCAAAAGATGAGAGCAGAACATTAATTACGGATAACGGTATTGCTTTACCACACGAAATCAATTATGAGGATAATAAGATAATTATAAATATCGCTAAGTTAACAAATCATATAAGTATTAAAGATAAGATTATTGATTTAGTGATTTTATTGGCGATACCGAACCAAATGAAAGAAAATGATAACGCTTTATTAAATTTATATGATTTAATTTTTGGAGTAGCACAAAATAATAACTTAAAAGACAATATAATGAAAGCTAAGTCAATTAACGAGATGATTAAGATTTTTAATGAAGGTGAGGTTAAATGAATTATATAATTCTGTTTAGTATTATTGCTATTACGGCTTATATACTTCAGTTTGGACTTGGATACTTCCAAATTAAACATTTTAACGAAGTATATTCTGATCTCAGAAGGAAAGGAAGAGTAGCAATTGGCACAAGGGCGGGCAAGATTTCAGCAGGAACAATTGTTATGTTTGCAATTGATGACGAAGCTAAAATACTAGATGCCCGTAAGATGCAAGGAGTTTCAGTGATTGCTAAATTTAAAGAACTACCTGATTATATCGGTGAAGATTTGCATTTTATAGACCATAAACATCCTCTTGTTCAAAAAGAAAATAAACTCACGAAAATTGCGATGGAAGATGCGAGAGATTTATTTATTAAAGTAGAAATGGGTGATTACACAGAAGAGAAAAAATCTGGTCCTGTCGATAATTTACTTTTAAATACGAAAGTAGCAACAAATCAATTTGTAAATAAATTTAAAAGGAGTGCATAAATATGCAATGGTTAGTTAGATTTGCTGAAGGTTTTATGGGGATGTTCCAAGCAGGAGCAGATACCTTTATTGGGTGGATGGGTTCAATTGTACCGTTAGTTTTGATGTTAATGGTGGCAATGAACGCTCTCATTACACTTCTTGGTGAAGAGCGCATTAATAAATTAGCTGCCGCTTCAAACAAGAACTGGATTACTCGTTATATGATTCTTCCTTTTGTTTCAGCATTTATGTTAGGGAATCCGATGTCGATGACTATGGGGCGTTTTTTACCAGAGTTTTATAAACCTGGTTATATTGCTGCACAGATGCAGTTCTGTCATACAAGTAATGGGGTTTTCCCACATATTAATGCTGGGGAACTATTCGTATGGTTAGGTATTGCACAAGGCATTGATGCATTAGGCCTAAATTCAGCTGAGTTAGCTATTCGTTATTTACTTGTAGGTTTAGTGATGAATGCGGTTGGTGGATGGTCAACTGACTTTATTACTGAAAGAATTATGAAGCAACAAGGCATTGAGTTAAATAAATCAGTTATTGCTCAAGAAGTATAATTAAGGAGAATGAACATGGCAGAATTCAATAGTATAAAAGTCTCAAGAGGTAACGGCGGATTCGGTGGACCATTAATTATCACCCCTACTGAAGAGAAACATAAGTTTATTTATGTAGTCGGTGGTGGAGAGCGCCCTGATATTGTTGATAAAATTGAAGAATTAACTGGAATGGAGGCAGTCAACGGATTTAAGACATCGATTCCAGATGACGAAATTGCGTTAGCAATTATAGATTGTGGTGGAACTTTACGTTGTGGAATTTATCCAAAGAAAGGAATTCCGACGATTAATATTATTGCTACTGGGAAAGCTGGTCCATTAGCACAATATATTACAGAAGACATTTATGTATCAAACGTAGGCTTAAATCAAATTGAACTGGCTGAGCCAGGCGCTGAAGCGATTGTATCAACTAATACTGAAAAGTTAGATAAGAAATCAACTTATGATACAACGAAAAAAATCACTGAACAAACGTCTAAGCCAGGGTTAGCGACCCGTATTGGTATGGGAGCTGGTAAAGTTGTTTCGGTCTTTAACCAAGCAGCACGCGACGGGGTCCAGACGATGATCAATACAGTTATTCCGTTTATGGCATTCGTTTCATTGCTTATCGGAATTATTGAATCAACAGGTGTTGGTAATTGGATTGCTAACGTTCTAGCCCCACTAGCTGGTAATGTATGGGGATTGATTCTTATCGGATTTGTGTGTTCGATTCCTGTCTTATCGCCATTATTAGGTCCTGGTGCCGTTATTTCTCAAATTGTTGGTACCCTAATTGGTGTCCAAATTGGTAATGGAGTCATTCCGCCGCATTTAGCTTTACCAGCACTGTTTGCAATCAATACACAAAATGGTTGTGACTTTATTCCAGTCGGTCTAGGACTTGCAGAAGCAGAAGCTGAAACTGTTGAAGTTGGGGTTCCAGCGGTACTGTATTCAAGATTTCTTAACGGAGTTCCTCGTGTCGTCGTTGCCTGGATTGCAAGTTACGGATTGTATCAATAATATTAGGAGGATTTTATGTCAGTGTATGAGACAAAAGTTGTAAACATAGGATCTGATGCAGCTATGTTTAAAGAGGAGAACATGATTGTTCTCTTTGGAGAAAATGCGCCAGCTGATTTAGCGGATTACACTTATAATGTTGAGGTTACACCAGTAAAAGAAACCATCACTACTGGCATGACGTTGATGATTGATAGTGCAGAATTTATTATAACTGCTGTTGGGGATGTCGTTGAAAAAAATCTAAATGATTTAGCCCATATTACTATTCGTTTTAACGGAGCTAATGAGGCAGAATTAGCTGGAACTTTGTATGTAGAGGGAAAAGAAATTCCTGATATTAGTATTGGAACTATGATAGTTATTAAATAATGAAAAGGCCGAATGTTTCGGCCTTTTTCACTATAGGAGATGCCTTATGTATAAAGCTTTTATATTTGATATGGATGGGGTCATTGTAGATTCAGAGAAAATTTATACAGAAGCTATATATAATGTTGCTTTAAAGGAAGGTTTTGAACTAAGAGAAGAATACATTTATAATTTTACTGGAACGACTCATGAATTTACCTGGGAAAACATAAAAAGTGATTATAATCTATCAAAAAGCATTAAAGAATACATCGCTGAAATGTTTAAAGAAGTTGGGGTTATAAAAGAAGCAAAAGGTGTTGAAGCATATCCTGGTGTTGTTGATTTTCTTAAAAGACTTTCCGCTCAACAATATAAAATTGCGATAGCCTCTTCTTCTCCATTAAATGCTATCAACGAAGTAGTCGATTTGCTTAAAATTAGGGAGTACTTTGATATTTTAGTGAGTGGAGAATTCTTCGAAAAATCTAAACCTGATCCAACAATATATTTAGAGACTGCGAAGTACTTAGGTGTAAGCCCTGCAGAATGTTTAGTAATTGAAGATTCGCACAATGGAGTGAAAGCAGCTAAAGATGCTGGAATGTATTGTTATGGTTTTATTGATGCTAAGTATCCAACTCAGGATTTAAGTTTAGCGGACGAATTTGTCGAAAGTTTCGATGAGATAAAATTAAACGAAGGGAGTAAATGATGAAATATATTGTGTTTGATATGGATGGTGTAATTGTAGATTCTGAATATACTTATTTAGAATCTAAAGCAAAGATATTGCACGAAGAAGGTTATGATAAACCAATAAGTTATCAATATCAATTTATGGGAACGACATATGAATTTATGTGGACTACAATGAAGGAAGAATTGGGTCTCGATAAATCTGTTGATTACTATATTGAACAGATGAACAATAAAAGAGAAGAAATGATCCAACGAGATGGAGTAAAACCTATAAAAGGTGTTGTTAAATATATCGAGAAATTGAAATCAGAAGGGGCAACCTTAGCAGTGGCATCATCTTCTCCTAAGAAAGAGATAGAACATAATTTAACAGAATTAGGAATAATTGACTTTTTTGAGGTATTAGTCAGTGGTGAAGAAGTTGAAAATTCCAAACCTGCTCCAGATATTTTTTTGAGAGCTGCAGAATTACTTCAAGTTACACCTGAGAAATGCGTAGCTTATGAAGATACCAAAAATGGATCTTTATCAGCCAAAACGGCTGGGATGTATGTAATAGGATTTGAAAATCCAGATTATCCTGCACAGGATCTTAGTGCAGCAGATGAGATAATAAATAGTTTTGTATAAATGGAGGAAAAATGAAATTAATTATTGATTCAGCTAATGTTGATAAAATCAAAGAGTATCTAGAATATCTACCTATTGATGGGGTAACGACTAATCCATCAATTCTCAAAGCAGAAGGTAAGATTGAGTTTATAAATCACATGAAGGAAATTCGTCATATTATTGGCATAGATAAATCATTGCATGTGCAAACAATTTCTGATACCGCTGAAGGAATGGTTCGAGATGCACACGATATTCTTGAAAGTATAGATGATCAAGTTTATGTTAAAATCCCAACGAGTAAAGAAGGACTTAAAGCTATAAAACAACTAAAAGCAGAAAGCGTTAATATTACTGCAACAGCTATTTATTCAACAATGCAGGGATTACTCGCAACTGAAATGGGTGCAGACTATTTGGCACCTTATATTAATCGAATGCAAAACCTTGACACTGATCCTTTCTTGGTAGTTAACCAATTAGCTAGAAATATTGAACAGACTAATAGTAGCACAAGGATATTGGGTGCCAGCTATAAGAATGTTAGTCAAGTTATTGATTCATTAATGGCTGGGGCGACCCATGTAACAGTGGGTTCCGATGTATTAGACAAATTCCTAGATAATGCTAATATAGCTAAAGCAGTAGCGGATTTCGGACAGGATTGGAATACCATTCACGAAAGATTTAGTATCAAGTAATTGCATCTAATAATTTTATATTCATACAGTTGATATAAGCAATAAAGTTACAACATGGGCTAAAATAATGCTCTCTGCCAACTGTTTTATAGATTGACTGTAGAGATTTAACTATATTTGTATGATATGATATAATTCATTAAATTTAAAAACCCAGATTGAAGAAAGGGCACATCTTCAATCTGGGTTAAGCGTTTTATATTCCTGACTTTCGTTGTTTAAAAGTATTTTTCTATCTTAAAACGGTGATATCATGCGCTTTATCCTAAATTCCCGAAACACATAACGAGGATACCCCTAAGGCGCATGTTGTGGACATGCGAGGGGAGAGTTATCGGATGAAGCAGACCAGTGCCTGGAAGGAGGCGCAAGCCAGCCAATAGGAGGTATGAAATGCTGAGACACTTTCTTCTTAACTAACTTTTCAAAAATTAGTCTAAGCCGTTACATTGACCCAAAGGGTGGTCCCTTTTTCACTTGACATATACAATTGTACCGTAAAAGGGCTGTTACATGGCCTTTTATCTTTTACACAATTATATGAACTTTATCCAGGCAATTGCCAAAGATTCAAGTTCATTCTAAATATTAGTAAAATAAATTAACAAAAATAATTTTTTGATGTATAATTAGAAAAGAACATGTCCTTTATTTTGGATGAAGCTAGCTCATCCATCTGTTTTGTAAAGGGCTTTTTCTTATATCTATGGTAGTATGACTAATCTGGGTGTTTTTTAAGTTCTCGATTGTCAATTTAAGTTAGAAATTTTTACACTATGTTATGAGTGATTGAACTTGGTGACACACTTGTGCTAATCATCTTAAACAACCCCCTTCATCAAACTCTTGAGTGGTCAAGAGGAAAAGCGCTAGCGACTCTGGAGGAGTCAGGAGCTTGATGAAACCATATTTCTTAAATGGCTGGCATAATAGCCAGGTGTTTGATCCAAAAGATGGGCCAAGAAAACCTCTAGCGGAGTGTAGTCGTTAAGAGATTTACGTGGAATGATATTTAGCTTGAAGGTTACTTCATTAAAAACAGTACCTTTAGGCAAACCATCTCTTCTTAACCATCCGTTAGTATGCTCATTCCGTTCTCTTTGAGATGGGCATCCTAGGTCTGCAAAGAAGATGTCGATATTAAATTCATTGCTTAAGTCTTTCCAGTTAGAAAACTCTTTGCCATTGTCCAAAGTCAGAGATTTAACCAGACGGTAAGGGGTTTTAAGGAAGAAACGTTTCAATGAATCCGTTACTTGACATGCTTTACGACCTTCTGTCTTCAGGGTGATCGCTAATTTACTTATTCATTTAACTCGTGTAATGGCCGCACTTTGGTGGTTCTTACCAACCATAGTATCCCCTTCAAAATGACCAAATTCATCATTGTCTTCAGGATAAGCCTCTTGACACCGTTCTAGTCTTCTACGGTCATTTAGACGGCCCCTCGTTTCAACATGCTGATCCGCTTTTCGTTTACCTTGCACGGGTAAAGCTCTGACATCAAAAGCAGAGTCATCTTAGAAGCGATGGCAAAGTGTTTTGCCACAACAATTCAAGTCAATTTCCTGGCGGCCAATCATCACGTCCGGTGACCACCCTTGTGACATTCGGTCATTTGATCTTCTGTGAACTGCTTCTTCTTAGAGCCACACTTAGATTTGTTAGCTTTGTAGCGTTCATAATAGTCGATGATAGTCCCACCATCGTCTAAATAATGATAGACATTATAGATGGTTTGAGCAGATCTACTTAACTTTTTAGCGACTATGTAAGCTTTTTCGCCAATTTCTTAATAGTTTTCTATCCAAGTCAGTTCTTTCGTGGTAAGATGTGTGTAGGCCATTTTGTGTCTACTTCTTTATTTATGAATGCTCTCATAAATAGTGTGGCACAAATGGTCTTATTTGTTTTTCTAGCTTAATTTTACAATTCAGGAGTTAAAATAAACTATGGAAGGTAATAACTGAAATATATTAAGCTTTCTATGACGAATGATGTGTTCGTTATAGAAGTTAACATTATTGCATTTGTATATAGTTAGTTTGTGTAATTTAAAAATTAAAACTTCAAATAAAGATTATCGCTATATCATATTATAAAGTAAGTTCGGTAGATAAATTTACTCAACAATTGATTAGTTAGAAGGATAGAATGATGAATGCAAATGATAGACGAGATTTAATTTTACAAATATTACGTGAAAAAAAAGAAATAAAAATTATTGAGCTTAGTGAGATGATTAATGTATCACGCGAAACGATTAGAAATGATATAAAAATATTGGAAAATGAGGATGGTAGAGTTAAGAAGACTTACGGAGGTGCAAAACTTGAAGAGTCCTCTCGGGAAACAGCTTATGAAATAAGAAGGCAAGCTAATCGACGAGGGAAACTTGCAATAGCAAAACTAGCTAGTGGGTTGGTTGAGGAAGGCGATACAATATACCTTGATTACGGAACTACCAATTTAGAAATTGCTAAACAATTAGTAGCAAAAAACCATTTGACTGTTGTCACTAATACATTACCAATTATTAATGTACTTGCTAAGAATGAAACAATAAATTTATTTGTACCGGGTGGTTATATAAGAAGGGTGGAGTTTTCTTTGGCTGGAACAACATCCATGCAGGCTATTCAAGATATTTATGTGAAGTATGGTTTTTTTGGCTGCTCAGGGATACATATGAACTATGGTATTACTAATATTGTTGATAGCGAAGCAGAGTTTTCGAAGATGATGATGAATCGTAGTACGAATGTATTTATTGTTGCTGATGGGACAAAATTTGGAAGAGTATCATATAAACAATTAGCTGATTTCGAAGAAATAAACAAGATAATTACTGATCAAATACCAGATAGTCAAAAAGAAACAGTTAATTTCTTTAAAGAATTTTATCCCAATTTAGATGTAATCCAAAGTGATTATCGTATTTAACTATGTACAGTCAGATATGTGGATCTCATTTTTTAACATGTTTTAATAAATGCACATAAGCGGTCAATAGCCAGGTACCTATCAACGCAAAAAAATCCACGCTAAACTAGCCCCAGTAATGATTATACTGGGGCTATTTACAATAGTTTTTTAATTTGGTCAGCACAGACTTGTTGAACTGTATGTGACCAAGATAGATATTTTGACAAGTCCGCACCAATTAAACAAAACTCATTCGGAAGGTGTGTGAGAAGATAATTCATATAACGCCATGGATCAAACCTGTTGGCTTTCGCTGTTTCTAGAATCGTAATAATAACTCTTCCAGTTTTAGCTCCCGTATAGCTTTTGGCAAAAAGATGTTTTTGCGACACATCACCAAACTCTTAGTCGCACGCTCTGTTTTATTATTCGACGGTACATAGCGCACATCAATTAAGAGGGTGTAGAAATACTGCTCATGATCCAAAGCTTAATTAATCGATTTTTCAAACGTACCATTGATGGATTGATTCGCTTTAATCAGGTTAATCTCCCTGAACAATGCATCTATTATACTCTTAAGTTTTGTTTGACGCAGTTTTAGTCGTTCTTCTGGTGTAAGTTTCTGTTTATCCCATTCCCTTTCTAGTTTGAAGATATCATCGTTTTTTTGAAATCATATGACTTGGTGTATATGTCAAGTGAAAAAGGGACCACCTTGCCGTTGAAAAAGGGACCACCTTTTGGGTCAATGTAACGGCTTAGGCTAATTTATGAAAAGTTAGTTAAGAAGAAAGTGTCTCAGCGCTTCATACCTCCTTTTGGCTGGCTTGCGCCTCCTTCCAGGCACTGGTCTGCTTCATCCGATAACTCTCCCCTCGCATGTCCACAACATGCGCCTTAAAGGCTAAACGATCCACCAGGGCTCCCGTTAAGGTCGGGTCTTTAAAGCATTCCTGCCAGCGATCAAAGGTAAGGTTCGTCGTAATCATTGTAGAGCCCTTTCCCATCCGATTAGAAAGAAGATTAAACAGAAGCTCAGCCCCGGCTTCATCAAAGGATAAATAACCTAATTCATCGACAATCAAGAGATCGACCTTATTTAATCGCTGTTTGAAGCGATAAAATTGACTTTGCGTGACGGCCTCTCTTAATTCAATAACAAGATTTGGGGCATTTACGAACTGTACATGATAATTCTGCAGACAGGCCTCCATGCCAAGACCAATGCTAAAATGCGTCTTCCCTGTTCCAGGGTTGCCAATAAGAATGACGTTCTGTTTCTCTTGAATAAAATTCAGGGTCTTTAATTCGCGTAGTTGTTGGCGAACACCTTCCTTAAACACTTTCTCGTCAAAGTCCATCAGGTACTTCTTTTGGCTAAACTTGGCCTGTCGAATCCTTCTTTGATAGCTTCGATTTCGACGTTGTTCCACCTCCTCTGTCAATATCTCTGTGAGGGCTTCTTCCAAATCCAGTCCGCGACTCGTATATTCCAGGAGCAGGTGTTGGTAATTTTCCTTCAGATAGGGAAGTTTTAGTTCATTAGCGGCTTCTGCGATTGTTAACATAAGCTTTCCTCCAAACCATAGAGAGCATTTAATTGATGGAGCGTTGCTTCTGTCTGATGAAGAATCGCCTCCTGATTTTTAGGAACACCCTCATTTTCCGTTGTGACACGTTGCACCAACTGATCATAGGCCAATTGCTGGCACAAAGCCTCTCCACTGAGGCTATGGTATTTCTCAAGTTGTTCTATGAATTCTTTAGGGTGTCCGCTATAATATTTATGATAGAGTGTTTCCAAGCCGGGGGTTTGTTGAAGAACCAGCGAGTGTTCCAGAGCACCAGGTTTCTTCTTGAGGGTTTTGATATAGTGACTGATATCAAGCTGAAACCCATGGGAACCCTCTATTTTATTATGCCTGGCCACTTCTTGTTCATTGGCATAAACCACGAGATAATCGGCATAAGCCTTGATCTGAACTCGCTTCCCTACCAAGTAGTCAGGGACAGAATACTGATTCTTCTGATAATGAATCGTGGCATACTTTGTGACGCTGAGCTGACAAAGTTCTGCCAGTTCAAAGGGAGGACGGTATTTAAGAAGGTGGCCTTTTTCTTCTTCCAAACGACTCTCTTGATTCAAAGTCCGTAAGGACTCTTCCAAATGCTGGCGAGCTTCATCTAAAGATTGAAATTGATATTTTTTGGTGAAACAGTTTTGTCTGACATGCTTTACACGACTCTCTACTGTTCCCTTCTCATTCCCACTGAAGCAATTGGTGACATTAATATTAAACCCATAATAAGTGGCTAATTGGATGAGTTGGGGGTTTAGCTCCTTTTCATTACGCCCAATAAAACGAGTGACCACATTTCTCATATTGTCATAGACAAGCTCCGCATACACCCCACCCAGGTTTTCAAAAAATCGCACATGCGCATCCTGAAAGACAGCTTTTTTCTGGTTGGTATAGAGGTAAGCCCAGTAATAATCTGAAGCAGGGCTAGCCCACACAGCGAGATAATAGGTTTTAACCACGCCCTCAATTTCTAATTTGACCTCTCCAAAATCGAACTCCACCCGTGCACCCAATGCATAATTTTGCTTGATAAAAGCCTCTTTAGCTTTCGCTTTCATTTTTGACCAGTAATGAGCGACTGTCCGGTATTTAATCGCATACCCTTCCTCTGCTAGGATTTCATAAACAGCCTTAGCCGTTAGTGCTTGTTTATGAGGTCCTAGCCTTCGATCCTTTTCTCTTTCTTTTTCCAGTAATTCGCTCATTCTAGCTTCCACCTCTGGTGTAAAGGTTCTTTTTTTCCGATTGGAAGTATCATATTTTCTTTCTAAGACTAATTGTTCGGTTGCTGCTTCGATTTCTTTCTCATTTTGAGCGTCATCCAAAGCATCTATACCTGCTTGGTATCGATCCCTTATTCTTCGAATCGTTTTTCTATCAATGTCCATGTCTCTGCTAATTTTCCTAATGGATTCCCCATTTCTAAAACGGTGAATCACTTCGAATTCTTTATTGATACGAATCACTCCTTGGCACCTCCATCTATAATACGTTTATTATAGATGGAAAGGCATGGCAAGTGGTCCCTTTTTGAATAGCAATTTACCCCGAAGGTGGTCCCTTTTTAGATTACAACAAACACTTGGCGCATTGGATTCCTCTTGGACTAGGTAGGCATCAAAGAACTTTCGTCTAAGGTGAGTCCAACAGGCTGATAGCACAATGTCCCCGTCGCTGTTGTTTACAACGGACAAGTACACATTGTACATGTCTGTTATAAGTCCACCACTGTAGTTTTCTCCGATGATATCTAGAAAACACTCTTTGCCTCGTCCGTCTTGAAAGTTATAAAAATGATAGGAGTCTCGCTATCTCTACCACTACATAGTAGCCAGTAGTAACTTTTTTTAGTGCTTTCAATGACCTTGAAGCTGGTCTCATCTGCATGAATAATATCTTCTTGAAGCAAATGTTCTAACAAAGCTTCATATATGAACTAGATATTGTTCGCATACAGAGATATGCAGTTACAAATGATATTACGAGTCAGATCGAACTCATAGTTTTTCCAATGGGCTTCTTGGCGATAAGCTGGTACCTTTTGTACATATTTAAGGTATAAGATTTCTGTGATAAGTGAGGCGGATATGATACTTTTTTGAATTGGACCTTTCGGTGTAGACTCCTTCACAATCATGCCAGATACATCATTTTCAGAACAATGTGTACATTTGTATGTATGTTGATAATGATTCACGACCTCAAGACCAACAGGAATCACCACGAGTTCGCGTCCAATCAGTTCTTTGCGAATATGTTGCATCTCATGATGGCAGGTTGGACATTGGCTATTTTTTAATCCGTGGTGTTCATCTGTTTGCGGATATTGATTGAGTGTCTATGGATTTTTGACAGACTATTTTTTTCTTCTGTGGGATTTGATTTCTACATATTCTTCTTTCTCAATTTCACTTTCTCTGTCTGTGCTTTTTTAAGTCTCGATGTCTAATAAGGAAGGTTGTCCGTTACTCGGAACTAACTCATGACGTCTTGAATAAGTCATGGATTTGTACAGATTCAATTCTTCTGTCGTTTTTAACTTAAGCTCAAGTTTTGCAACTTGTTTCTCTAGTTGATTATTAGTCACTGAAACTTCTGAAAGTTGTTCTTAAGTATGCTAATTTCAGTTAAAAGCTCTGCATTTGAATGCATCGAAATCATCTCCTTTAATAGATTAATTATATAATTAAAGCAGGTATTTTTATATCGGAATATAAGTATATAAAAATTTAATTTGAAAGCCATTTTGACGATTGGCTCAAAGGTATCTCCACTTAAAAGCCGTTCAATATTGTATAGCTGTATCTCTCGGAACTCATGGTCATCTTTAGACCATTTGAGTCTTCCACCATAGATTGGTAGAACAAACGGCGTAAACATTCCACCACTCCAATAGATAATGAGGAGGCGATTGCGAGCGTCATTACACATCATATACGCTGTTGAGGTGTTCGAATCAAAGTGTTTACAATGCTGTATGATTATTCCATGAAAAAACTACCACCTGTGCGGAACAATCTACCACTGAGTGCGGAGAAATCGACCATATAGTGCGAAAAGAATAGACCAGTATAATATTGCCTTCTGTATCATTATAAATGTATGAGTGATTTATACAAATATAATTTATAGGGGATTTTTATGATTCAGAATCGTAAGTTTTTTAAATTGCATCATAACGTAGTATCAATTAGGCGAATTTCATTACTTACAAGTCATTCTAGAGAGAAGGTAACCGAAGTAATATATGTCGATAGGCTTGATGATGGTGACTTAACATTTGAGATAATTAATCCCTGAATAGAGGAGACCTATTTCTGAATAAGAAGGTGGCCCTCTAAGGATACTATGTGCCTGATTGGGAACAACTCTTGAAGACAGAGGAAACTTCTTCTATAAATGGATTATACAATGCGATGGATGAGTTAGATAAACGTCAGTGAAATATCCAAAAGAAACTTGTTGCACACGAATCAAGTCCCTTAAGACTCTTGCTTTATGATATTACTAGTGGTTATGTCGAAGTGATTATGCCGAAAGTGAGCTGGTTAGCTATAGCCACAACCACGATAAGAAAAAAGGTCACAAACAAATTGATACCTGTTTAGTATGTAATAGAGCGAGATGTCAAAGGATGGTAAAAGTATTCAAAGTGAACGTCCAAAAGAGACAAACCGTTCTAGGCATATTCATGGCCTTGCAAAAAATACGATAAGAAGGCTATGATTTGCTTGAGCTTTGATACTCCTCCCTCAAACCAGTTACATAGAGGTGAATATTACTACTATCGACTTTAAGCTCAGAGTATTGATTTAGCAATCTTTCTATAATAAAAACTAAACTACCGTGAGGATAAAATCTCAAATAATGCAAAGATATTCTCTTGATAAGAATTTAATAATTTTAGCTTCACACCTTGGTTTATTAATTCCTACTCTACATCTTCAAATATTTTCTTCAAGCATTTCTTGAAGACGATATTTGATAAAGCAGTTGCCCAGTAATCTGATTAATACTGAGCTTTTTTTGTTTTGCTATGAATTTCACTCTACATGACTATTTTTTTAATTTCTATATCGCACTTCGTATTCAGTATTGACAAGAATATTTTAAATGTTAATAACTTTGCTGATTTAGTAAAGAAGAAAAGTTATTTAAGAAAAATTGATAACTCTAGGTCGTTATTCATTTTTCATTTTAAAAATATTATTTATCATTATTTTTGCAAAATTAAAATTATGCAAAGAAAAACAATGTGAAATAAATAATTTGCAAAAATAGTGGCAAAAGAAAACGGTTTCTGGTATAGTGTTGCTATAGAGTTGCAAAAGAGCAAAGGTTGTTTTAAGAAATATAGAGGAGGTTTTGTAATGGCTTTACTAGATGAAAAGTTCATATTTATAGACTTGCAAGTAGATAATCAGGATAAATTATTTGAAGTACTTGGAGCACCGCTGATATCAGAATCTTTGGTTGATGAAGACTATATTCTAGCATTAAAAGAAAGAGAGAAAAAATTTCCGACAGGGTTACCACTTCCAATAGGTGTGGCCATCCCACATACTGAAGGTTCTTATGTAAAGAAAGATAAGCTCGTGGTTGCTACATTAAAAAATAGTATTATCTTTAATGAAATGGGTGGTGATAAAGATGATTTTGTAGATGTGTCTTTAGTTATCATGTTAGTAATAGGAGATGGAGCGGGGCACCTTGATATGCTGACAAAAATTATTTCATTAGTCCAAGATGAAAACGTTGTTAAAAATATTATTGATATGACTAGTGAAACAGAGATTGTTAGAGTGTTTAATGAGTATTTAAATTTATAGATAGGGGAGAAAATGCTATGGCAAGAAAAATAATATATGTCGCGTGCGGAGGAGCAGTAGCAACTTCTACAGTTGCAGCTAATAAAGTAAAAGAATTGTTAAAGGATAAAGGTATAGATGCAGAAGTAAATCAGTGTAGAATTAGTGAGTTGAACTCGTATAAAGATACCGCTGATGCATTTGTTACAACAGCGAAGGTATCGAAAGATTACGGCATTCCGGTGATTCATGGGGCTCCGTTTATTACCGGCATTAAACAAGAACAGGCAGAAGAAGCTCTATTACAAGCATTAACTGAAGAATAGGAGATTCATAAAATGAACGTTATATTAAATATAGTTCAATATATAGTTGATTTAGGAGCATCGGTTATGCTACCTATAATCATCTTTATATTGGGAATGTTATTTAGGCAAGGTGTTGGAAAATCTCTAAAATCAGCATTGACTATTGGTGTTGGTTTTATTGGAATTGGTCTTGTAGTTGATTTATTGAACGCCAACTTAGGTCCAGCGGCTCAATCTATGGCTGAGCGATTTAGTTTAAATCTATCTGTTGTAGATTTAGGCTGGCCCGGCACATCTCCTTTTGCCTGGGCTTCTGACATGGGGCTAATCGCAATACCGGTTTCGATTGTAGTTAATATTATTATGCTCTTAACAAGAACTACTAAAGTTGTGAATGTTGATATCTGGAATATTTGGCACATGGCTTTTACGGGAGCGATAGTTCAGGTTGCTACTGGTAGTTTTTTGATGGGTATAGTAGGAGTTGTAATTCATTCTATACTTGCTTTTAAATTTGGAGATATTTATCAATCTGTAACAGATAACTATTTTGGATTAGAAGGCGTAGCCATTCCTCATGGTACATCATCTTATATGGGAGTATTTGCAAAACCAATTGATGATTTGATTGAGGCTATACCTGGCTTAAATAAAATTAATTTTAACACTGATACTTTGGAAGAAAGAATTGGGGCTTTTGGTGATCCTACCGTCATAGGTGGAGTTTTAGGCTTTGTAATAGGGTTGCTAGCGGGATATAACATTGGTGATGCATTATTATTAGCCGTACAAATGGCTGCTGTAATGGTTTTAATGCCTGTAGTTGTGAAATTTATTATGCAAGGTCTTTTACCAATTTCGGAGGCTGCTAAAGTTTTCCTAGATAAAAGATTTCAAGGTGGCGAATTCCTGGTAGGGATGGACCCAGCATTACTTCTTGGTGACCCTCAAGTTATTTCTACCGGATTATTATTTATTCCAATAACCATATTAATTGCTGCGTTGGTACCTGGTAATGAGGTCCTTCCTTTCGGAGATTTAGCGACTGTAAGTTTCTTTGTTGCTATGGCTGTTGCAATCCATAAAGGGAATATCTTTAGATCATTAATTAGCGGTTCTATAATTATGACTATTACAGTTTGGATATCTAATCAAATGATTGGCTTACAAACAACTCTAGGTCAGCAAGTAAATTTAGTTGAAGAAGGGGTAAGGGTATCTTCGCTAGACCAAGCAGGTAGCCCAATCACATATTTAGCAGCAAATATCTTAAACGGAAACATTCCTTTTGGAGTAATTGTTATAGGCATTATTTATGTTGTTGCTTATGGCTATACTTATGTAGCTTATAAGAAAAAAAGATTATATATCCCAGATGAAGATTAATCGTTTCTTTAGAAAGAAGGAAAAATAAAATGAAAGCTTTGCAAGTAATCAACACTAAGGAGATGGAGTTAGTAGATATAGAAACACCTAGTCCTTGTAAAGATGAGGTGCTGATAAAGGTGGCATATTGTGGAGTTTGTGGATCAGATTTAGCAAGGTATTTTAAAGGTCAAGTTCATAAGTTTCCACAAATTTTAGGGCATGAGTTTTCCGGGATAATAGAATCAGTTGGGGATTCAGTGAAAAGCATTGAGGTCGGTGATCGAGTTGCAGTTGCGCCTTTAAAACCTTGTGGGAAATGCCACATGTGTGAGACAGGCGAACCAGCTATGTGTACCAATTATAGTTTTATAGGTTCACGTGAACCTGGTGCGATGGCAGAATATGTTGTAGCTCCAGAAAGGAATGTGATGGTTATTCCTGATGAGCTTTCATTGAAAGAAGCTGCTTTAGTAGAACCGTTAACTGTTGCTATTCATGGAGTTGATAGACTTAAAGTAGAATCTGGGGATGTTGCTCTAGTGTTAGGATCAGGAACGATTGGCTTACTTACAATCGGTGTATTACGAGCAAAAGGCGTAAAAAAAATCATTGCAACAGATTTAAGTGAAGAAAAATTAAAATATGCAAAAAATATGGGTGCAGATGTTGCGATAGACACTACAGAAGTTACTTTAGATGATTATTTTAAAGATCAACAATTGCCGGATCTTGTATATGAGACAGCGGGATCACCGTATACTCACGTAGAAGCGTTTAAATTTGTGCGAAAAAAAGGACAAGTCTGTTATATCGGTACAAGTACAAGTGAAATTACTTTTAACCATAAAGAGTTTGAGTTAATTAATCGCGGCGAGTTAACAGTTACAGGCTCTTGGATGTCTTACTCAGCGCCTTTTCCAGGAAAAGAATGGGGTGCTGCACTAAATTATTTAGCTAATAAAGAAATTATGGTAAAGGATCTTATAACAGGCGTACATAGTTTAGAAGACAAGTCATTACCATTTAATCGTTTAATCGATAAGGATATTGTAGCTGTTGACGAAATATACGAGATTTCAAAGGAGGAAGAATAGAAATGTTAAAAGTTTCTCAAGATAAGTATGCCAAACTAGAAAATCTTTCTGATGAAAATGGAATTATATCCGCATTGGCTATAGATCAAAGAGGGTCTTTGAAAAAAATGATTCATTCTGAAAAAGATAGTATCTTGGAAGAATTTAAAGTATTAATTTCTGAAAATCTCACAACTTATGCATCCTCAATTTTACTAGACCCAGAATACGGTCTGCCTGCTTCAAAAGCTAGAGATAAAAATAGTGGGTTAATTTTAGCGTACGAGAAAACTGGATATGATGCTTCTTCAGAGGAACGGTTCCCAGATCTTCTAGATAATTGGTCAGTATTGAGAATAAAAGAAAAGGGAGCAGATGCGGTAAAAATATTGTTGTATTATGATATTGATGCTGATCCAGAAATAAATGATGTTAAACACGTTTTTATTGAAAGAGTTGGGTCAGAATGTGAAGCGGAAGAAATTCCTTTTTTCCTAGAAATATTAACATATGATGCTAATAATGAAGATAATAAAGGGAAAGAATACGCTAAAGTAAAACCTCATAAAGTGAATGAAGCAATGAAATTATTTTCTCAAGATAGGTTTAAAGTAGATGTTTTAAAAGTTGAAGTTCCTGTAAATATGAACTATGTCGAAGGTTTTTGTAATAATGATTACATCTATACACAAGAAGAGGCGTTAGAGTATTTTAAATCACAGTCTCAGGCGACTCATTTACCGTTTATCTTCTTAAGCGCTGGAGTTTCTGCTGAGCTGTTTCAAGATACCATTGAGTTTGCTGGCAAGGCAGGTTCTACCTTTAATGGAGTCTTATGTGGTAGAGCTACTTGGAAAGAAGCCACAGATATATTCGCGGATGATTTTGACAATCATAGAAAAACTAAAGAATGGTTGAATGAAACTGGGAAAGAAAATATTGAAAAGTTAAACAAAGTCGTTAATGAAAATGCGACATCTTGGAAGGAAAAAGTAATCATGAAATAATAACTCATGATCACTGCCTACAAGGGACGAGTGAATTTAGTATTTAAAGTTACATTGATAATCTTCTAGCGTTGAATATTTAGGCTTTAAAGGAGGATGAAATGATACATTTAATTTGTCCTAATCCTGCACTAGACAGAACATTACTATTAACCGATGCATTAATGGAAGGGATTCCCAATCGACCATATAAGGTAAAAGAATTTCCTGGTGGGAAAAGCTTTAATGTTGCTTATGCATTGAATCATGGAGTTCAACACGAAAAAGTGCTTGTTCATACTATTTTGGGTGGACCTACTGGACAATATGTTTTAAGCTTAGCAGAGGATAAAGGAATTGATGTAAAGTTTATAGAAGTGGAGAAGAACACTAGAGAATGCAATATTATAGTAGAAATGAAGAGTGGAAATATCTATCCTATTTATGAACAAGGTTTTGTTTTGACACAAAACTTATTAAAGAATCTTACTGAAAGTATAATTGAATCTATATCACCCAAAGATATTATAGTTTTTTCTGGTAGTCTTATGCAGGGTATGCCAGATGATTATATTGTGCAAATATCATCAGAAGTAAAAGATTTAGATGTTCAAGTATTGGTAGATACGAGCGGTCATGCATTAAAGGAAGTTTATAAAAAAAGTAGACCGACCTTATTAAAAATTAATGATGAAGAGTTTAATGAATTAATAGAGGGTAATCTATCGGAACCAGAAGAATTTATTGACTTCTTCAAAAATCATTTGTCATCAAATATAGAGAATATTGTTGTGACTTTGGGAAGTAAGGGAGCTGTCGCCAAGATTGATAAGAGGTATTTATACCTTAAAGTGCCTGAAATAAAAGCGAAGAATCCTGTAGCTTCAGGAGATTTCTTTCTTGGGGGGCTAGTGAGTGGAGTTTCGAAACAAATTGATTTAGTAGAAGCACTTAAGTTATCTATCGCATACTCTATTTCAAATTGCTTGTATTGGTTTCCAAATATAGAGGAAGAAGATGTACAAGAGTACAAAAAGCAAATTGAATTAAAGGAGTTTTGAATATGAGTGAAAAACATCTATATAAATCCATTGTATTTTTAGATTTGGATGGAACTCTTTTGAATAGTAATCATGAAGTTACCACGAACACAAAAGCAGCACTTGAAAGTGCTCGAAGAAATAATCATTTACTAGTTATTGCATCTGGAAGACCTTACTCTCAAATATCTAGTCTTCTTTCTGATTTGGAATTTAGCTCCTATATACTCACAAATGGGCAGTATATTTTTTATGAGAATAAAGAAATTTATAATAACTACATGGATTCAAATATGATTATAGAGTTAATAGAATATTGCAACGATGAAAATATTGAGGTTGGGTTCTATAATGAAACAAAGCATGCTATTAGGAAATCTACACCTCTTGTTGAAAAGACACTTGAACATTTCTTTATAAATAAACCGTTAGAAGATTATGATTTTCATCATAAAAATAATGTAAATATGATGCTTTTATTTACCGAAAATACAAATCATGACCTTATATTAAAGGAGAGATTTCCTAGCTTTAATTTCTTTAGGACATCTCCATATTCTATTGATGTGATTAGCAAAGGGAATTCCAAAGCAACAGCAATTAAAACAATGATATCAAAATTAGAATTAGAAGGGTTACCCACATACTCCTTCGGAGATAGTATGAATGATATCGAAATGTTAGAAATAACGGACTATTCTACGGCCATGAAAAATGGTGTGGATGAAACAAAGGCAGTTGCAGATTATATTACTGACTCGAATGATAAAGATGGAATAGTTAGCGGTTTTATACATTGGGGATTGATTTAAATATAATTTAAAAGTAGTCTGTATGTATACGATTTTGCTAATTCCTTAGATTTAACTAATTTTAGTAGTGTTGTATGATAAAGTCCATAAAATTGTGTAAAAGATAAAAGGCCATGTAACAGCCCTTTTACGGTACAAGTTTTTAACCACAAAAACATACCCAGGAGGACGTTACATGACCCAAGTACACTTTACACTGAACAACGAAGAGGTTCAAAGTATTATTGAACATTCGGTAAAAGATGAAGTTTCTAAAAATATTTTGACCACTGTTTTCAACCAATTGATGGAAAATCAACGAACAGAATATATTCAAGCCGATGACTATGAACGTTCAGAAAGTCGTCAGAGTCAAAGAAATGGCTATTATGAGCTAGACTTTACGACTCGTGTGGGCACACTCGAATTAAAAGTGCCTAGAACACGTGATGGTGAATTTTCACCGACGGTGTTTGAGCGTTATCAGCGAAATGAAAAGGCACTGCTCGCTTCAATGCTTGAGATGTATGTTTCAGGCGTTTCGACACGTAAAGTTTCAAAGATTGTTGAAGAGCTATGTGGAAAATCGGTATCGAAATCTTTTGTTTCTAGCCTGACTGAGCAGTTAGACCCGATGGTCAACGAATGACAGAACCGTTCACTCTCAGGTACGAGTTATCCTTATCTGATGACTGATGTTCTCTACATAAAAGTCCGTGAGGACCATCGAGTACTTTCTAAAAGCTGCCATATTGCGATCGGGACAACAGAAGGTGGTGATCGTGAAATCACTTTCTTCATGATCCAAAATGAAGAAAGTGATGACACATGGTCCCTCTTCTTTGAATACTTAAAAGAACGCGGTCAACAGGGGACAGAACTCATCATTTCTGATGCCCATAAAGGCCTAGTGTCTGCAATTCGTAAGTCATTTACCAACGCAAGTTGCAGAGATGCCAGGTCCACTTTTTAAGAAACACCTTCAGTTCCATTCCAAAAAAGAATTCAAAACCGTTTAGAGAAGCAGTAAAAGCGATCTTTAAGTTTACGGATATTGAACTCGCTCGAACAGCTAAGAATGCCTTAGTCGGTGAATATATCGACCAGTCTAAATATACAAAAGCTTGCGAACCATTAGATAATGGCTTCGAAGATGCCTTTCAATACACGATTATCGGAAATGGTCACAATCGGCTAAAAAGCACCAACCTTCTTGAACGACTGAACCAGGAAGTCCGCAGAAGAGAAAAGATTATTCGGATTTTTCCCAATCGAACGTCTGCCAATCGATTAATTGGAGCTGTCCTTATGGACCTTCATGACGAATGGCTCAGTTTTACAAGAAAATATATTAAGTTTGATCAATAAGAGACCGGTAAAACATTGTATAGTATTTTACTGAACAAAATAGGGATGGTTGATGATGTAGATGCACCCATCCCTATTTTTTTGTTATTTCATGCTTGCAATGGTTATCCGTTTGTTCGAGCCAAGCTAATGAACTTTCGTTCCAACTATCAATATTGTCATGCACACGACTATCTGCAAAGTTGTATTAAACGTACTACACCACACTTTCAATTTTCCCTTTGGGCTCTGGGTTGGATATTTCGCGCGATCAGATCAATCGATAGCCAATTCAGACCACCCCAATTCACGGCTTCAGCCCCCCTGGTCTTAAGTGCGAATTCGCTCTTGAGACCATACAATTCGCCTTTGAGATCAGGGTCTTGTATATTTGAAGTGAAAGTTATCATTTTCAAATTTTTTACAAGGAGGCGTTGATATGGTAAGAAAAAATACCTGTCAAAATGATTATGGAATATCGCGATTGGGGTCTGTCACGTAATCAAATTGCTAAGATGTTAGGGACGAGTCGTAATTCTGTTAGAGAGGTCTTTAATCGAGCGGTAGAGCTTAAAATAAGTTTCGAGGATATTCAGGAAACTAGTGAGAATAAAGTTTATCAACTTTTCTTTCCTAATCGGCATCAATCAGAAATATTCTACAACCAACCTAACTATGAGAAAGTCCATGAAGAACTCAAAAGAGTCGGAGGTGACTCTGAAGCTTTTATGGCAGGAATATGTTGACTAATGTAAGGAAACTGAGCAACCTGCTGTCGGTTATACAAAGTTTTGTGAGGACTATCAAAGGCATATCGATCGATATAAATTAACCAACCATCTTCACCATAAACCCGGAGTCACTGCACAAGTGGATTGGTCTGGGTCTACGATGAAATTACACAGCGTCAATGACGGAAAGGTCATTGATGTTTATTTATTTGTTGGCCTTCTAGCTTATAGTCAGTATACCTACGTTGAGCCTACTCTCGACATGAAAAGTGAGTCTTGGCTTCAATGCCATGTGAACATGTTCGAATACTTCTCAGGATCGCCCATAAGAGTGGTTTGCGACAATTTGAAGGACAGGGGTTATCAAACACCCTAAGGCAGGAGATATTGTCCTAAATCAAGCTTATGAGGACCTCGCTAACCATTATGTGCTAGCGATTATGCCGACCCAAATTAGAAAGCCTAAACAAAAAATTGCGGTGGAAGGCGCTGTGGGTAATATAGCGACTCATCTGATTGCAGAACTGCGCCATCAAACCTTTACTGACTTTGAAACGCTAAAACAGGCAGTCTTTAACAAATTGGAAGCTTATAATCACCAACCTTTTCAGAAGCGAGAAGGAAGTAGATACTTAGTCTTTCAATCTACTGAACAAGAAAAATTACGTCCACTACCTTCTACACCTTTTGAAATTGCTGAGTGGGTTTATCGTCGAAAAGTTCAATTAGATGCTCACATCAACTTTCAGTCCAATACCTATTCAGTCCCCTACCAATACATTAGAAAATATGTCGATCTCAAGGTGACTAAGAGTCATCTTGAAATTTATTACCATCAGGAACGCATTGCGACACACAAAAGGTTCCCTGCTTATCAAAAATATCAACGAAGGACACTTCCTGAACATTTACCCGATTTCTTTAATCAACCAGAATGGCCGGATGAAAGACGCTTACAGCGGGCGGAAGAAATTGGTCCTTATGTCTTAAAGGTCATCTAAAGGCTCTTTGAAGGCTTGCAGCCCGTAGATAAAGGATTCCAACCTGCTCTCTCCATTCTTAAATTGACAAAAGAATACTCGAAAGAAGAGCTTAATGAAGCGTGTCGAATAGGTCTTGAACATCTTCACTCTCCTCGATATCGACAAATCAAAGCTATCCTAACCAACCCTGTCTACCAAGACCAACTCAATCAAAAACCTCTGAAGCAAGAAGAAAATCAGGGGTATATTAGAGGAGCGGAGTATTACGGAGGTGGGGAAAATGATTGAAAAGAAAACAATTCGAAAATTGAGACAATTAGATTTAAATGAATTTGCGCTAGCTCTAGAAAGACAAGAGTCGTTACCAGGAATTCAACGTCAAGCTTTTGACCAGAGACTACAAGAAGCCATCGATTATCTTTATCAAGAGAAATATAATAAGCAAGTCAAGGGACTTATCAAACGAGCCAAATTTAGGATTCCTAGTGCCAATATTAATTCCGTTCACTACACTGGGAGAGACCTGGATGAATTACTATTCAATGAATTATCAATTTGCAACTTTATCCAACACAAGACCAATGTTGTCTTCCAAGGATTTACAGGATCAGGTAAAACTTATTTGGCTTGTGCTTTAGGGATTGAAGCCTGTAAGCAAGGATTTAGGACCTTCTATGTTAGATTGCCAGATTTATTCATTCAAAAAGATGAGGCAAGGCTTAAGAACAATGGCCTCAAGAACTTAATGATCAGATACTCAAACTATGACTTGTTGATTATTGATGAATGGTTATTAGATGATATTCTTGAAGACGATTTGAAATTTCTTTTTGAAATCATGAAACGTCGCCACGACGAACATTCTACCATCTTTTGTACACAGTTTCGAAAGGGGGATTGGCACCAAAGATTGGGAGGTGGTGTCCATGCAGATGCGATAATGGATCGAATTGTTCATAATGCCATCTGGTTCAATACAGGCAACACAAATATGCGCGAAAAGTTCAACCAGCCCATCATTTAATTGATTGTTAATATTATGCAACCACTCACTAATTTTGGTGGGTAGTTGTTCTACCTGGTCTCAAGTGCGAATTACCAGGTCTCAATTGGCTATCAATTGACCTCTTAGGGCGAATTTGGTGGTCTATTGGCGCGTAATATACAGTATGCGATTAAATTCCGGACAGTCGCTCATTACTGGTCAAAAATGAAAGAGAAAGCTAAAGAGGCTTTTATCAAGCAAAATTATGCATTGGGTGCACGGGTGAAGTTCGATTTTGGAGAGGTCAAATTAGAAATTGAGGGCGTGGTTAAAACCTATTATCTCGCTGTGTGGGCTAGCCCTGCTTCAGATTATTACTGGGCTTACCTCTATACCAACCAGAAAAAAGCTGTCTTTCAGGCTTGAACTGCCCCCTGTCAAGTAGACAGGCAAATAAACAAATTATTTTGTGCCATGCGTGAGTGTTCTCGCATGGTTTTTCTTATACTGGAATTTTGAGCCCCATAGCTAAAGTCACTCGCTCATTATTGTAGAAATCAATATAGCGTGCAATATCTGCTTCGAGTGCTTCAAAACTGTCATAAGTATTCAGTCGGTACATCTCAACCTTTATAATGCCCCAGAAGTTCTCCATCGGCCCATTATCTATACACTTTCCAACGCTTGACATACTTTGGATTAATCCATGCTCATCCACAAATTTTTTAAAGAAGTAAGAAGTATATTGGAACCCTCGATCACTATGAAACAGGGTTTCGCCAGAAATGATTTCATCCTCAATTTGGACAACTGTATCTTCGACCAACTGATTATTGTTACGCTTCGATAGCTTGTGGGCAATGATTTTGTTGTCCCCATAATCTAAGATGGCGCTCAAATAAGCCTTGCAATTTTCCCCATATTTAAATTCGGGAATATCTGTCAAAAGCACTTGTCTAGGTTCATAATCCTTGTCAAATTGGCGATCTAGCGCATTGTCGGCCACATGTTGGGGCTTGCTTGGTTTATACTGGTATCCTTTGCGTCGGATGACCGCTTGCAGTCCCATGAGTTTCATTAAGCGATAAACACACTTATGATTGACCTTAGCGTCTTTATAATAATTAAGATAGATAATTATCCGACGATAACCATAAATCCCATTATAGTTGTCATAGACTTCTTGGATTTGTTCCATTAGCCATTCTAGGCGCAACTGGGAGGGCGATGGTTCGCGTTTTAACCATTTATAGCACGGTGAACGGCTAACTCTCAAAACCTCACAAAGATAGCTTATTTTATATCCTTCTTGCTTAAGTTTCTCAATCGCCTTGAATTCCGCTTGGTATTTTGTTCTTGTAACATCAACTCTCTTTCCACTTCTTGCATTTTTTTAAGGCAGCGTTCTCCGTTTCTAAATACTCATTACGAGCTTTTAAAGCAGCCATTTCTGTTCTAAGCTTCTCTTCCTCTGTTTGAATGCTTTCTGGCTTTCTTCGGCCTCTGCCATCTATCAGGCCATCTGGCCCATGTTTTTGATACTTCTGGACCCATGAATAGACATTGTTGTAGGATACGTTGTATTTCTCAGCAGTTTCTCTATAGGACATCCCGGTCTCTAGATAATCGTTGGTAATCTCAATTTTTTCTTCTTGTGTTTTCTTCTGGCCTTTCATTGTATACACCTCGGGTTTAGGAACAACGTCCTTAATTTCTTCCCCTTTAGTATACTTGATTAGCCAGTTTCTTACAGTGCTGTGGGAAGGTATATTGTATTTTAGAGCGAGTTGTCTGATAGGTTCTTGATGATCAAGATACTCTTCAACAACAGCTAACTTGAAGTCATAACTGTAATGATTATTGGAGGTCTTAGTTTGGATGCCAGAATAGCCATGGCTTCTATATTTAGTGACGTAATTAGAAAACGTTCGCTTGGATAAAAGTAGTCCATATTCTTCTCTCAACGTTCTATAGGATATACCGTCCTCTAAATATAAACGAATATATTTCTCTAGTTCACTATCTGAATGTTTCCTCCTTGAACGCATAAAACTCCCCCTTAAGTAGATTTACTTTTTTAAGTGTCTACTTTAGGGGGAGCATATCACCAATGGTCTTATTTGTTTTTCTAGCTTAATTTTACAATTCAGGTTTTCATTAACTATATTATATCACAAAAACCGTCAAGAATGTTGATTTAACAGCATTCTTAACGGTTTTGTTGACTTGTCTTACAGCCTCATCCTCGTTATGTGTTTCGGGAATTTAGGATAAAAATGCACGAATCTTAAAACCTTGATTCTAAATGCTAGTCAGATAATCTAAATCGTGAATTTGCATTTATAATCAGTGAAGATGATTGAAAGCAGATATAAAATGTTTGGCTACTGAGAAATATTTCGATAACTACTGTTAAGTCATACAGCAATTCATCATGTATTATCTCATCCTTTGTAAGTCTACTGGGCTAAACTTAAAGCTTGTGCAACGGCTTTTAAGATAGCTTCACTTGTCACTGATGCACCACTAACAGTATCAACTTCGACACCATTCGCCTGAATAATAAATTCAGGGATAACCTCTAATGCTGAACCGGCTATACCTTCTGTCTCAGAATGTTCAATAATTGAAACAGAATTTATCATACCATTTCTTACCTCAACTTCAACTATTAATGGCCCATTATGTCCATCAGCTTCTCCTTCATAAATACCATCTTTGTATGTTTTCTTAGATTTTGTAATACCATTCATATTTTCTTCTGAGAAATCTTGCAGGCTGTCTTTTTGCCTTAGGAACTCTTCAGAATCAATTATACTTTCAATATTCTTATGAGCTGATTCACCTGCAATATACCCATAAACAAAAGCTTGTAATAAGCCATTACCCGCCATATAATTCGCATTTCCATTACTTGAGAAACCTTCCGTAACCCCACCACCAGCAAATAAATTATCGATTGGCTCCTCTTTATCGTTCAGAACTTGAGCATTTTCAGGATTAATCACTAACCCTCCCTGAGTATGTCGAAAGTCCCCAGTGACTTTTGTTGCATAATATGGTCCATCGAAACTGTCAGGCAACTTCGTTCTATTCATGTAATCTTCGCCAGATTCGATACCTTCTTTATACAACTCAAATTCTTTTTCAAGTTTCTCAACTTTAATTCCGATTTGATTAGCTAATTCATCTACAGTATTGGCACTGATTAACTCCCCTTCAGTGATATTGACCGAAGTCTTTATCTCTAAATCTTGAATAGATTGATTCCAAATCATCCAAGCAAAGGAATCAGGCTGGTTAACAATTGCCGTACCAAGTGGCGAATACCCAAGGTACTCGTCCACAAATCGATTACCTTCTTTATTTAATAATATCCCACCGTTATCAAGGAATGCAGAGCCTAAACTTTTGTGTGAGTCATATGTTATAGGTGCATAAGCTTGATAAGCATTCATTGCTGCTGTATCCGCTCCTAATTCTATTCCCCATAAGATACTTTCTCCAGTTGCCCCAGGTGCCACATTAGGTACAGCATTTAAAATCGATGGAACATATTCCGAAACCATATCTCGATTTGCTCCAAAACCACTCGTTGCAAGAACAACAGAATCAGCTGTAATATAAATATTCTTGTCATCTTTGGAAACAACGGCACCTACTACGTCATTCTCATCTAACAACAATCCTGTCGCTTCCATGTTGAGGAAAGACATAATGTTCTCATCTTGTTCAATCTGCTCAACAAGTGCCTCAACTATCCCAGTTCCTCCACCTTCAGCAACATGAATGCGATATTCACTTTGCCCATAATATAGAGATTCCGTTTCTAAGTTCCACTTGATACCAAATTGCCCAAGCCATTCTTTGATGGTATTCGAGTTTTGCACTGCAACTGTTAATAAATTAGGATTTTGAGTATATTCTCCAGAGCGATAAATGTCTCTATACATAGCTTCTTCTGAATCATTAATACTATGCTCTTCCTGCTCTTTCGTATCAAACGCAGGTATTTTTCCACTAGACATAGATGTAGCTCCACCATAGACGCCTTGTTTTTCTAACAAGATAACTTTTGAACCTAGTTCCGAGGCTCGTAATGCTGAAACCAGTCCTGTGCCACCTCCACCTATAACCAACACTTCCGTATGATATATTTCACCGTCAATATCGTCTAATCTATAATTTAATGATTTTTCTTCAGCGGACACACCTATTACTGGTGTGATTAATAATAGAACTAAAAGTAAAGCTATCATCTTCTTAAGAAATCTTATCATTACAAATATCCTTCTTTCCTATTATAAGTAACAAAGTGATATGATAGTTTAACGCACTACGTGTATTAAATCTATGCATTCTATCTCAAATCACAATTAATTACCGGATCCATCTTCGACTAAGCTTTGACCTGCTATACGTCCAAATGTAATTATATCTGTTATTGCATTCCCGCCAAGGCGATTCGAACCATGAATTCCCCCTGTAACTTCACCAGCCGCATATAATCCAGGTATAACTTCGCCCTCAGTATCCAAAGCTTGAGCTCGAGAATTTATCATAACACCACCCATTGTATGATGGAATCTTGGTGCATATTTTACGGCGTAGAAAGGACCGCGTTCTATTTTAGCTCCAAATAGAGTACGTCCTAGAGGATCTCCACCATTCTCTACATAACCATTATACTCATTAATCGTCTTTTGAAGAGCTTCAAATGGTACACCCATGTCCTCTGCCAAACCTTCTAAAGTATCATTCATATACGCACCTTTACCTACATATTCAGTTATCGGCACGCCCTTATATGAGATGCCATCCAACTCATCTTCTATTGTTGTTGCATCGTATATTCGATACATGTAACCACCATCTTGTTCAAGAATCGCTTGACATATTTCGTCTCTGCGCCCATCCTCACGAACAAATCTTTCACCATCTTGATTAACCTGAATTGTATTTTCTATTGCTGCAGTAATGGCTTGATCACTCCAGGTAACCATCTGTATCCATTCCATACCAGTTAAGCCAGCATCTATCTTCTCAGCCATAACAATACCGTCTCCTTGCGAGCTAACTGGATTAGTAGTTTCGACAGATTCCCCGGCTTCAGCCCAGAAAGTATTATACTTTTCTCTCATTTCTGGATTTGCTGCAAATCCACCAGTCGCTAAAACCACTCCCTTTTCTCCATATATTTCGAAAAGAGTGCCTTCAGAAGTTGTACCTTTGACTCCTATAACTCTTTCAGAATCACCATCCAAGATAAACTCTTCAGCTTTGTGTTCAAGTAATATTTCTCCACCATTTGATTCAATGATTTCCTGTTGCGGTAAGACAAATGAAGCACCCGCCGAACCTAAATCCTGTGTAGGTGTGTGGCTTCTTTCCCAGGTAGCCCCTACTGCAGAAGTAATTGAATCTACGAATTTAGCTCCATGTTCCTCTAACCAATGAATACTTTCTAATGCTTTATCTCCAAAAACATTAATGAGTTCTGGATCACCAACATAATCCCCATCGACATAAGTCTGTAATTTATGTAATGCAGGCGAATCATAGAGATAGGTTTCTCCATTAATATTATACTCTTTTAAATCTTCTGCTATTTCTTTTTGCCACTCTTCCATTAACTCATGTTGTGGCTCTAATTCAATAAGTTTCTCAATCGTCTCAATTAAATTAGGATTCATCTCTTGTTGATGTTGCCTCTCGGGATCAGCCGCGTTCATCGCGCTAGCTGCCACAATAGTATTTCCACCAATAATAGGCATCTTTTCCAGCACTAGAACAGAGTAACCCGCCTCTGATATTTCTGCGCCAGCAGACATACCTGCTCCTCCTGACCCTATCACAACTGCATCTACTGTTTTCTCTATCTTCTCTTGATTATTGCTCTCTAGATTATCAATTGGTTTAGTAATTGCTAATTCGTTAGCTCCAGCGGCCAAGAGTGCATTCTTAACTGCTAATATTATTGCCTCGCTAGTAACAGTAGCACCAGAAATGGCATCAACGTTAATTGTGGTATTAGCCATTATGTCCTGAGGAATATTTGCAATAGCTTTCCCTGCAATTTCTTGTGTTTCTTGATGGTTTGAGATATTTATTCCGACAATTTCATTCTTTGTGACTTCTACCTCCACTTCTATAGGGCCATTATGTCCCTCTACAATTTCTTCATAACTTCCAGGTACAAATAAATCATCTGTTGCGTTTACTCTGATATAGCTCCATAACAAACCAAATACTAAAGCAAATGACATCAGCCAAGTACAAACCCTACGGAATCTCATCAACTTCTCCTCCTTTTTGTGATATTGTTCACTAAATAAATTCTACAGATTTATTTTTGGATTGTCAAACTTGCTTAGAAAAATATGTAAAGGTATACGCTAAAAATTAAGACGTAAAGATAATACGAAATAAAAGATTTAGCGATATTAGACTTAGGCGATAGAAGTGACACTATCTGTCATAGTATCGTTTCAGGATCCCAACGTTAGCTAATCCTAGGGAACGCTTAACCCATGGATATTGCTATTACATTATATACTGTTCGTTGTAATCTAAAAAGGACCACCTGAGGCTGAACTGCCCCCTGTCAAGTAGACAGGCAAAAAACAAATTATTTGGTAAATGAAATACCAAATGCATAATTTTTAGCCAAATCCCAGTGTAACAATAACGATCTAAAAAGCAGATTAGACCAATGTTCCCACTTTATATACTTCATTTAGACATTGATAGTTTAAGATTCTTCGGTAACAGTGATGAATGGTGTTTGTATCTGTTTGTAAATATCGATAGATTAATTCTCTTAGGCTCTCTCCTTTAGGTAAGAATTTGCATAAAATACGATTATGACCTTCATTCGTTCCTTTATCCCACCCTGCATAAGCATGGGTAAAATAAATTCTAGTCTCTTCACATTGATGCTCAAGATTCGATAACGTAGAGAATTCAGATCCATTGTCCGTTGTCATTGTCTTAAAGCGCTCAACTCCTTCTTTTTCAATCATCTTCAATACGGATACCTCAATCTTTTCAGCAGTTCGATTCCAGTTTTTTTAGTTATGAGTTTACGTGTCTTACGCTCAACTAACGTGATGACACATGGTTCTCCTTTTGTTTTCTTGCCGAGAACTCAATCAAGTTCCCAGTGGGCAAACGCTTCTCGAGATAGTACGATTTCACACCGCAACTCAATACTAGGGCCCAAAACTTTTGTATTAGATCCATGGGGTGTTGACTGTTGCTTTCGGAGACATAAGCGTGTTTTCATTAGCAAATTGATGTTGCGGACTTTCAAGAGTTGTTAATCAATGTATTGATAGACAGTCTTGGTGCAGGACACAAGCTCTGATGGAATATTTCTTCGGTAGGAATGAACAAAGGTGTCAACACTGAAAATACGTTCTTTGGTTGGTGTTAACAAAGCTTTTTCAAGTTCACTAAAGAAATGTTACTAAAGCGATAGATGCTTTTAGCACGGCAATTAGCTCGATTTTCTTGTTACATCTGCTCTAATCGGCCGCGCATTTCAGAGGTGAAGTGGTTAAATCGACCGCCTGTTGTTGTAGAATTTATCATGTCAGTGAATACTCCTTACTAATGGTTTGATTGCTATTTAGTATATTGTATTCACTGTTTTTTGTTGTTTATTCTTATGCATTTGATTATACAACTTACCAAATAAAAGCTTATCAGAAATTTGAATTGCTAATCAGTGACGAATGGTTACTCACACCGCTCAGCTACGAAGACTCCTTACTCATTCTGTAGGTGTTAGAAAATTGTCTTTATAAGACCTCAAGCATTTTCTGTTTTAAATTTTCTCCCGAAGGCTGGCATCATAAGATACAGAATGATCAATTGGCTGATGCCATTCTTGATAGAGCTGTTCACAACTCCTACAAAATTCTTATTGATGGTGAAAAGTCGATGCGAGAACGACATGGCATCGATCAACAGAGCGAGCTTTAAATAATCAGAACGTTAAGTTTGAAAGAAACTGGACGCTTTTTCGTTTGAAGTGGACCTCACGGTTCGCACTCAGTGGATCTTAATCTCCGCAAACGGTGGATCTCTCAGCCCGCACAAAGTGGATCTCACATCCGCACAACTGGATCTATTTGGACACAGTAATCAAAAAGCAAAAAACTGCCTATAAGCCTGATTTTACAGTCTTTTAGGCGATTTTCTTTTTGCTGAAAAAAGCGTGCTATTTGTTTATTTTACCTGAGGCAGAAAGTTTTTTGTCTTATCAAATTCTTTGTCGCCAATAAATTGATAGTCTGTTCGAAAAGGAAAGATAGAATGTAATTGATTCGTTAAAGGTGTAAGTTGATATGCTGGGATATATCGCTCGCCTAACAATTAGGAGATGATACGATACACAAGAAGGGCAATGAAACAGACTAAGAAGTGAGCCTCTATACGATTTTCGCGATGTAGATAAACAGATCGTGCTTTAAATTCTGTTTTCATTATACGGAAACTTTCATCAATTTCCCAGCACCGATGGTTAATTGCGAAAGTTTTTTAGTATCCTCTTATAAATTAGTATATATGTAATAAAAGCTATCATATATAGCTTTTTCGGTAATTTTCTTCTCATTGAGTGTATTATATATGGCCTCATCAGCGTTTTCATTTTTTTGCGTAATGTTGACTTTTATATGTCCGGGTATGACTGTTTTTTATGAGGAATTCTTCCTTTAATTTTTATAAGTATAATGAATTACAACCAAAGGCGAATCGGGGAGATGGAGATGAAAAGTAAGAGTTGAAAATTTGTTAGGGGAATCGTGAATGCGGTAATGCTGTGATTAATAATATTAATTATAGATAAAATAGTTTTATAAACTTTTTATTTCACTATGGGTGGAAAGATTTTGATTTGTTCGGGATTGGAAGCGGTTTTATAATGTAGTAAAGAGGGGATGACTATGTTAGATAATCGACAAAAATACATCTTAAAGTTATTGATACATAATTCTCCACAAATATTTACTAGTTCAGACTTGGCATTGTTAACAAATGTTAGTACTCGAACAATAAAAAATGATATAGCCGTGATTAATAAATTCATCGAAAAATATGATTTGGTTATTAAATCACAACCAGGAAAAGGTAACTGGATTGATTCTTTGATAGGAATAGATAGTGATTTAGAAAGGTATTTAAACACATCACTCGATAGTGATGAAATTCTAGATTATCAAATCATTCAAGAATTAATTAAAGAACGCTCATACATTTCCGTGGAAGAAATTGCTGATAGATTTTTCCTCAGCTCATCGTCGGCTCTTAGAAGTATTGATAAGTTGACCTCTGAACTGAATAAGTTTGGACTGAAAATTATTAAGAAACCGAGATATGGGATAAAAATTATTGGGGAAGAACAAGACAAACGGCTGATGTTAGTTAGAATACAAATGCTTACTCAATTCGGAAAAGAGGTAGAAGATTTAGAAACCGAAAATAGTTTATTTGATAATGTAAAGTCAATAATCTTAGGCTTTATCGATAAATTTAATCTACCTACCACTAGCGAAAGCATAAAAAACTTAATAACATATGTATCTATTTCAGTAGAGCGTCTACTGGCTGGGAACGATATAGAATTTCCTTCAGGTGATATTGATGAGATTACTAAAAATATAGACATGAGTTACGGAAGATATTTATCCGATAAAATTGAAAATCAATTTAATGTGACTTTTGATGACAGCGAATTAGCTTTTTTGAATATAAATTTGTTAGCAAACAACTTAGTTGTTATGGATAATGAAGAGTCAAATAGTTCGAATGATATTTATTTAACTTACATATATAAATGGGTAAATAAATTAGACTATACATTTAATACAAACTTTAAAGAGAATCGTTCTTTTATGCATTTTTTAACTCAACACATAAAACCTATGTTAATAAGAATGAAATATAAAATAGAAGTAACAAACCCATGGTTAGATGAATTGAAAAGCTATCAAAAGTTAGCTTTTGAAATGGCGATTTTTCTAGTAAGTGAAATTATGAACGATTTTCAATACCCTGTAACAGAAAATGAAATTGCTTTCTTGGCAATCCATATTGGAGCAGGACTTGAAAAAGATAAAAAACAAAATTCTTTCGATACGATTATTATTACTGATGTCGATTCAGCTACTATAAGTTTACTGAGGTCTAGGCTGGAATATGAATTCCCTAATATAAATATAACAAGGATGATGACCGGAGAAGCTTCACTAGAATTTGAATTTACTAACGAGTTAATCATTACTACATCTAGATTTAATAACGTTACTTCCAATACAGTTTTAGTTTCACCAATCTTAACTGAGCAGGACCTGAAAAAGATAAATTTAAAACTTACTTCAAAGAGATATCAGCTTTCGGACTTCATTAAACAGGACATTTTTTTCTGTAGCATGGAGTTTTCGAATAAAGCTGAGGCTATAAACTTCATGGGTAATAAGTTACAAGAATATAATTATGTAGACAATAATTTTGCTACCAGCTTAATGGATAGAGAAGAATATTCAACAACTGCTATTGGTAACTTAATTGCAATACCCCATGCATTAAGTGGAAATGTTTATGAAGAAGCAATTGGAGTAATAATATTAAAGGAACCGATATGGTGGGATACAAATTTTGTTCAGTTAATATTTACAATAGCTTTAAATAAAAAGAATAGTGAAATTTTAACAAATATTTATGAACAAATATTATCTATCGGGGATAAGACTGAGATACTGAAGGAAATTATACAAACGAAAACCTATGATGAATTTTTAAAAATAATTTTAGAACTATAGTTGATTTGGGGGAGTATAAACATGATAGCTGATAATATGATTCCAGAACTAATTAATTATGAGTTAGATGCCAAGGATTGGGAAGAAGCCATTAGGTTGGCGGCCCGGCCTTTAATTGAATCTAATTATATAAAACCATCTTATGTTGAAAGTATGATTAATAATGTAAAGAATGACGGACCGTATATTGTAATAACTAAAAATGTAGCTATTCCTCATGCTAGTCCAGATGAAGGTGGTTTAAAATCAGGCATTAGTGTAAGTACGTTAAAAAAACCAATCAGTTTTGGAAACGAAGCAAACGACCCGGTTAAATATATATTTGTCATAAGTGCGGTTGATAATAATGATCATCTTAAGTTGATATCTGAGATGGTCAGTTTACTTGAAGATGAGTTGTTTTATTCTTTATTAGATAACAAAAGTGAAAGTCAAATTATAATTGACTATATAAAAGAAAGGGGGGGAACAATATGAAAAGAGCATTAATTGCATGTCGAACAGGAATGGGCTCAAGCATGATGTTGAAAATTAAAATTGATCAAGTAGTAAAAAAAAATGGTCTACCTATTAAAGCTGAGCATGGCACACTTGACGATGTGAAAAGTTTCAATGGGGACTTATTAATTACAATGTCAGATGTAGCCGAAGAATATAAAGATAAGGCTCCTTATGTTATTGGAATTAATAATCTTATGGATAAGGAAGAAATTGAGACTAAGCTTAATAAATTCTTATCTGAAGTTGATGCATAACTCCAAGTGAATAGAGGTGAAATGAGATGGAGTTTTTAAGAGTATTTGTGTTTGACTTTCTTGCAAGTGCAGCTATTCTAGTCGGACTAATAGCTTTCTCGGGTTTAATCCTTCAGAGAGCACCGTGGTCAGAAGTATTGACTGGGACGATCAAGACAATTGTAGGTTTCCTCATATTTGACATTGGTTCTTCAGCAGTGGGAGTTTCTTTAGGGAATTTTCAAGAGTTATTCGCTGAAGGCTTTGGACTAGAGGGTGTTCTTCCTTTAGCAGAAGCTGTAACAGCGTTAGCTCAAGAACAGTTTGGAACAACAGTTTCATTAGTAATGTTAGTAGGATTTGTTATGAATTTAGTGATAGCTAGATTAACACCTATGAAATACATATTCCTCACTGGTCAGCATAATTTATATCTCGCAGCCTTATTGACAATCATGCTACAAGCCTCTGGCGTAAGTGTTGGTTGGACTATTGCGATTGGTGGAATCATTCTAGGTTTCTGTGCTGCATTCTTCCCTTCTCTTGCTCAGCCAGGCATGAGAGCAATTACGGGAGATGATGAAATTGCTATGGGGCACTATGTAACTACTGGTTATGCATTATCTTATTGGATTGGTGATAAAGTTGGTAGTCCGGAAGAAAGTACAGAAGACTTGAATTTGCCTGGCTGGTTAAATATTTTTAAAGACTATGTAGTTGGTGTTGCGATTACTATGATTGTTTTCTTCTATATTGCAACCTTTGCAGCGGGTAGAGAATTTACAGAAACACTTTCTGCTGGTCAGAACTGGTTAGTGTTCCCAATTTTTCAAGGTTTACGATTCGCAGCGGGTCTCTATGTAATTATTACTGGAGTTCGTATGTTCCTGGGTGAAGTTGTTAACGCATTTGTTGGTATCTCAGAAAAATTAATTCCAGATGCGAAGCCTGCCCTAGACTGTCCAGTAGTATTTCCATATGCGCCTACGGCAACCTTAGTTGGCTTTCTGTCAGCTTACGCAGGTGGCTTAGTTACAATGATTGTAATGGCATTATTAGGAACTACTGTAATAATACCGGTTGCCGTACCCTATTTCTTTATAGGTGGTACAGCAGGGGTATTCGGGAATGCGTCAGGCGGATGGAAGGGAGCGATGTTAGGTTCATTTATTGTTGGTGTCTTAATTGCTGTCGGACCAGCATTAATTTACCCGATTATGGCAAATATAGGATTAACGGGAACTTCTTTCCCAGAGATGGACTTTGTTATTGTCGGTCTTATCGTTTATTTTGTAGCAAAATTCTTTGGTTAAATTCAGGAGGTCTATAATGAATATTAAGCAAGAATCAATATTAACCATCAGAAACCTAATTTTAGATAGTGTGGAATATGCTAAACATGGTCATATGGGGATGCCCCTTGGGTCGGCCTCAATGGGTTATGAACTATTTCGGAATCACATGAACCATAATCCAAAGAATCCCAATTGGTTTAATCGAGATCGTTTTATTTTAACTTCAGGACATGGTTCTATTCTGCAGTATGTCTTACTTCATTTAAGTGGCTATGATGTGACTTTGGATGATTTAAAGACTTTTAGAAAAAATAATAGTAATACCCCTGGACATCCAGAAGTTGGTGAAACAGCAGGGGTTGAAGCAACAACAGGTCCTTTAGGACAAGGTTTTTCTTTGACTGTAGGAATGGCTATTGCTGAAGCTCATTTATCTGCAAGATTTAATCGTGAAGGTTATGATGTCATTGATCACTATACTTATACAATTTGTGGTGACGGGGACTTGCAGGAAGGTGTGGCTCTGGAGGCAGCGCAAATAGCAGGTAATTTAGGTTTAGGAAAACTGATAGTGTTATATGATTCTAATGATGTAACTTCAGATGGTCCTATCGGTGTTTCGTCAACTATTGATACGCAACAATTATTTCAAGCAATGAATTGGCAGACTCTATATGTAGAAGATGGTAATAATCCTGATGAAGTTGGTAAAGCCATCGAGGTCGCAAAATCTGAGCCCAATAAACCGACCTTAATTGAAGTGAAAAATATCATTGGATTTGGTTCCACATTCCAAGGTACGTCTAATATTCATAGTGACCCTGTAGGCTTAGAAGAAGCAAAAATAATTAAGAAAAATTTAGGTTGGGATAAAGAAGACTTCTATGTGTCTAATGAAGTAAGTGACCATTTTGAAGAGATTTCAGACAAGGGAGCAAAGGCCGAAACCCAATGGGATAAACTGATGGAATCATATAAAGTGGCTCACCCTGAACTCTTCAATGAACTTGAAAAGATGATGAATGGAAAGATAAATGTTTCTGAGGAAGTTACAGCTGACTTTCAAGAAGAGAAGTTGGCAACAAGGTCAGCTTCTGGTGAGGTTTTAAATAGGATTTACAAAGAATTACCAATTCTTGTTGGGGGATCAGCTGATTTAGCAAGTTCTAATAAGACCGAAATTAAAAACTATCCTTATATGGAATTAGGCCAATTTGAAGGACCAAATATTCACTTTGGAGTTAGGGAATTTGCGATGGCATCTATTGTCACAGGAATCACTTTACATGGTGGCTTAAAGGGGTATAGCGGTACTTTTATGGTTTTCTCAGACTATATGAGATCTGCTCTCAGACTAGCTGCACTTATGGGGACACCAGTAATCTTTATATTTACTCATGATAGTCTAATGTTAGGGCAAGATGGACCAACTCATCAACCGATTGAACATTTGGCATCATTAAGAGCCATGCCAAATATAGTTGTATATAGAGGAGCAGATGCTAATGAGGTTTCTGTAGGATGGAAGCTTGCTATGGAGTCTAAGGATAGACCATTTATTTTATCGCTCGGACGTCACGAAGTTCCAGTATTAAATAATATAAGCAAAGAAGATGCAGCGAAAGGTGCTTACGTCTTATCTAAAGATAGTGAAACTCCTGAATTAATTTTAATTGCTACTGGATCAGAAGTAGAAACTGCGTTTAAAGTAAAGGATTCCCTTAAACAAACAGGTAAATTTGACAGCATTAATTTAGTTTCGATGCCAAGTTGGGAACTCTTTGAAGAACAGGAACAATCCTATAAAGATGCGGTCTTGAATCCGAATGTTAAGAATAGAGTTTCTATTGAGTTAGGGTCAACCCAAGGTTGGAAAAAATACGTAGGAGAAGGTGGATTATCAATAGGCATCAATCATTTTGGTAAATCAGCTCCTGCTGTAGACTTATTGGAGGATTACCGTTTGACTCCAGAACATATTGTAGATACAATTTCAGACTATTATTCAAATTAACTGAGTTACTATAATAGATTGTAATAAAAGATGAATACGCTTGGAGCATTATCTAGTTAATGCTCTAAGCGTTTTGTGAATTAACAGAGTTAATAACATTCCTTAGATAGTGTGTTCTCGGTAGCTATTATCTGATAAAGTCCATATAATTGTGTAAAAGAAAAAAGGCCATGTAATGTACTGCCCCCCCAAATGTTAGACAACAAATCTAACATTTAGGGGGTATTGTTATGTCTAAATATACATTGGATATCAAATTACAGGTTGTCGCTGATTATGAAGCTGGTGTTGGTGGTTATAAAACACTTTCTAAGAAGTACGCGGTTGGTTCAAGTATTATCAAGCGCTGGATCCATAATTATCAAGACTTTGGACCCGAAGGGCTCTATCTTAAATCGACAAAAACCTATTATCCTGTTGAAACCAAGCTAAATGCGATAGAATTGTACTTAACAACAGAGTTAAGCTATCGTGAAGTTGGGGTTAAGTTCGGGATTAACAATCCGAGCCTTATTGCCAACTGGCTTCGGACGTTTAAGAAAAAGGGCATCGATGGCTTATCAAAATCGATAGGGAGGCCACCGACGGTGTCAAAACAAGAAAAGAATACGCCTAAAGCGCAGAATACAAAGACTGAGACTGATATCAATGCCCTTCAAGAACGCATTAAAACGCTTGAAGCTACCGTTGAACAATTAGATATCGAGAACAAATTTTTAAAAGAATTGAGGAGGTTGCGGGAAACAAAAAAGAGGTGACACAAGAAGGCTTAGTGCGCGTCATTCGCAGCCTCCATAAACAAAATGATTACACACTCACCAGCATTTTAAAGGCGGTTGGGTTTCCGAAAGCCACTTATTATTACCAACTAAAGTGTCTGGAAAGGCCCGATAAAAATCAAGCTATCAAAGACGACATTTTAGCGATCCGCGAAGAACATAAAGACTATGGTTATCGCCGGGTTCACGCTGAATTAAGACGCCGCGGCTACCAAGTTAACAAAAAGAAAGTGCATCGGTTAATGAAGGAGATGAAGCTGCAAGTTACCTCTTTTACTCGGAAATCACGTAAGTATAATTCCTATAAAGGCGAAGTTGGCACCATTGCGCCAAACCGCTTAAACCGACGGTTTAAGAGCAGCATTCCACGCCAAAAAATTCTCACCGACACAACCGAATTCAAATATTATGAAACCGACAGCTCTGGTAATCTTCAAATTAAGAAGTTGTATCTTGATCCATTTTTAGACCTCTTTAATCTTCAAATTGTCAGTTACAAGATCTCACACCAACCCAATAAGGAGAGTATAGATGGAAGCCCTAAAAGACGCCGTTCGTGCCACCGATGATTGTGAATTCAGACGCACGTTCCACTCGGATCAAGGTTGGGCCTATCAAATGGAAGACTATCAAGACCACTTAAAAAATCACGCCATCTTTCAAAGTATGGCACGAAAAGGAAATTGCCTAGATAACTCGCCGATGGAAAATTTCTTCGGGCTGATGAAACAAGAAATCTACTATGGCAAATCTTACCGCAGTTACGAAGGGTTGAAGGAAGTCATTCAAAACTATGTCCGTTATTACAATGAAAACCGGATAAAAGAAAAATTAGGATGGTTAAGCCCTGTTGAGTATTTGGAGAAATATGCTTCCTAGCACGCCCAAGCGTCTCATAGCTGTAAAAGTTTATCAAGAGCCGCTAACGCTCCTTCTCTTGACAAACTTCCACAGCTGATGAGTGAGGGTGATCAAGGGCGGAAGCCAGATTTTAAGCCTATAAAAAAAGAGCAGACTATAAAAGTCAACTCTCTCTAAAATATTGTCTAACTTTTTGGGGTCACTACAATAACAGTATAGGGCACTATGTGCCTTTTTTTCTTCAAATTCTTTATGCATTTCAGTTTACAACTAACCTTTGGCAAAAAACTTGTTTTTACTACTGGTGACTATTTCCTGACTCGCTTGAAAGTTTCCAAAACGCGAACCTAAGCGTTTACATATTATGGTAAACTAACACTAGAGAGAAAGGAGAGATGACTATCATGTGTCGGTTATGGTACCAAAAACCAGCCGAAGAGTGGAATGAAGCCTTACCAATAGGCAACGGCCAGTTGGGGGGGATGGTATTCGGCCGAGTGGCAAGCGAGCGTATTCAATTAAATGAGGATAGCCTTTGGTCAGGTGGGCCCATGGACCGGGTTAACAAGGATAGCTATCAATATCTGTCACAAATCCGCGACTGCCTTAAAAATGGAGAAATTCAAGAAGCGGAGAACATTACTAAGCAAACTCAGTTTGCAACCTCGCCGCATATGCGTCACTATCAGACTCTTGGGGATTTATGGATTGATTTTAACCACTTGGAAGGCGAGAAACGGGTCATCAGAAGAGAATCAGGGACATTATCGATTGTGCAGGACTCTCTATACCATCAAAATTATAGTCGGGCTTTAGATCTGGAGGAGGGCCTCTTGACGGTCGATTTTAAATGCAGAGATACCCAATACACTCGAACTTATTTTGCTTCGCATCCAGATAAAGTTATCGTTTGTCATTTAACTTCTAAAGGACCGGACAAACTTGATTTCACACTTCGTTTAACACGAAAAGATAACCGTTCTGGCTTTGGCGCGTCCTATTGCGATGGGGTGACGATTGACGATCAAAATGTGATGCGACTTTCTGGCCATCAGGGCGGCGACGATGGCATTTATTTTGAAAATCAGCTCGCTGTTGTCCAAGAAGGGGGAGAACAAATCCGTGCTGGTGGTAAGTTGATCGTTGAGGGCGCATCAGCTGCAACAATCTATTTGACAGCCCGAACGACCTACCGGACGAAAGACCCTTCCAGCTGGTGTCAAAAAGTCCTGAGGAATGCCGTGGCTAAAGGATACGAGGCTATCTTAGCTGATTATGTGGCTGACTATAAAGAACTATTTAACCGCAGCCGTCTATACCTAACAAACGTTGAGGATAAACGGCCAACAGATGCCCAATTGCAATCTTTTGAAGAGGAACAACCTAATCTTAGTCTGGTTAATCTCTACTATGATTATGGCAGGTACTTATTGATATCATCTAGTCGTGAAGACAGTTTGCCAGCTAATCTACAGGGGATTTGGAACCCTGACTTTGAGCCACAATGGGGATCAAAATATACCATAAACATTAATACCGAGATGAACTACTGGTTTGCTGAAAAGCTCGGCTATGGCGATTTGCATATGGCGCTGCTTAAGCATTTAAAGAAGGTACATCAGCAGGGCAAGAAGGTAGCTAAAAAGATGTATCATTGTAGAGGTTTTGTGTGCCATCACAATACAGATCTTTGGGGGGATGCTGCTCCTCAGGATGAAAATATTTCTTCAACTATTTGGCCAATGGGCGGTGCTTGGCTTTCGCTGCATATTGTAAATTACTACGAGTACAGCCAGGACAGAGCGTTTTTAGACGAGTACTTCCCCATTGTACAGGATGCCGTTTTGTTCCTTGTGGACTATATGGTTGTTAATGACAATGGTGAGTATGTAACCGGTCCTTCCGTTTCTCCAGAAAACATCTATATCACAGACCATGATGATTTTGGCAGTTTGACGATGGGCCCAACGATGGATATTGAGATTGTTCGCTCGCTGTTTTCTGCCTATTTAAAGTTAGCAGATATTGTTGATGACCACCGTTTGGATAAAGAGGTCAAACAGATATTGGCTCACCTGCCTTCTCTAAAGATATCAAAAAATGGAACGATTCAAGAATGGCAGGAAGATTATGATGAGCTGGAACCAGGACACCGCCACATCTCGCAACTATTCGGTTTATTTCCTGGAGATAGCATCCAGCCTCTAAAATCTCCAGAGTTGGCTCAGGCAGCCGAACGGACCTTAGAGCGGCGCCTAAGTCACGGCGGTGGGCACACGGGCTGGAGTTTAGCTTGGATTATTCACTTTTACACGCGGCTTTTTGATGGCGAGAATGCTTGGGCGGGTATTTGCCGGTTATTAAGCAAAGCTACTCTTCCAAATTTGATGGATAATCATCCTCCTTTCCAAATAGACGGCAATTTTGGAGCAGTTAGCGGCATCATTGATATGCTGGTTCAGGATCGGGGCGATCAATTGTTTGTTTTGCCTGCACTTCCAAAGGCTTTATCCAGTGGGCGGCTCGAAGGTTATCGGCTGAAAGGTCAGGGTGAATTGTCTATGAGTTGGGAGGATGGAAAAATAAAACGTTTGGAGATCCGCTATGCTGTACCAAAGACCATCAAGCTGTATTACAAGGGTTCAGAGAGACACTTAAGCTTTGAAAGAGGACAAACTATTAACGTGTATAAGTAGAAAGGATGTTAAAAATGGATTACGGTAAGACGGCTAAACGCATTGTAAAAGGTGTAGGCGGAGCCGACAATATTGCTAGTGTTTACCACTGCGTGACTCGATTACGTTTCACACTTAAGGATAATAGCAAAGTGGATCGTTCACTTATTGAAAGCACTGATGGAGTCATGTCAGTGGTGGATCAAGGTGGACAATTTCAGGTCGTTATTGGCCAAACAGTTGGTAATGTCTATGAAGCTATGGAAGCCTATCTAAATGAAAATGTAGCTACTAGTGATAATGAATCTAGCAAACTGAAGAGCGCTTCCGAAGTCAAAGATGAGATGAAGGATAAGAAGGTTTCCAATAGTTTCTTGGCCACGATATCTGGTATTTTTACACCTATATTAGGTGTGTTAACCGCTTCGGGTGTCTTAAAAGGAGTTCTTGCTTTATTAACAGCAACTCAGCTATTAAGCACAGAATCTGGGACTTACATTTTGTTGGACTTTATTGCGAGCGCTTTCTTGAAGTTCCTCCCGGTTGTATTAGGGTACACCTCAATGAAACGGTTCGGCGGAGATCCCTTTGTGGGTATGACTTTAGGTGCTGCCCTCATGTTTCCTACTATCCCTGGACTGTTGGAACAAGCACCGCTCTATACGTTATTTGCAGGCACTCCATTTCAATCGGATGTTCATTTGACCTTTCTTGGGGTTCCAATTATTTTAATGGATTATAGCGGGTCAGTGATACCAGTTATATTTACGACTTGGTTCGCTACTAAATTTGAAAAGTTTTTCAAGAAGCACGTTCCTGACATGTTTAGTCTTTTTGGTGTCCCGCTATTAACGTTGCTTTCAGCCGGTTTACTTGGCTTCTTAATTGTCGGGCCAGTAAGTCAGTTTGTTTCTAACCTTCTAGGCTTATTGATGGCTAAAGTCTTTGAAGTGAGCGGCACTCTAGGTGGCTTCCTATATGGATTATTGATTCAGTTTGCTGTGATTTTTGGTGTACATTGGGGCTTTGTGGCTCTCAGCATTAACAACATTGCAACTCTTGGCTTCGACCCCGTAACAATTACTGGTCTCACCTCTGCCTTCGGACAAGCTGGGGTAGTTCTAGTGATTATGCTCAAGACCAAGGATAAGAAGCTCAAACAAGTAGCTCAGGGCGGTTTCTTCTCAGCGCTGTTTGGTGTTACAGAACCTGCGATATATGGGGTTACTTTACAAAACCGCCGCGCCTTCTGGCTGGCCTCTGTTGCCTCAGCTGTTGGTGGAGCTATTATGGGATTCTTTGGTGCAAAGCAATATGTTTATGGGACAAACGGGATTTTTGGCTGGTTACAAGTTATTAACCCTGAGACCGGATTTGACGCTTCTGTTTGGGCGACGATTGCTGCTTGCGCCATAAGTTTTGTGCTAGCTATTGTATTTATGTTAGCCTTTGGTAAGGTTGATGAAGAAGCCGTTCGTGACAAATGAGGTGGTCGCAATATCATTTAGAAGCACAACTTTGTGTTAGGCAGATTTGATAGGCCACTCGAGGTAAACATGCAGAGGAGACATGAATATGCACTTGCTGTATCAGAGGTTGATTACTGTTGGTGACGTAAACGCTCTAGATTCTATTGAATTTACTATTGCTAGCACGATGATCAAATATCTGAATAATCTTCCCTCATTATCAATAGACCAGCTTGCTGAACTGTGCCATGTGTCAAAGTCCTCTCTTTCTAAATTTGTTCGATCCATTGGATTTAAGGACTATTCTGAGTTTAGGGAGGCGGCTATTGAACAGAATGAACCTGATCGTTATAAATCAGGCTACCCAACACAGAATATCACAGATGGAATTATGGAATACGGGGCGGATGGTTATTTAAAAATTCTGGCCATCGATATTAAGAATTTGTTTGGTTCTGAAGAATTGACTGATAAAATTAGTCATTTAGTTGATGATATTTACCATCATGACGATATAGCGGCCTTTGGAGAGATATATTCTGAAACTGCTGCCATGAATTTTCAATATAAGATGAGTTATTATCGGAAGTTTGTTTATACATCCATGGATACTAAGAGGCAGTCTGAGTATATGGATCGGGTTAATGAAAACTGTTTGATTATCATTTTCTCTAACTCGGGAAAGTACTTACAGAATGTCAGCGAAAGGTTTCTGACCTCTAGTAAAATGACTCGAGTGCTGATCACGTCAAACCCGACTCCGCCTAATGCTGAAGCTATGGATTACATGCTGGAAATTAATTATTCGTCGCTGGTACAGAATCATCCCATTCTTTATCAACTACTAATTGAGCGTATCGCTGTTGTTTATCAAGAACGATATGGATTGCCTAATGATATTTAACCCCCCTAATAATTTACTCCAAAGCCTGTTAAAGCCCGCGATTGTTATGTTACAATCACGGGCTTTTTTTGACCCTCAAAGACTCTTAGACATGAAAAAGAAACCGCTTACAAATCTTAGGGCTTTATCCTGAGTTTCATTGTTTATAATCAAAAAACAGTCTTAAAACGTTGATATAACGGTTTTTAAGGCTGTTTTTTAGGTGGAAAATATGTCCACTTAGAGATTATAGTTCTTATTCAAGTCTAGTTGAGTAATTTTCTTAAATTCAGAACGTGTCATAATGGTTAAAAGTTCTGGCATCTTCATTGCCTTCTGTATTGTTAAATAAGTTTGGCTGATGTTGCTTGGAACCAATTGGATGTCTGGGTAATGACCTAAGGCAGTCACAATCGCTTCGTCCATAGACTGACTGAGTGCATCACATGATATCGATAACCCAGTACTTTTCTTGACACGATACTGTAAATAACGCATAAGACAAAGACTTAAGAAGCAGAGAACGAAATGACCTCGAATATGTGCATCCGTCCAAACAAAGACGGGTCGCGAGCGTAAATCCGTCTTCAAGACACGAAAACTCTCCTCAATTTGCCATAAACCACAATAGGTCCCGATGACTTCCGCTGTCGTAAGGTCTAGTTGATTCGTGATGATGGCATAATAATCATCATACATGGCTTGCTCTTGAATTTTTGCCTCATCTAATTCGATGCCTTCAGTATCTGCATCAAAGTGAATGTACTGATTACGGCCACGTTTCACTGATGACTTCAATTTGCTTGGTTGATCAACAGCTTCTTGTGCCTTCTCAACACTTTTCTCTCGATATTTTCGGTCTTTTGCCGCTCGCTTCGCCTCCCACGTCACATGAATATGTACGGGAATTTGTATCGTCTTGTACTTGCGAGGCCTTCCGGGGCGTTTAGGTAAAGCCTTCCTCTCTTCTTCTGTTAACTCAACTTTCACATCGAGGAGATACTCAATGATTTTTGAACGGTAGTAAACCTTTCCTTGACCCTCTGCTTTCACAGTCTGCCAGTCACCTTCATTTAGGGCAACTTCTTTGATATACGCAGGGGCCTTCTTCAAGCTATAACTGATGACAAAGTCATGACCTTTCTCAACTAACATGGCGAGGTTATCCTTACAGTTGAGACCACGGTCGGCTACGATGACGATTTTGTCCATATTGTAGCGTTGTTTTAGTTCGGACACAGTGTCTTTCAGTGTTCGTTGATCCATTGTATTTCCTGGAAATAATTGGTAGCTGATAGGAATCCCTTGGTTATCCATAAGAAGTCCCATCACGACTTGAACTTCATTGTTCTTGTGGTCCTTTGAATAACCAAACATGCGAAGTTCTCCAGCTTGGACACTTTCGAAGGAGAATGTAGTGACATCATAGTACGCAACAGGACCTGAACGTTCCGTCTTCTGCTCAAATTGCTTATAAAGATGATTCATCAGATCATCCGATAGTTCATCTAAGACATCCAATACTTGATAATAGAGATCTTTATGGTAGCAACGGACACCGGCATAGAAAGGCAAATCACGGTGAGTGGCCCGAATACTTTGGGGGACTAGCATCCGATGTAGAACGAGTGAGAAGATAGCTTCTTGTACTTTCCTAGGATAGCGTTTAGCTAAATGCTTCGCGAAGAATGTATCTATCGCTAAGTCTTTCCACATCTGTAATATGACAGAATGGCCAATGTGATAGCTGGTATGTGACTGAGATATATCATTCAATAGTTCTTTCTTTATTTCTACTTGGGCAGGTTGCTTAGCATTTTTCTTTTCTTGCGTGCGTTTCTTTGCTTCTGCTCTAAGCTTTTCCATGATGTCGGGATCTTCCGCAAGCATCTTTTCGTAATTCCCAACTGTTTCAATAACCTTTGTTTTCTTCTTCTTGGTATTGGGAATACGGTGTTGTTCAACGAATTGAATCACCCGATATTCCCCGGACCCACTTACCGTTACATACATCGATTTCACCTCACTTAGTCGTTAAGACTATTATATCATGATTTTAATAATAAGTGAACATAAGTGGACAAAAATATATAAAAGAAAACGACGATAAAGCGTATGATATCACCGTTTTAAAATAGAAAATTAATTTTAAACAACGAAAGTCAGGAAAAAAGTCAATAGAGAAAGGTCGACAACATCAACATTTTTGTTGTTGTCGACCAAGTTATAGATATTATATTTTGGGTAAAATAGGATTTAAGTCAGTTGAATTTAAAAAGTTTTACAAAAAAGGAGAGAATTCAGGTTAAAAACTACAACTATTACTTTTCCATAAGATTTTCAATCTCACTAACCGCTTCTAGCATTTCTCTCTTACTAACAATATTTGTGAGTACAATAGTTCGATCTTGAAGATTTAAAGGTATGTTATTAGCTAAATTTTTTGTTGTAATATAATAGTCTGCTGGTGCTGAATTAATACTACCAATGTCAATAGCATCAACTTCTGCCTGAATATTATTTTCTGTAAGTATTTTTTCTAAATTTGATTTTGCCATAACGCTCGTTCCAAGACCAAAACCGCAAACACATACAATTTTCATTTTATCTTCCTCCGTTAATTAAATAATATATTTCCTCATAAACTAATTTTTTGTCTATTATATCAATGTTTTTGGCACCTAGCTAAATGATTATCCTCCATATTTTATAAAGTTATTGATGCAATTATTATATATTTATTTTCAAGCATTTTACTTGGCTTTTCGAAAACGTCCCATAATCGCCGGTGAAGAGTATCTTAAATCTATTTCACGCTCACTTAGCCAGAATCCTTTACAATTTCAAGAATCATTTACGTATGAAATTAAACTCTTTAAGCACCTCGATTTAAATAATGCTCATCAGACACTTGCCTCACTTTATTCGATACAGGTAGGCCGAGTAAAATAAACAAATAGAAATACTTCGGGCACTTATTTTAAGTGTTCAAATGCATATTTCATTTGCCCAGCTCCATCGAATCCGCAAGACAACACCTGTCTTAAGGGTCATCATTAGCTTTGTTTTCCGTGAGGACATCTCTTCGTTTGGGTCTTTCTATGCTTTCAAGAATCGGATATGTCTCTTCAACGACAGCATCCTCACTAGAACCTTGCCAGGACACCGTAAGGTGAAAGGCCAGAAAAACCAAAAGCTAAAGGGCGAACTAAAAGATATGACACGAAAAATCGTTGAACGAGCTTAACGTCAAGCGCTGTGCCCACATCGTTCCGAACGTCCTTTACAACATTTATTTTTCGATATTGCCATTGCCCGATTAAAAGCCCTCGGTCTCTTGTCGCAGGACTTAATAGTATCTGATGATGGAACATCTATCCCAACACGCTCACGCCCTATATCCGTAAAAGTACGATTGTAAAAACAGATATGTTTGTACCTGCCCCGGATGGTTCACAAATTGCAATGCTCGTTAGGAATAAGATAGCTGTCAAAGCATTAATTTATATGGTCAATTTGAATGTTTACTTAATACGCACATCGTTGACCTTAAAATCGATTATCGCTACACTTCAGAATTATGTATGCACAACACCACAACCACAATACCATAACCAATGTCTTTGTCATGGATGAATTTATACGTCTCATCTTAACATATAAGGAGACACTTTATATCGCAGATGGTGCGCACGATAACTAGGCCATTTATAATTGGTGTAAACACCATGAGATGGATCCCGTCATCCCACTCAATTACACAAACAAAGGGAACACTTAATCGGATAAAGCAGATATCCAAAATTTGCCAGAAGGGATTCTTATATGTACCGGTTAGAAATGATCTATAACGGTTATTATCCTGACCGCAAGTGACAGAAAATAACGTTGTCGTATCTAATCTAAGAAACTATATTAGCAATATCCTAATCATTACTTCTCTGATCGTAAGCATGGTTTAGTCTTCTATACAAAGACCAAAGACGATAATCATCTGTACACTCCATAGCAACGGCCTTCGAAATCTTAGCAGAAACTCTATCGGCAACGAAGGGCATCTGAGTGAGGTAATAACCAGATTGTAATCGATTACAACTTGGAACACACTCATATAGGAGTTCGTACACATATCTATATCATAGTTTCTGTTGCATGCATCTTGATTCACTTCAAAGCTTATAGGTAAAGTATTGCCAGTAAGGTAAGGCTAAGCTAAATATTTTAGAATTGCTTCAAATTATTGTTTTTTTGAGGCTTCTTTAGCGTGCGTTTGATTTTTGAGAAAATACTCCTTTGAAAATATATCAATATACTTCGTCAAACATTCAAGAAAATCATCTATTTGGTTGTCCATGAGCAAATTTTACCATTTTTTACGTGGAGTTTATGAGGTTACGCTAAATATAATGATATAGTGACGATTAACTAAATAATCTCAAGAACCACATCAGTGGTAACCAAACTAAGGAATAATCAATATTAGAGAATGTTAAACCAGAGCCATATAGGCTTGTTGTCATTGGATAAAGGAATGCAAACCCTAGGTGTGTTATAAAACCGGCTATTGCACCAGCAATTAATGCTGCTTTCCAACCACCACGTTTATTGCCCACTACTCCTATTAAGCATCCATCAAAGAACATAATAATAGGTGAAGGGAAGACAATGACATTTATTCTGACAATCAGTGAGAAAATAACGTAAATTATCGTTCCGAGAATTGAACCTAGAAAACCAAGAAGAGAGCCAGTTGGACTAAAGGCGTAGAATACAGCTACATCGAGGGCTGGTACAGCACCAGGAAGAAATTTATCAGCAATTCCTTGGAATGCTGGAACAATCGATCCAGTAAACATCCTAACACCACTCATTAGAATGACAAAACCTGCGGTAAATTGCATAGCACTAAGGAAAAGCCAAATGAACCAATTTGTGTCATTAGATAAGGTTACTATTCCATCAGATCCAACAATCAGTCCAATTATAATATAAATAATTGGCATTATGAATGCTAGAGAAATAGTAGTGTCTTTAAATATAGACAGAATACCCGGAAGTTCTAAGTTTTCAGCATCTTCTTCTGGCTTCCCTACTAAATTACCAATCACACCTCCTAGCCAAGCACCTAAATGGTTCGCATGACCTAAAGTAATTTCATCATCTGTGAAGTCTTTAGTATATATACGAGCAATTGCGGGTCCGATTGTCCAATAAAGAGCTAATAGAATTGCTGCAATGATAATAAGTAAAGTATTGCTGACATTTATTACATAGGGTAAGGCTACGTGCAAGAATGAGGAGACAATCAACATTTGATGAACAGTTAAATAGACATGTTTAAAATTTTTATTCGGTATTATTTTAACTAGAATCAAGTGCAGTATAAATCCAAGTAAGAAACTTAAAACAATATTTGTAGACAGTGTCTCCATTGCGATAGCGAAAGCAGCTTCGTTTGCCGGCAAAACACCATTAATTCCTGTACTTTTATTCAATAAGTCTACAATAGGAGCTATAGAATTTGAGATAATACCAGCACCAGCATCTAAGATCACTAAACCAACAATCGTTTTAACAACACCATCTATTGTTTCAGCTAAGGTTTTTCTCTGTAAAAGTAAACCGATTAGAGCTATTATGCCAAGGAAAATAGCTGAATTATTAAGAATTTGAAATATAATAAAGTTTAATATTTCACGCATCTTTATCCCCTCCATTATTTATTAATCTAATTATAGTTTCTTTATCTTGTTCTGTTTTAGCTTGTTTAAGATAGGAGATATTCTTTTCAACTTGTAGAAACTCAATTAATCTTTGTAATGTATTAAGGTGATCTTCGCTATTTATTGCTGATAATGCCATTATAATAGAGACTGGATCATTTTCCTTATTTCCAAATTCTACGGGTTTATTTAAAGTAACTATACTGAAACCTGTTCTTTTTACAGAATTTGAGGGTCGTGCATGTCCAAAAGCAATACCAGGTGCAATTACAATATAAGGTCCAAGGTCATGTACCGCATTAATCATTTCGTGAGTATAATCTGCTGTAATATATCCATTAACCTCCAGAATATTTCCTGCTATTATTAAGGCGTCCTCCCAATTCTTAGCATCTTGATTAAGTGCTATTAATTTAGTAGATATTTGTTCCATACTATTTCCTCCAAGCATCTGATAGGATTTGGATGAATTCACATTCATCATCTACTCGATATAGTTTTTCCAGTAATGATTGATTACTGATTATAACGTGAATTGCTTCAATGATACTTTTGATATTTTTCGCATCACCTTCGCAGATACTTAATAAAATAACCATTTTTACTTTATAACTTCCCCATCTTATAGGTTTTTCAAAGGTTATAAAAGAAATACTTGATTTATAGACATCAGATGGATTACCATGTGGCATGGAAACTTGGTTATCAATATAGGTAGAGCCTAGTGCTTCTCTATTAAATATACTTTCACGATAGTTATAATTAACATTGCCGGATGCTTCAAGTTCGTCTAATAAGAAGTTTAAAGCGTCATATTTATTACGTATTGCTGACCTTAGGAAAATTTTTTTTTCGTCGAAATAATCCTCTAGCAAGTCGTAATCTGACGTGCCTTCAAGCATATTGGCAGCAGCATATTTGAGAATAATATTAACTTGGTCTTCTTCATTAATAATGCTAGATGTTCTTATGTATTTCTCTATCGGAATATCTTCATCTAGAACATTTGGAGCAGTATTAATGATTAGTCTATATTTTTCCCACCTTACCTGATTAAGGTTTTGTGAATCAATAAATTCTATTTCATTTTTACTAGGAATTGAATTTCTGACTCTGTTTAAGACGAGCTGCTTATTTTGGATGTCTTTACTGTAGATTACTAAAATTGATTTGTTTTTCTCGTACTTTTCAATAGCTATTTGGAAATAAATTAATATTAAAGAGACTTCATCATCGTTTAATTGAATTTGATATTCATCTTCTATATTAGAAAGTGCATAGTATAGGACTGCGAATAATTTAGAATATTCTTTTTTTATTTCACTTAGAAGAGGATTAGCAATGCGAATCCCCATTTGAAGTCTTAGTATCATAGCAGGAAAATGATTAATCAAAGACTGATAGAGTTGGAAGTTTTCTAAAAAGTCTATCCCTTCTATTTCTTCCATGAGCTCTAAAAAATCTTGAATAGCCTTTTCGTGTCTATCGTCTGCTAATATATCTTTTGAAATATTATGGGCTTCGATTTGATAGGCTAAGAATAAAAAGTTGTCTTTATTCATTTGAATTCCAAGTTGTTTATTAATGCTATTAATATATTGAAAGGTGCGATGAAGACCTAATGTTTGATAAACTGATTTTTCATTTGGAGTAGTTTTTACACGATAACCTAAAACATATCTTTGATAGAATATTAGAGTCGATAAAATTAAAGAATTTCTGTAAACTAATGGAATATTAATACTGTTTTTTTGATAAAAATGCCATATTTCATAAAATAGTTTTCTGTCAAATAGATTTAAGCATACATCTTTAAATTCTTTATTTTCGCTCTTATCAATTAAATTATAGAGGATTTTTTTAATGGATACTTGTATATTATTTTCAGTCCCATTAACATAAACATATTTATCATCAATTGAAAAATTAACATCTTTTTCGCTATTTATACTGTTTAAATATTCTATGTCATTATAGATAGAAGTTTTTGAGACAAAAAAACTTTGTGCTAATACTTCGATACTTACTTTTTTATCCGAAAAACATACCTCTTTAACAATGATGAGTCTGCGGTTGATAGGTGTATACTTATCGTCATTACTTTCTCCCAAATGCTGGATTAATTTATATTTCTCTGATTGCTTTCCTTCTAATACGATTCCAAGACCTCTTTTCGAGGAAATGTTTAATTCCCAGGATTTTAAGAGTGAGGTGATATCTTTAATATCAGAATAGATAGTTTTCGTAGAGACATTAAGAATTTTACTATAGTAATTTGCAGGCCTAGATATTTCTTGTTCTTTAATTAACAGTTTGATGAATTCAATTTGTCGTTTTTTTGCTTCCATAATTTATTTCATCACCTCCTTGTCTGTCTATATATTATCAGTAATGAAAGCTTTTTTCAGAACAATCATTTCTGTTAGTATGTGGAAGAAGAGTTATTATAATTGCTTCAAATAGAAGTTATAATTGTTAATATAAATAAAATAGTTAGAAAGGTTGATTATTATGGCGGAGTATATATTAGGTGGATATACTAATACAATAAATAAAGGTATAAACACAATATCAATCTCAGAAGAAGGAAAAAGCTCAAACTTTTTAACATTGAGAGAAATGAGTTATCCAACATACATTGAGTATGATAAAGAAGCTGGATATATTTTTTCAATTGATCGTAATAAACAAAAAGAGGGCGGACTATCAGTATTTAGAATAAATAATCGACAACTTGAATGGATTGATACTTGTATAAATAGCGAAGTTGCTGGTTGCCATATCTGTTACGATAATCGAAATAAAAAGATATTTGTGTCACAATACCATACTAGCAAAATAGATATTTATGACTTACAAGAGAATCAGCTTAAACCAATTGAAGGAATCGCAAGAAGTGGCTCCAGTGTTCGTAAAGAGCAAACCAGATCTCGACCTCATTGTGTAGTTCTTAGAGATGACTTGTTATATATTTGTGATTTGGGGACAGATCATGTTGCTGTCTACTTGAATGATGAAAGCAAGAGATATCCTCTATTGAATGAAATTAGCTTATCAGCTGGCTCAGGCCCAAGGCATTTAATTCTTTCTGAAAAAAGTCCAAGAGCGTATGTAATAGGCGAATTAAATAACACTTTACAAGTTATTTCCCTAGACAATCATGGCTTACTTAAAGAAGTAGAAAATGTGTATGATTTAGTGCCAGATAGGTTTAAAGAAACAGCTCATAGTGCAGCCATAAAAATGACAAATGATGAAAAATATATTTATACTTCAAGTCGTTATCATGATGTAATTAATGTCTTTAAAATTAATCATTCTGGACAATTAGAACAAGTTCAGAGAATAGAATCCGGGGGGCTTACGCCACGTGACTTCACTCTAAGTAGAGATGAAAATTATTTATTAGTTCCGAATCTGGATAGTAACAATTTAGTGATTTTTGAAAGGTCAAGAGAGACAGGTAAACTAACTGAAATAAGCAGGTCAACAGTTGTACCAGAATGCTCTAGAATTATAGCTTTATGAAATCTCGATAGGTTAATTCTCTTAGACTCTCTCCTTTAGGTAAGAATTCACGTAAAATACGATTATGACCTTCATTTGTTCCTTTATCCCACGCTGCATAAGCATGGTTAAAATGAATTTTAGTCTCTTCACATTGATGCTCAAGATTCGATAACGTAGAGAACTCAGATTCATTGTCCGTTGCAATTGTCTTAAAGCGCTCAACTCCTTCTTTTTTAATCATCTTCAATACGGCTACCTCAATCTTTTCAGCAGTTCGATTCCAGTTTTTTTAGTTATGAGTTTACGTGTCTTACGCTCAACTAACGTGATGACACATGGTTCTCCTTTTGTTTTCTTGCCGAGAACTCAATCAAGTTCCCAGTGGGCAAACTTTTCCCGAGATAGTACGGTTACACACCGCAACTCAATACTGCGATCCAAAACTTTTGTATTAGATCCATGGGGGTGACTGTTGCTTTCGGGGACGTAAGCGTGTTTTCATTAGCAAATTGATGTTGAGGACTTTCAAGAGCTGTTGATCAATGTATTGATAGACAGTCTTGGTGCAGGACACAAGCTCTAATGAATTGTTTCTTCGGTAGGAATGAACAAAGGTGTCAACACTGAAAATGCGTTCTTTAGTTGGTGTTAACAAAGCTTTTTCAAGTTCACTAAAGAAATGCTGACTATAGCGATAGATGCTTTTAACACGGCAATTAGCTCGATTTTCTTGTTAAACACGAGAACCGACTTCAGCGATATAAGTGTGTAGTACTTGTCGTTATAATCTTTCTGGCGAACTCTTCCGCGTTTTACCACTCGTGATACAGCAGATTGGCTAACACCGAGTATCTCTGCCATTTGGACTTGAGAATACGCCCTTCTTGATACATCTGCTCTAATCGTCCTCGCATTTCAGGGGTGAAGTGCTTAAATCGACGGCCTGTTGTGGTAGAATTTATCATGTCAGTGAATACTCCTTACTAATGGTTTGATAGCTATTTAGTACATCGTATTCACTGATTTTTTTCTTTAATGCTTATGCATTTGCTTATACAACTTACGGAAAATATATAAGCTGACACTAGGGAATATTTAAACTTTAGTCCCCTGCGAAAATGTGGTAATATGAGGGAAATTAGATGCGTTTGATATTTAGGCTTTGGGTGAAAGTAATGTGTATTGGAGGCTTGTAATGATTGCGAAAAACTATAAACATTCTAATTTAAGAGTCTTCTCTTTGAGTTCTAACCAGTCTTTGGCGGCTGCGATTGCTGAGCATTTGGGAGTTGAATTAGGGAAGCTAGATGCAACACAGTTTGCTGATGGTGAGATTAAAATTAATATTGAAGAAAGTATTCGGGGCGATCATATTTATGTGATTCAGTCAACGTCTTTTCCTATCAGTGATAATATTATGGAACTGATGATTATGATTGATGCTTTAAAGCGAGCAAGTGCAAAGAAAATTAATGTCGTCTTGCCGTATTATGGTTATGCACGCCAGGAGCAACAGGATGGCCCTCGGACACCCATTACAGCAAAGTTAGTGGCGAATATGCTAGAGTTGGCCGGAGCGGACCGAATTGTCACGCTAGACTTGCATGCTAATCAAATTCAAGGCTTCTTCGATATGCCGGTGGACCATCTGCAAGGGGTACCTTTAATTGCCGATTATTTAATCGACCGGCAATTAGCCGGAGACGATGTGGTAGTTGTTTCACCGGACCAAGGTGGAGTAACCCGGGCACGGAAATTGGCGGAGTTCCTGCAAGCACCAATTGCGATAGTAGACCGGCGCTATTCCCACGCAAGCGTAGTGGGCGATGTCCTTGATAAGACGACAATTATTATTGATGATATCATTGACTCCGGCTTGACCGCCTTAACGGCAGCCGATGCTTTAGTAGAGTATGGGGCTAAATCTGTGTATGCAGCAGCAACCCATGCCGTCCTCTCAGGCAATGCCGCTCAGATGATTGAAGCGTCGCCGATTGAGTGTTTGTTGGTGACAGATACGATTCACTTGCCTGAAGCTAAGCGGATTTCGAAGTTGGAGCAAGTTTCCGTAGCTCCCTTACTTGCAGAAGCAATACGGCGTATCCATGAGAATCAATCGGTGAGTCCGTTATTTACGGAACGAATGGCTTTTGATGATGAGGTGGAGTAGGACATTAGGTTGGTATATGTGGCTTGTTCTTTTATGTGAATGAAAAGGTATGTGCAGCTGCGTCCGGGGGGATGTGGCTGTTTTTTGATGTTTTAAATGATGTTTGGTAGATATCATGTATTCAGGAGATAATTAAAAGTTTAAAAATTGACCAGATGGTTTTACGCCTTGAAACGAGTATATATATGAAGGGGCAACTCTTCATACGATATAGAATGGGGTGTGTATATGAAAATGAAACCGACCAATGATATGCTTTTCAAGCGTGTACTTGCCAGCAGTGGTTATGAGGAGATTACGTAAGATTTTCTGGAAGCTATCTTAGGTGAAAGATATACGGAGATTGTATTTGAAAATCCGTATCATTATAATTAGTTTGCCAATATTGGGAAGATGGATTATACGGAGGTAGATATCTTAGTCAGAGATCGAAATAATCTGTATGTGACAATTGAGATGCAAGTTCTGCCACATGTAGGCTTTCTGGAGCGGATTTTGTATTATGCTAGTTCGGCTTATCGGCGAAATTATGGTAGGAAAGACATAGCAGAAGAGACAGTGGAGGAACAAGAAGGATTGAAGTTCGCTTAAAAGCAAAAGAAAGATAATAGATATGTGAGTTTGCAGACAGTCCATAGTATAGCTGTTCTTGATTTTGCGCTGTTTCCTGAAGATGAGCCTAAGGGGATTCGGACTTTTGTGTGCAAAGGCTCCTTGACGAATGAACCATTAAAAATATTCCAGAATTATAATGGTATCGAGTGGACCTTTGTGAGCTTAACTAATTATAATATAAGTGAAGATGCTAAGTATAAGCATTGTTGGCAGTTTCTTAAGGGCTGAAGCCTGCGCCAGATGCACCTGAGGTAGTAGTTGATGCTTATAAATTAATGGATCCGGCAAACTTAACTGAGGAGGAACAGAAAGTGTTAGATTGAAGACAGAAATATTTAGATATCCGAGATGCTGAGTTAAGTATTGCTTATGAGATGGGTGAAGAAACGGGCTTCGCAAAAGGTGAACAGCGAGGCATTGAAAGAGGTATTGAAAAAGGTGAGCGACGAGGCATTGCGAAAGGCGAACAAATCGGCATGTTAAGGACGCGGAAACAGATGTTCACGCAAATGATTCACCAAGGCTTTACTGCGGAAGATATCGCAGCTATGTTTAACTCACCAGTGGAGGTTATTACGGACTTAATTGGTGTGTCTGAGGCAGATTTGAGATAGGGTTCAAATTGTCATCAAAGAAGTGCAGAAGTAGTTATTTGTACAATTAATCTAGCAAGCCTTTTGAATCACGAAGAGTTGTCAGAGGAGTTTGAGTTTCCTGTAATATCAATTAATTTTTGGCTCAGAGAGGATGGCGAGGGAATTTAAGTCTTTATATTTAGTTTAAACATAGATGTTGGAGGATGTATTGCGCGATGGTCTCGTTAATTTAATAAGCGATTTAACAAAACGCGCAAAGGTTTCCGAATCTTTGGGCGTTTGTTATTTTGCCTAAGGTCAATGATTTTTGAGTGGGTGTTTTTATAAACTTAGCGATGGAAGCTGTTTAAAATCTTATCTTCCTAAGTCCATAGTTGAGAGTAATTTGGGGTTAAAATTGTGGGAATCCGTGGTATGATAGGTGTAACATGATTGAAGGGGTGGCTGAATGAGTTTGAAACTTGTGGCGGTGGATATGGATAGTACGTTCTTGCGGGATGATAAGTCTTATGATGTGGGGCGCTTTAAGCGGGTGCTGGAGCAGTGCAAGGAGCATGGTATTAAGTTTGTGATTGCCAGTGGGAATAGTTACCATCAACTGAGGGATTTCTTTGATGAGGCGGACAAGGAATATTTGTATTTCGCGGGGGATAATGGGAGTTATGTTGTGCAGCAAGAGGTTCTGCAGCATGAAATTGCGATGACTCGGGCTTTGGCCTTGGATATTGTAGCGTTTCTGGAACCTTATGCGGATGTGTCCGTGTTTATTAGTACTGGGGACCAGTCCTATATTTTGCGAGATGATCCTTTCTATGAGATTGCTAAGATTTACAATGGGATTTTGGAAGAAGTGGATTCTTTTGCTGAGATTCCTGAGGCGAAGATGGTGACGAAGGTTTGTATTCTGTCACATCAAGGCTTGGCATATAATAAGGCTGTGGCGGAGGCTGCGAATGCTGAGTTCCCAGATATTATGGCGGTGACGAGTGGGAATGTTTCGATTGATATTATTCATCGGCAAAGTGGTAAGGGCTTTGCGATTGATTATTTACAAAAACGTTATGATTTAGCTCCAGATGAGTGCATGGCTTTTGGGGATAGTATGAATGATTTGAGTATGATGCGGGAAGTGAAGTATAGTGTGGCGATGTCGAATGCTGATCCGCATTTGGCGGAGCATTGTGCTTATGAAATTGGCAGCAATGAGGAGCAGGCGGTGCTGACTGTGTTGGAGCGGTATTTCAAGGAGGGGTCCTTGGGGTTTATGGAGGAGTATTTACACCAGTCTGATACCTCCTCGCTCTCTTAAAACGAATTTAATACTCTTTCTTTAAAGAGATTTGATACAATGATATTAAACTTTAAGGAAAGAAGGTCTATTATGGATATTATGATGTTAATTTTAGCTATCTTAGCAGGAGCATTATTCCCTATACAAGGGTCGGTGAATGGATTACTTAGAGGGGAAGTAGGAAATCCTTTCGTTTCTGGAGCTATTAGCAATACGATTGGTATGCTTATTATGCTTATCTTAGCTTATCTGACAAGACAACAAATGCCTATTAGTGCTCCTGAGACAACAAGTCAGAACTGGTACATGTGGTTGGGTGGATTAATCAGTGCACTTGTTGTTAGTGCAAATATTATTATTCCACCATATATCGGCTTTTCGACTTTTCTTTCAATTTATATGGTGAGTCAATTAGTCATATCAGTCTTGATAGATCATTACGCTTTGTTTGGAGCAGTCCACCATCCGGCGAGCTTTAATACAGTCATTGGGATAGTTTTTTTAGGGATGGGCATTTATTTTATTGTTTATCGAAACGCATAAGAAAAGTAGTAAGAAGCTTTATTCATTATAAGACTAAAGCTTCTTAATCAGACTAGTATAAGAGTGAGCCAGAAATAATGATGACAATCTGTGCAATAAGTGTCCCGCCAAAGACAGTGATAAAACTTTCTTTGAAACCATTCTTGTAAGTTAATCCTGTTAGGCTTAGAAACGTTAGAACAACTCCACTTTGCGGAACAATCGTGAGTATATTGGATCCAGTTGTTGCAACCCGATGAATGAGCTCAGGATGGATTCCAATGGACAAATAATGATCCGCAAAGGCAGGCATAATTATCCCAAGAGCACCAGAAGAAGACCCGGTAATCCCTGACATCAAAGAAGTTAAAATAGTCAGGCCGATTAAAGGATTTCCTGGAATATTAGTAATCAAGTTTGAGAAAATTTCAAACCCAGGAGCCATCATTGTTACTGATCCGAAGGCCACTGCAGCAGCCGTACTAAAGATAGGACCGATTGATGCGCTTGCGCCCTCGTTTAATATTGTGAGCATTTTGGACGAAAGATGCTTGTAAAACAGGATGACTGCGAGTAGAATACCTGCGATTAATGCAATGTAAATAATGTTCTGTTTTAGAAACTCATTCCCCAAGATACTACCAGAAAAAGCAATTAGAATTAAAATTAATAAAGGTGAAATGCTTTTAGCAAAGTTAGGAGAATTCTCGTTACTAGTTCCTTCAGGTGCCTTGCTTGGATAGGTATGAAAGTTTTCGCCTTTATTAAGACTTTTGTTTAATGCATAGTGCATATACCACAAGCCAAATGTAATGCACGCAATGGTTCCTAAAATACTAGGAATGACCGCTGCCGTGAGTGAAGTATTTAAATATTGAATGGGAATTACATTTTGGACGGCTGGTGTTCCTGGCATAATTGTCATTGTGAAAGAGCATATACCTAACCAAAGAGGTATTTGTACAAGATGCCAAGATATATTCATCTTTGCGAAAAGTGTCCGAGCAAGCGGAATGACGGCAAACATGGCTACAAAGAGACTAATTCCTCCATAGGTAAGAATAGAGCTGATGATGAAAATTGCTAGCATAATTCGATACGGATTATCTTCACCAATTATTGAAATGATATAATCAGCAATTGAATTTGTAGCCCCACTTGCTTCCATGAGTCTAGCCAGAATTGCGCCAAACAAAAAGATAGGAAAATAATTCAAAATATAGTTAGCTAAGGCCCCCATAAATGAATTTGTGTGTGCATCAAGAAAAGTATTGACAATATCCATTTGATTTAATAAAACGATAGCGAGTGTGGCTAAAGGTGCCGCAAGAAGTATATGCATTCCTTTCAGTGATAAGAAAATAATAAGCATCACACCTAAGAGTACACCAAGAGCACCCATGATGTTCATAGTAATCACTCATTTCCTATTGTAAATAATGGCAAGCCTACCTCTAAGCAAGGTAGGCTTTGTTGCTCCATGAGATTAAACAGAAAAGTCATAATCGTAGCAATAGCGGTACAACTCTTTAATTTCGTCTGCTGTTGGAATACGCGGGGTATAAGCTGGGCTTCCTGATTCAATCGCATCACTAGTCATTTTATCAATATTAGCTTCAAATTCAGTTTGATCAATACCCCATTCTTTCATATTCGGCACATCCATGTGATTGCTTAATTCTTTTGTTTTCTGGATTAAGAAATCGACAGCTTCTTTGTCAGATTTGTCTTGTGTCTCCTCAGGAAGGGCATAACGTGTTAAATATGCTAAGTCTTCCTCAGCAACATCACGAATGAATTCTAAATAAGCAGGAAGCAACATTGTATTGGATATTCCATGAGGTACATGGAATATTGCTCCAACGGGACGTGACATGCCATGGATTAAAGTGACAGATGCGTTCGAGAAGGCAACACCAGCTTGTAATGCACCAATGGCCATATTTGTCCGAGCTTCAGTGTTGTTTGGGTCATCATAAGCTTGTTGAATATTATTTAAGATAAGTTTGGCCGCATCAAGAGAGAAAATCTGAGTCATCGGGTGGGCAATTCTCGAAACGTAAGACTCAATTGCATGACATAAAGCATCTAGACCGGCAGCAGCTGTAACGTGGCCAGGAGAAGTCATAGTAAGCACTGGATCGACAATGGCTACTCTTGGAAGGAAGGCATAGTGCTTAATCATCATCTTAACGTTATTGTGTGTATTCGTTATGACGGTTACGTTTGTTACTTCTGAGCCGGTTCCCGCTGTTGTTGGAATAATAATTAGGGGCACAGAAGGCTTATCGGCAACTTTCTTATTACCGAAATAATCTCCAATATAACCACCGTTTGTTGCCACTACGGCAAGAGCTTTAGCTGTATCAATGCAACTGCCACCACCAATTGAGATAATTACATCACAATTATTCTCTTGATAAACTGACAGGGCTTCGTCTACAAATGTATCTGTCGGCTCTGTATTAGCTCCCAAGTATGATGCGCTTTCAACCCCACTAGTGGCTAGTAAGTCTGCGACTTTCTGGACATTTCCTAACTCTTCCATAACTTGGTCACCTACAATTAAAGCACGACTACCTAAACGTTGTGCAACTTCACCTACCTTCTCAAGGGCATTGGCACCGTAATAAATTTCAGGGGGCATTTCAATTTTATGGATACTCATATTTATGCTCCTTTTCAAATATTTTAAGCGACTGTTTAGATAAATCGATTGACTTCATGTGCCAGTGTAACGATAAAATTTGCCGAACAGACCTCACCTCCTTTAGCCAAAAAACAATATCGTAGGAAAAATATACAGTATTGGTTCAAATCTTTGAGCGAATTATCCATGTTGAATCAGTGAAGGATCACCTGCTAAAACATGGATATTGTATTCGTTAAAGAATTGTTGATATTCACTAGGCGGTTCTACATCCGTAACAAAGTAGTGAATCGAATCTAAAGGGGAGTATGTTAATAATGTCGGTTGATCATACTTAGAATGGTCGGCTAACACGATTAGCTGCTTAGCAAGGTTACAGACCGTTTGTTTTATTTCCTGTTCTAAGGGGTCTGAGTTTGTCAGACCATTTTCGATTGAAAGGCCTGTACATGCAAGAAAAGCCTTGTTTATATTATAGCCTTCCAATGCCTCACCTGGTTGAGGGAAGATAAATGAGCGCGTACTCCGTTTATAGATTGATCCCACAACAATTAAGGTAATATTAGGAAAGGCATCACACTGTTCAATAACATTTAAACTCGTTGTTAGAATTGTACACTGGATATCTTTAGGTAGATACTTCATTAACTGTGAAGTTGTTGTACCTGAATCTATGAAAATAATATCCCCATTATCGACCAGTAAACTGGCTTGTTGTCCAATGATTTCTTTCTCCTGCGCATGTTTAATTTCCCTTTGGTCAAAGGGCAGGAGTGAAACTTGTTCAACGGCTTGGATTCCTCCATATACTTTCTTGATTGAACCTTCTTTTTCCAAAATATTCACGTCACGTCGAATTGTATTTTTAGAAACGCCGAATATCTCGCAGAGTTCATCTAAAGAAATGCTTCCTTTCTCAAAGGTTATATTCTTTATTTGTTGGATGCGTCGAGCTTTCATACTCGTTCCTCTTTTCTAATTTATGCTGAGCTCATTATAAAATGTTATGAAAGCGTTGTCAAGTCTTGGGTAAGTTCTTGTATGAGGAATAGGCTGAGTAAATTATTTATTCCATAAAGTTATTAAGCCAATATTTTGAATAATCTCTTTATTATTTCAGAGCAATAAATATACCAGACTTACCCAAAAGGTTATCAAAATATACGTTTTATTTCAAATGCCGAAGAGTATTTTTAGGTTTACTACTAAAATTGTTGACAGAATATAAGTAGTCAGTTTTCGCTCCTATCATGTATTTACGTAGGTGTTATTCTTTGCCATATATCAAGTCAACTCAACAAGTGAATGTCTTAAATAATGATGACAGTTTTCCCTTAAAGAACTATTAAGAAATTCATTTAACATAATCATATGTAAGCTGACGATTCAAATAAATAACTACTAAATCACCAATACTTACTCCTTCAAAAAGAAAGGGGTATATTCTTTTAAGGGTCACTGAATTAGTACTAATAGTGTTGTTAAGGGTCTGGAAGCATAACCGATACTTGAGGCGACTTCTAATCCTAACCTATCAACATTTAAAGTGGGGCCGGATATCTAATGGCTTCTGCAGTGGTGGTAAGCGACATAAAATTGTTAGAATAATTGTGATAATTAGTGATTTCCCAAAGACGGCCGAGTTGTCGAGGCAATAAAAGGAGCTAAGTATACAAGGTCGCTTAAACGTGCAATAGGAAAGAGTAAGATTAGTGCTGAGAACAGAGTCAACATTAAAAGCAATCAGTCTAGGATACTCATGAATGTAAGTTACTTTATCGTACTTCAAAGAACCCAATAATTAATTTAAGAATTTGATAAATGGCGGGAAAATTACTGTAAAGGAGCTAGGATATGCTAATTGTGACGAAACATAGTTATATAAACCAACTCCAATTTAAGGGCATTATCTATACTGGTGAACTTAGATAGACCTACTAAAAAAGAAAAAAACGAAAAATAGCCGACATGGTAAGTATTTGTCCAAATTCTATAAATCACTTAATTCACCTGTAAATCATAAACAACATTATAGGTATATATAACAACAATTGTAAACTCGGGGAGATATTATGGGGATTAATTGTATCCCAAGATAATTCTAATGAATACTTAATCAAAATATCTCAAAATATTATCATAAAATACCCAAAAAGACTTTACTTTTTAAAAGAAGTGGTATATTATGACCTTAGGAAAACGTTTTCAGACTTAAGGAGGAGAAGGAATGGAAAAACTGAATGTTGGTATTGTAGGTTTAGGGAGACTTGGGAAAATACACGCGCATCATTTAGCTGAGTCAATCGGTGCATTTCACTTATACGCAGCGTGTAGTGTTGTCGACTCTGAATTAGATTATGCCAAAGAGAATCTTGGCGTTGAGAAAGTCTATCGTGATTACGGTGAAATGTTAGCAGATGATGCAATCGATGCAGTTGTACTAGTTACACCGTCTCACCAACACTGTGGTCAAATTATCCAAGGCTTAGAAGCAGGAAAGCATGTCTTTTGTGAGAAACCGCTAGGTTTAGAGCTTGAGGAGATGTTACGGGTTGAAAAGGCAGTAGAAGAACATCCAAACCAAGTATTCATGCTCGGCTTTATGCGTCGATATGATGAAAGTTATATGTACGCTAAAGAGCTTGTAGACCAAGGAGAGATTGGGGATGTAACGCTCATTCGTTGCTATGGAATCGATCCCAACTCAGGCATGGAATCATTCATTGAATTCTGTAAGAATTCAAGCAGTGGTGGCTTGTTCTTAGATATGGCGATTCATGATATTGATCTCATTCGTTGGTTTACTGGGCAAGAAATTTCTAAAGTATGGGCACTAGGAAATAATATTGCCTATCCAATTTTAGATGAATTAGGCGATACAGAAACCGGCGCAGCCTTATGCAAATTAGAAAATAATGCGATTGGTATTATGGTTGCGGGCCGTAATGCAGCGCACGGTTATCATGTAGAGACTGAAATCATTGGAACAAAAGGATCGCTACGTATCGCGAATCTTCAAGAGAAAAATTTAGTCACCATATTAAATGAGCATGGAGCAGTCCGACCTATGTCACAGAATTTCCCTGAACGCTTTAAAGGTGCATTCTTGAATGAATTGACACAGTTTGCAAAATACATTAACAACAATCAGAAAGCTCCAATTTCCGTTAAAGATGGAATTCGTGCAACACAAGCAGCGATTGCTTGTGGTGAGTCGATGGACTCAGGAGAATTAGTAAGTATTGAATATTAATTAATATAGGAGGAATATTAAATGATTAAATTAGGAGTTGCCCCAATTGCTTGGACAAATGATGACATGCCTGAATTAGGTTCAGAAAACACATTTGAGCAATGTATTAGCGAGATGGCTTTAGCAGGTTATACAGGCACAGAGATTGGGAATAAGTATCCAAAGGACCCGGAAACTTTAAAAGCTTATCTCGAGCCACGTGGCTTAGAAGTGGCGAGTGCTTGGTTCAGTGCTTATTTAACAGTTGAGCCATTCGAAAGAACAGCGGAGCGCTTCATTGAACATCGTGATTTCTTGCATGCAATGGGTGCAAAAGTTATTGTTGTATCAGAGCAAGGTCATAGTATTCAAGGACAAGAAGATACACCAGTCTTTGAAGATAAACCATATTTCACAGATGATGAATGGAACTTATTAACGGAAGGGCTTGAAAAACTCGGAGAGTTAGCTCATGAGAAAGATATGGAAATTGTCTACCATCACCACATGGGTACTGGGGTTCAAACGACAGAAGAAATTGACCGCTTAATGGAGAATACAGATCCAGCCAAAGTATCACTTCTATTTGACACAGGACATCTGGTTTATTCTGGTGAGGATCCAATTGAAATTTATGAGAGATATAGTGATCGTATTAAACATATTCATTTTAAAGATATTCGCAAAGAAAAAATGGAAGAAGTTAAAGCTAATAAAGATAGCTTCTTAACCGGTGTTCGTAAAGGTGCCTTTACCGTTCCTGGAGATGGCATGATTGATTTTAAACCAATCTGGGAGAAAATAAATCAAGCAGGCTACGAAGGTTGGATTGTAGTTGAAGCTGAACAAGACCCCGCAGTCGCAAATCCTTTCTTATACGCTCAAAAAGCTCGAGAGTATATTAAAGATGTGACCGGTTTATAAAAATCCTAGAAGGAGAAATTTGATATGAGTATTTTAATTTGGGGAAGTTTTCTGCTAATTGTAGCAGCTGTATGGATATATGCGTATCAAAAATCTCGCTCTGTGAACATTGAAAGTGCAGAAGGTTATTTCATGGGAGGCCGTAGTCTTACGGCTCTCCCGATTGCTGGAACGATTATAATGACAAACTTGTCAACAGAGCAGATTGTAGGTCAGAATGCCCAAAGTTATGTGGCTGGGATGGAAGTTATGGCTTGGGAAGTTACTGCTACAGTAGCTATCGTAGCTTTAGCCCTAGTTTTCTTGCCAAGATATTTTGAGTTCGGTATTAATACGATATCTGATTTGCTTGAAATTCGCTATGACACAACTGTAAAGCGTATTGTATCGGCATTATTCATCTTTACGTATATGTCTTCTTTCCTGCCTGTGGTTTTATATTCAGGAGCATTGGTTTTTGACCAAATTTTCGATGTGAGCGGAACGTTCGGTTTAGATCCTTTTGTGTCCGTTGTAGTCGTGGTTGTTGGAATTGGAATCGTTGGGATTCTCTACCTTTTGATGGGTGGACTTTCCCTTAGTGCAAACAGTGATACAATTTATGGGGTAGGATTATTAGTAGTAGGGTTATTGATACCTTTCTTAGGTGTGCGGATGATTGGAGATGGATCATTTTTAGCAGGACTGCAATCAATTCAAGCTACTACACCAGAGCTATTGAACTCAGTGGGAGCTCTGGACTCTGACATTGTTCCTTGGCCGACTTTAGTGCTTGGTTTATTCTTTAATAACTTGTACTTCTGGTGCTGTAATCAAATGATTATTCAGAAAGCTTTCTCAGCCAAAAATCTCGGAGAAGCTCAAAAAGCGTCTTTCTTAGTCGGTATCTTTAAGACTGTCGCTGCTCTATTCCTTGTATTTCCAGGTATTGTCGGACGCAACCTCTTCGGGGATTCATTCCTTAATAATCCGGATATTGTTTATCCGACACTGGTCAATACTGTGTTGCCTGTTGTTCTTAAAGGTGTCTTTGCGGCAGTTATTTTCGGAGCTGTGCTATCTTCTTTCGCAGGTGCGCTTAATTCCACAGCAACACTTTTCGCTTTAGACTTTTATAAACCGATGATTAATCCAGAAGCCGATGACAAGAAAGTCGCGCGTATTGGTAAATTGTCAACGGTTGTTGTCGGGGTTATTTCTGTTGTGATTGCACCGTTTATTGCATTCGCGCCGGCTGGACTCTATCAATTTGTTCAAGAGTTTAATGGACTATACAATATTTCGTTGCTAGTGATTATTCTCTTCGCTTTCTACTCAAAGACAGCGACAACAAAAGCAGCCAAAGCGACAATGGTTGTTCATATTGTTCTTTATGCTGCTTCTAAATTTGTCTTGGCAGATGTTCATTATCTTTATGTGTGGAGTGCGCTCTTCTTCATCGATGCTCTAGTTATGTGGGCCGTATCTAAGTTCAGCTCAGAAGGGGAATTTGTTTTGGAGGCTTTTGAAACGAATGTTGATTCCACGCCGTATAAGCACGCGAATGTTGTGGGCGCTGTGTTGATTATTTTGGTTATTCTTACATACCTTGCCTTTTCACCTTTAGGCTTAGGTGCATAACAGACTTTAGGAGGTAAAATTATGAAAAATGTTAATGTTGGTATTATCGGTTTTGGACGCATTGGGAAAATTCATTTCGATCATCTTACTAAAATCCCTGGAACAAAAGTGACGAAAGTTGCGGATCCTTACTTTGATGATGAAGCTTTTGCAGCTCAATTTGAAACAGATTTTATTAAAGATGGAGCAGAGATAATTGCAGATGAATCAATTGATGCAGTATACATTTGTTGTCCAACGGACCAGCATATCTACTGGATTAAAGAAGCAGCACAAGCCGGGAAACATATCTTCTGTGAAAAACCAATAAGTGATTCAGATGAAGAGACACTTGCAGCATTTGACATTGTCAAGGAGAGTGGCGTAAAATTCCAATTAGGTGTAAATCGTCGTTTCGATCGCAACTTTTCAGGGATTCGTGAGTATATTGAGGAAGGTCGTATTGGACAACCTCAATTATTAGCCATCAATTCTTATGACCCAGAAGCTCCGCCACTATCTTATGTGGAGGTATCTGGTGGACTGTTCTTCGATATGATGATCCATGACTTTGATATGGCACGTTATATTATGGGTTCAGAAGTCACGGAAGTATTTGCCGTTGGGGAGGCGCTGATTAATGAAGATATTAAACAATACGGTGACGTTGACACTGCAATTGTTACACTAAAATTTGCAAATGGTGCGATTGGCACGATTACTAACAGCCGTCAAGCTGTGTATGGTTACGATCAACGTTTAGAAGTATTGGGATCTGAAGGTGGAGTAGAAGCAAAGAACGAGTTAAATAACCAAATTATTGTTTCTGACCGAGAAGGAAGTCATCATTCAAATCCTCAACACTTCTTCTTAGAGCGTTACGCAGCAGCTTACGCGGAAGAAGACCGTGAATTTATTGAAGCGATTCAAAATGACACCGATACACCTGTTGCCTTTGAAGATGGAATTATGGCTCAACGCCTTGCTTTTGCAGCACAGGAATCCTACCAAACAGGGAAGCCAGTACAGGTTCAATTAATGTAACTAGGGGGAAGCAATGGAGAAGAAGATATTAATTATTTGTGAGGCGGGTATTAGTGCATCACTATTTGTATCAAAATTTATCGAAGAGTCTAAACGCAATTTAGATAACTTTATTGTGGAATACGCTCCAATCGGTCGTGTTCAAGATAAACTCTCACAAGATAAATACGATGTAATTGTTCTAACGCCTCAGGTTAGACGTCATGAAGACGTTATCGGGTCAGCAGTTAAGGAAGCCGAGGGTAGCTCTAAGATGGTCTTTATTTCAGAAGGTGATTTTTCTACCATGAATATCGCAAACATTTATGGCGATGTTAAAGAGGTCTTAGCGCAGTAAATTAAAAAGAGAAGGACGTGATGACGTTCTTCTCTTTTTTTGAATTTATTGAATAAAACTTCCTGTTATTCATTTGCGCATCAACATATAAATAAAGGTTATATCTCTAATCGTGTCAACACTTGCTCATCGTAAGGAGCGACTGTTAAAAGGAGAAGCTTTCAAGCAGTAGTGAATGACTGATATTTAGACTGAGTAAAAACATGGCTGACCCCTTTTAAGGTCAACCATGTTTTTAGGACGTTGTTAAATTGCTTTGAATAAGTTTGTACATATTAATAAGTTCTTTAGTTAGGCTAAGTTCAGTCATGGCTGTCATTAAGTGATCTTGGGCATGAACAGTTAATAAATCGATGGATATTATTTCCCCTTGTGCTTGTTTGGTAAGGAAGTTCGTTTGAATATTATGTGCTTGATGAATGTAATCTTCTGCTTGGGTAAGGTGCTCGCTACTTAAGTCAAAATTACCATTTTTAGCAGTATCCAATGCGTCTTTGCAATGATTTTTGCAATGTGCACTGTGAAGAATTATTGTAAGAATCTCTTCTTGTATCTCCATAATGTGCTCCTTTCAGAATACTATAGGTGAATTATAGTGCTAAATCATGATTTTTTCAAGTCTTTTTGGGTGGTTTAGGTTAACTTTTGGTGAACTTTTGTAATAACTCATTGACATATTCTCGAAAAATTGGTAAAGTAGTTGTAGTGAATGAAAACGCTTTATGAAAGGTGAGATGAAATGACAAACGTGCTTTATAAGAAGAATAAAGATTTAAATGCAGACATTCTTGTAAGACAGGACGTGAATACTAATAATTCTCCTTTAGAGTATACCCAAATCAAGGTATTAGAAATGGAGGAGGGCGCTACTTTTGAAGAAACGTTGGAAGCTTGGGAGGCGTGTGTGGTAGCACAATTAGGGAAAGTCAGTGTCTACGCTGGAGAAGATTCATTTGAGAATATCGGTCGAAGAGAACACGTTTTTGAGAAGAATGGAACGGATAGTGTTTATATTAACGATCATCAAGCATTTAAAGTAAAGGCTGAAACGGATGCCAGAATTGTTATCGCGTATGCACCTTCAGACAATAAGTTACCCAATCGTTTAATTCCTGCCGAAGATGTTCCAGCAGAACATCGTGGAAAGTATTCTAATAAACGTACAGCTTTTACGATTTTAGGCGATGATGATGATTTAGCTAACAGTTTACTTGTTGTGGAAGTTTACACTGATAGTGGCAACTGGTCGAGTTATCCGCCACATAAACATGATCAGGACAATTTGCCTGAAGAGTCTTTCCTTGAGGAAATCTATTATCATGAAATGGACCCAGAACAAGGCTTTGTATTTCAACGCATCTATACAGATGATCGCTCATTAGATGAATTGAATGCTGTGGAGCATCAGGATTGTGTTATCGTACCAGCCGGCTATCATCCGGTTGCAGTTCCTGATGGATATGATTCGTATTACTTAAACGTGATGGCTGGTCCGACAAGATCATGGAATTTCTATAATGAACCAGACCATGAATGGATTTTAAACCGAGATTAATAAAAAAGGAGTCGAAAAATATGAACAAAACAATTGATTTAGTAGCAATCGGTCGAGCTGCATTAGACTTAAACTCAATCGAGATTAATCGCCCTATGGAAGAAACGGAATCTTTCCGTAAATATGTAGGAGGCTCTCCGGCAAATATCGCGATTGGCCAAGCGAAATTAGGTCAGAAAGTTAAATTTATTGGTAAAGTGGGCGATGAACATCATGGTCGCTACATTACTAAATATATGGAAGATGCAGGAGTTGATATGTCTGATGTTGTCGTAGACAATGAGGGCCATATGACTGGATTGACATTTACAGAAATTAAAAGCCCGAGCGAAAGCAATATTATCCAGTACCGCGATGAAGTGGCAGACTTATATATTCGTCCAGATGAAGTAAAAGAAGAGACTATCGCCAGTTCTAAGATTCTACTGGTTAGTGGAACGGCCCTAGCTCAAAGTCCTTCACGTGAAGCAGTGCTTTATGCAATTGATTTAGCCCATCAGCATGACACACGTGTGATATTCGAGATTGATTATCGCCCATATACTTGGAAATCAGCTGAAGAGGTCTCTGTTTATTACACTTTAGTGGCTCAATTATCTGACGTGGTTATTGGAACACGGGACGAATTTAATATGTTAGAAAACAGTGAAGAAGCTGATAATGCTAAGACTGTTGAGAAGTTATTTAACTATCGACCAGAACTTATTGTGATCAAACATGGTGTCCAAGGCTCACATGCATATACGAAAGATGGGCAAGTTTATGACGGTAAAGCATATAAAGCTAATGTTGTTAAGACTTTCGGTGCAGGAGATTCTTATGCCGCAGCTTTCATTTATGCATTAAACCAAGGCAAAGGTGTGGAGGACGCACTTAAGTATGGTGCAGCATCAGCTGCGATTGTCGTCAGTCGTCATAGCTCATCAGAAGCTATGCCTACTGTAGATGAAATTGAAGCTTTAATTATTGAACAAGACGGTTCGTTATAAAGGAAGGGAGACAGTGCGTATGGCAGATAAAATCCGATTAACTACAGCACAAGCACTCATTAAATTTATCCAAAATCAATATATTAATGTTGATGGAGAAGAATTTCCATTTGTCAAAGGTGTTTTCTCAATTTATGGTCATGGAAATGTCTTAGGTATTGGTGAAGCTTTAGAACATTATAATGAGCGACTTGATTATTTCCAAGGTAAGAATGAGCAAGGCATGGGCTTTGCGGCAATTGCTTATGCCAAGCAAACTTTACGCCAGCAAATCTTTGCAGTGTCAGCTTCAGCAGGTCCAGGATCTGCGAATCTTGTTCATGTTGCTGCGAATGCTTTTACCAACAATATTCCTATATTAATTCTACCAGCTGATACATTTGCTACACGGCAGCCAGATCCTGTTCTGCAGCAATTAGAACATCAGCATGATGCAAGTTTAACAACGAATGATGCATTTCGTGCAGTTTCGAAATTCTACGATCGGGTTCAAAGACCAGAACAATTAATGTCGAGTTTAGTACGAGCCTTTGAGGTAATGACAAATCCAGAAACTGCAGGACCTGCTGTTGTTGCTATTTCTCAAGATGTAGAGGGCGAGGCTTATGATTATGAGGCATCGTTCTTTGAAAAGCGGGTACATTATATTGATCGTAAAATCCCAACTAATAGAGAAATCGAAGCAGCACTTGACGCGATTAAAGCAAGTAAACGTCCAGTAATTATTGCTGGTGGCGGAACGAAGTATTCACAGGCAGGACCTGAGTTACGTAATATTTCAGAGAAATACAATATTCCGATTGTTGAGACGCAAGCTGGAAAATCTGTGGTTACCTATGATTTTCCGAATGCTTTAGGAGGTGTAGGGATTCTAGGAACCTCTGCCGCAAACAAAATAGTCTCTGAAGCAGACTTAATTATCGGAATAGGGACACGCTATAATGATTTTGTGACCTCTTCGAAAACTGGTTTCGACTGGGAAAATCAGAAATTTGTAAATATCAATGTGAGTCGCTTCCAAGCATATAAACTAGATGCTGTAACTGTCGTAGCTGATGCTAAAGTTGCCTTACAAAAGCTTACTGAAGGCTTAGAGGGCTACCAGACAGCCTATGAAGGAGAAATTCAAGAATATAAAGCAGCTTGGAATGAAGAGCGCGAACGCCTTCATAATATTGCTTTCAATCGAAAGGACTTTGATCCGGAAATCAAGCATCATTTCGGGCAAGGAATTATGAATGATTATGCTGATGCTTTGGGCACGGAATTTACGCAAACGAATGCTTTCATCACAATCAATGACCATGTAGATGATGATGCAATTGTGGTAGGTTCCGCAGGCTCACTGCCAGGAGATATGCAACGTTTATGGAATTCGACTGAAGAAAATACCTTCCACTTGGAATATGGGTACTCATCTATGGGGTATGAAATCTCAGGCACATTAGGAGTGAAATTAGCTGCCCCTAATCAAGAGGTATACGCTATGGTAGGTGATGGTAGCTTCCTCATGCTTCATTCAGAATTAGTCACAGCTATTCAAGAGAACAAGAAGATTAACATTCTATTATTTGATAACTCTGGCTTTGGTTGTATTAATAATCTCCAAATGGATAACGGAAGTATATCAGCAGGAACAGAGTTTAGAACCGCTGACAATGAAATTATGAATATTGACTATGCCAAGATTGGTGAAGGGTATGGATTAACAACATATAAAGCCAATACTCGCGAAGAATTAATTCAAGCATTAGAAGCTGCTAAAAAGGAAACAAATTCCACGCTAATTGAAATGAAAGTATTGCCTAAGACAATGACAGACGGCTATGAAAGTAGTTGGTGGAACGTAGGGGTCGCTGAAGTTTCTAAAAGTGAGAATGTGACAAAAGCATATAAAGCTCGGGTAGAAAAACTTGAAGAAGATGGACGCGAAATGTATTAATACTCTATAAATGCATGCATAGGAGGTGAGTTATGCATTATCAAACTTTAAATGATGTTTTATATGAAGCGCTTGCACAGGGTTATGCTGTACCACAATTTAATATTAATGGCTATACCTGGATAGAAGCAATTATGGAAACCGCGAATGAGTTGGAGTTACCTGTGATTATTGGTGTAACTGACCGTAATGTTGAACGGTTAGGTGGTTATCAATATATAAAGAACTTAATTGACTTATTGTATCAGCGCTATGAAGTAGAAACTCCAGTCGTGCTACATTTGGATCATGGACAAACGATTGAAGGCTGTAAAGCAGCTATTGATGCAGGTTTTTCATCGGTAATGTATGACGGTTCGCATGAGGTTTTCGAAGATAATGTAAAGCATACTAAAGAAGTCGTAGAATATGCGCATCGACAAGGTGTTAGCGTTGAAGGTGAAATTGGTGGAATTGGTGGCATTGAAGATGGTATGGTTGGCGGCATTGAATTTGCTGACCCTAAGGAGTGTCAAGCACTAGTTGAAGAATCAGGTTTAGATGCTTTAGCGCCAGCACTTGGCTCTGTTCATGGTGAGTATCAAGGAAAACCAGATTTGCAATTCCACACGATGAAAGAAATCCAAGGATTGTTAAATATCCCGCTAGTTCTTCACGGTGCTTCAGGCCTTTCTCAAGATGATATTCATCAAGCTATTAGTTATGGACATGCAAAAATTAATTTTAACACTGAACTGAACAAGGCTTGGTCAAAGGCCATGCAAGACATCTTTGTAGATAATCCAAATATTTATGATCCGAGCATAATTCTACCGCAGACTAAGTCGGGCATTAAAGCGATGATTCGAGAAAAATATCGCTTATGTAAATTAATAAAATAAAAGGAGCTTATATATGGCAGATGTAAAAGTATTAAAAAACTATATTAACGGTGAATGGGTAGATAGTGAAGCTAAAGAATTTGTAGATGTATACAATCCAGCAACAGGGGAATTAATTGCTAAAGTTCCATTATCAACTCGCGAAGAGTTTGATCATGCAGCTGAAATAGCTCAAGAAGCATTTGAAAGCTGGAGTCGCGTGAGTATCCCGCGTCGGGCGAAATATTTCTTTAGATTACAGAATATTCTTGAAGATAACCGCGAAGAGTTAGCTGAACTTATTACCTTAGAGAACGGGAAAACCTTAGCGGATGCTCGCGGAGAGGTCGGTCGAGGTATCGAAAACGTTGAACATGCATCTGCCGTGATGAATCTAATGATGGGAGATTCAATAGCTAATGCTGCAACAGACGTTGAAATTACGACCTATAAATATCCCATTGGGGTTATTGGCGGTATCACACCGTTCAACTTTCCAATGATGGTACCTTTCTGGATGTTCCCAATGGCTCTTGTTACAGGGAACACCATGGTGATGAAACCATCAGAGCGAACACCATTACTAATGGAGAAGATTATCGAACTTACCGAAGAAGCAGGATTCCCGAAAGGTATTCTCAATGTGGTATATGGTGCGCATGATGTTGTAAACGGCATCTTACAAAACCCAATAATTAAAGGGGTATCCTTTGTTGGTTCAGAACCTGTGGGACGTTATGTATACCAAGAGGGTACTAAGCATATGAAACGAGTCCAAGCTTTAACAGGTGCCAAGAACCACACAATTGTACTAAATGATGCGGATATTGAAGATGCTTTACCTAAAATCCGCGGAGGAGCCTTTGGTTCGGCTGGTCAACGTTGTATGGCAGCGTCCGTTCTGTTAGTGGAAGACGGTATCTATGATGAATTCATGGAGCGCTTTATCGCTGATGCAAAGGAAATTGTTATTGGTGATGGCATGGATGATACGACTTTCTTAGGCCCAGTTATTCGTAAAGAGAATCAAGAGCGCACATTTGAGTATATTAAGAAAGCCGAAGAGAGTGGCGCAAATGTAATACTAGATGGACGTGAGAATATTCCAGAAAATGGTTTCTTCGTTGGGCCAACAATTGTAGAGAATGTAGAAACTGACATGGATATTTGGAAAGATGAAATATTCGCGCCGTTTGTATCAGTTATGCGTGTGAAGGACTTGAAAGAAGCGGTTGAAATCTCTAACTCACATAATTTGGCCAATGGGGCATGCTTATTCTCAAATGATGCGCGTTCAATTCGTTACTTCCGCGAGAATATGGATGCAGGTATGCTAGGGATTAACTTAGGTGTACCCGCGCCAATGGCTTGGTTCCCATTCTCTGGTTGGAAAGACTCATTCTATGGTGATTTGCATGTAAATGGTAAAGACGGCGTGGAATTCTATACCCATGTTAAGACTGTTACAGCACAATACCGTACGAATAAAATCTAGACGATAACTTAATAATAAACACTAACTCAAGCTCTCGACTTAGGTTGAGAGCTTCTATTGATTTCAAAAAATTTCAACCGTTTCCTTCATATTAAGACGCATTCTATTGTATTTCAGAGGAAACAAATACAAGTAAACCCCTACTTTTTTGCAGCAATTACCTGTATAATAAAAGCGTTAAATTATTTGACTACCAATAATCATTTGTAGAGATTAGGAGGTGGATCCATGGCAGATCATTTAATTGATCGGATAGAAGAAACGGAAACGTACATTCAAAAACAACGAAGTAAATTAGCTTCACAGAAGGAGACTGCTGAACGCGAAGCTGAAAAAGAGGTAGCGGCCTATAAGGCAAGCCTCAGGCGTGACCTAGAGAATTATAAAGCGTCACTGGAAGTTCGTCATGAGAATGAGTTAGCCCAAGAAGAGGCAAAAATGACCTCACAGGCAGCAGCTTATGAAGCTGATTTAATAAGTCAATACGATACAATTGAGACATCGCTTGTTGCAGAGGGAGTGAAGGAGGTGTTCAAGAAACATGGCTATATCCGTGATGAAGCGACTTCTGGTGATATCTAAGCATAGCAACCAGAGGCATCTACTTGAAACACTGCAGTCTTTAAAAGAAGTTGAGGTATCGAGTCTGGACGCATGGATTGAGGGGCGCGAGGAACTTTTTGCTTCAGGTGCTCAAACGTCTAATAATGTGGACTTGAATTTGAAAATTAGAAATATTAAAGATGCTTTAGAAATTCTGGATGAGTATATTGAACAACCTAGCTTGTTCAAGCGTATACGTATGCCTCGTGAAGTATATACTCTTCAGGAATTAGAAGCATCTGTCAATGAAGTAGATATCGATGCTTTAATTCAAAAGCTTAAAGTAGAACAAGAACGCATTGAAGTGATTGATAGAGAACTAGTTGTGCTTAGTGAGTCCGAGGATTTCTTGCGTCAGTGGCAGAAGCTTAACTTCTCACCAGAAAGACGTACTTTGGCTTATTTTTACATGGTGATGGGAGAAATCGATAGCGAGAAAGTTGAAGCACTGTATGAATCTTTAGAAGATTTAACTGTCTATCGTAATGAAATTTATAGCGATGAAAACACAAGTGGCTTTATCTTTGTCACTGGAAAAAATAATCAAGCAACACTGGAGTCTGTCTTACGGCAACATGATTTCGTGCCACTTGTCTACCCTTATGAAATTCCACCGAGTGAAGCATTGGTCGAGAACCTAGCTAAGCGAGAGGGATTACTAAAAGAGCGAAGTGAATTGACGGATCGATTAAAAGCAAATCAAGAGGCATATAAGCAACTAATGCTTGCTGAAGAATTTTATATAAATTTACTGGAGCGAGGCAAAGCTCGTGATTTAATTCAGGAATCTGAGCATTTATTTATCTTGCATGGTTGGGTACCGGAGGCGGAGTTGTCCGAAGTATTGGAGACATTGAACCAAGAGTTCCCCAAAGGTAGCTTAGCGACATTGACTTATGATGTCGATGAAGCACAGGATGACTTAGGGGAAGTACCGGTTAAATTAGTGAATAACCGGTTCAATCAAGCTTTTGAGAATTTGACATTACAGTTTGGAATACCACGCTATGATAGTATTGATCCAACGCCTTTCTATGCTTTGTTTCAAATATTGTTTTTCGGATTGATGAGTGCGGATGTTGGTTATGGACTCTTATTGTTCTTAGGAACTTTAGTACCGCTGTTGTTTTTTGAGTTAAAAGATTCCCAACGTAATCAGTTACTAATGTTTAATTTAAATTCGATTGGAACGATGCTTGTTGGCTTGTTCTTTGGAAGTTTCTTTGGCTTTACCCTGCCTTTTCAGGTAATGGATGTTACGCAAGGAGTCATCAAAGTCATGGTCTTTTCAGTAGCTATTGGAGTGGTCCACATGATTGTGGGTTACTGCTTGAAATTATACTTAGACGCTAAACGAAAAGATTGGAGCAGCATGTATCTGAATGCCTTGCAGTGGATATTGATGTTGGTTGGTGCAATCTTACTTGCGGTCAACATGGTTGTAGGTATGGATATCCTAAACAAAATCGGTCTATTCCTCATCTTAGGCAATATTGCAGGTATGTTTATTGTCAATATGATCTCAGCGAATAATCCACTGGTTGGCTTTGGTTTAGGGCTATTTGGATTAATTGATGTGGCTGGGATGGTAGGAGATGTGGTCAGCTATACTCGTTTAACTGCACTAGGGGTTGCTGGCGCAAACATTGGAATGGCTTTTAATATTATCACAGGCTTATTCCCGCCACTGGCCCGTTTCACGCTTGGTCTCTTAGTCTTTGTCGCCCTTCATGCATTGAACATCTTTATTACATTCTTAGGGGCGTACGTTCACTCGATGCGGTTACAGTTTGTCGAATTTTTCGGTAAATTCTATGAAACTGGAGGGAAAGCTTTTGAACCTCTGAAACCACGAGAGGAACATATTATTATTGAACACAATCATCGAAATAAAAAGTAGGAGGAGAACAATGGATTTCTTATTAACGTTATTTGGAGAGAATATGGGATTGGTTTTTGGCGGATTTGGCGTAGCAATTGCTATGATTGGTGGGGGCATCGGCTCTGCACGAGGAGTTGGTCTTGCTGGTGAAGCAGCTGCAGCATTAGTTCGAGAAAAACCCGAATTATTTGGTCAAGCGATGGTCTTACAGCTTTTACCAGCAACCCAAGGATTATATGGGTTCGTTATCGCTTTGATTATGCTGTTAAGTCTTCAACAGGGTATGGATGTTTCCCAAGGATGGTACTATATCGCCTGTGCCTTGCCAGTTGCCTTTACAGGATATACTTCTGCGCCTGCCCAAGCTCGTGTATCGGTAGCAGGGATGCAAATACTTACCAAACGTCCAGAAAACTCTACCCAAGGGATTGTCTTCTCAGCGATGGTTGAGACATACGCAATTTTAGGCTTTGTAATTTCTCTCTTGATGTTCTTGCTTGTATAAAGATTTAGATAAAAGCTCTTTATTATTGATGAATGTTAGAGCTAAATAGAGAGGAGTGTGTCTATGACGTCGTTAGATACTTTGATTCAGAATGTAATGGATCAAGAGTTAACTGAAATTGAGAAGGAATTGGAGAGCTTTAAAGAACGTTTAGCAACCGATGTAATAAGACAAAAAGCGACACTGGATGAAGAATTCTTAGTTGAAAAGCAACGTATGGAACAGACTGCTGAGGAAAAACATAAAATCCAGATGACAAACCTGTCTTTGAAAGGACGAGATGCGCGTCTCCAAACACAACAAAGGTTGTTAAAATGCTATGAAGCAGCGGTGAAACAGGCAATGCAAGAAGTGCCCGCGGATCATGTGGAAGCCTTTATTGAATATATATATCAGAATACAGATATTGAGGCAAATAGTGAATTGGTTCTAGGTGAGTTAACTCAGGCCCAATTAGGAACCAACTATCATGCGCCTCTTCCCTTATCAGCTGATACCTTGCAGGGAGTAGCTGGCTTTGTGATTCGTTCAGGTAGTGTAGAATATGATTATACTTTTAATCAACTAGTATTAGATACTAGCCGAGAGCTGCAACTTTTATTGCGTCAAGAGATGCAAGCGAGTCAAGAATAGAAAGGAACGGTTTGTGGCATGGATGCATTAGATTTCAGTCAATTAAATATGGCCATCCGCACCGAAGAAACGCGGTTCCTGACCCAACAACAGTTAGAGCAGATGCTTGACGCAGCTAATTATGAAGAAGCTTTAGATGTGCTGAGTGACACGCCTTATAGTCAATACATACAAGAAGCTAGACAAACACAAGACTATGAAGCCATGGTAGAAGCAGAATTGGAGCGTTGTTATCATTTAATTCTTGCACAAGCGCCTAGCGATGCAATGCGAGAGTTGTATGCGTTGAGCTATGATTACCATAATATCAAAATTCTTTTCAAAGAAATGGTAGCAGAAGCCGATTTTAGTGATCATTATGTCAATATTGGGTCATATCCTATACATCTGTTTCGTCGGGCTGTAAAGTCAGAAGTGAAGAGTGACTTAAGCGAGCGCTTTAATATTGCAATCCAAGGCTTGAAAGAGCGGTACTTGGAAACAGCCGACCCAGCGCATATTGATGTATTAATTGATCGGGCTTATTTGCATCATCTCGATGATTTAATGCAAGTGTTTGAGGATGCAGCTTTGAAACGCTATATTCAAGTGAAGATTGATAGTCTTCAATCTTCAATGGTTCTACGTGCAATTCAGACTGGTCAAGGGGCAAACCATATTCGTGCCATACTGACTGACGGTGGAAGCATTAATGTAGAAGAGTATGTGCGTCTAGCTGATAGTAACTACGAAGAAGCAGTACTTGCTTTACAAGAGTCCGGCGCTTTTACACGAGCTGAAGAGCGTTTATCATTAGCTTCACGAGACTCATTGCGAGCATTTGAGAAAGCCTTAGATGATACTGTTACTCGAGATTATCTGTCAGAAGCTTCGATGGAAGTGTTTGGACCACTACCTTCAGTTGCGTTCTTAGAGGCTAAGGAGACGGAAGTGCGAAACATTCGCTTAATTTTGACATCTAAATTAAATGATATTGATCCAGCGCTAACAAGGGAGAGAATGAGGGAACATTATGCAGTATAAGATTGCGTTTGTTGGCGAGAAAGATATTGTATATCCTTTTGGCATGCTTGGTTTGGAGAGTTTCTACACACATGATGAGCAAGAAACGCGTCGTGTGGTGAATCAATTAGTTGAAGAGAACTTCGGTGTAATTTTTATTACGGAAGAAGCCTATAAGCATATTCCAGATATTATTGAGCGTTATGCCTCGCAATATATGCCAGCATTTATTCCGATACCGAGTGATTTCGATGAAGAAAGTATCGGACTGGCGCGTTTGGATGAAACGGTTAAAACCGCAACAGGTCAGAAGTTGTTTTAGAATGAGTAGCGTAATAATTTTACGCGGCTTTAAGAAGAACGGGAGTAAGCTGGCTTTACGCTCTAACATCTTTCGATATGAAATAGAGGATTGTAATATTCATAATATAATGTACTCAATCATCGATAATTAAAGTTTACTAACCTGTTTAATTTAACTATTATGATTAATGTATATTTATTATAATTATTCTCAAAATACTTAAAGGTAAGAAACTCAATTTGAAAAAAGATAATAAGCGTAATAATGATCAATACTATAACAAGTGAAAAACACACTACTTGTTTATAACATAATCTACAGTTGTTATGTGAAATAAATAGGTATATGACAATAATTCAAGCATGGTTGCCAGTAGTTACTCGGGCTGAAATAGAAGAGGATTTCAAATGTTAATTGGTATCCAAGTGTAGGAGGCATGTGATTTGGAAAAAGGAACGATTGTAAACGTTTCGGGCCCTTTGGTAATAGCTAAGGGACTGGATAACGCGAAAATTCGAGAAATATGTTATGTCGGTGAAATTGGCCTGATTGGTGAGATTATCCAAATTCGAGGGCCTTATACGTATATACAAGTTTATGAAGAAACATCAATGATTGGTCCAGGTGAGCTGGTTAAAGCAACAAGCCAACCCTTATCCGTTGAACTGGGTCCAGGTATGTTGAGTGGAATGTTTGATGGGATTCAGCGCCCGTTACGTAAGTTAGCTGAATTATCGGATAGCTCTTTCTTAAATCGAGGTGTAAATGTTCCAGCATTAGACCGAGAAACAAAGTGGCTTTTTGAACCTACAGTTACGGTTGGGACTCAGGTAGCTAGTGGTGACATTATTGGAGAAGTACAAGAGACAGGAACCTTGACCCATTATATTATGGTGCCATATGGCGTAGAAGGTGAACTTGTTTCGGTGAATCCAGGAGAACATACAGTGGCTGAGCCGATTTATTCGGTGCGGTTATCAGATGGCTCGGTGAAAGAGTTTAATATGATTCAAGTTTCACCAATCCGTCAAGCGCGTTCAGTTGAAACGAAACATCGACCATTGGAGCCATTGTTAACAGGACAACGGGTTATTGATACCTTGTTCCCGGTGGTTAAAGGTGGTGCGGCTGCTGTGCCTGGGCCTTTCGGAGCGGGTAAAACAGTGGTCCAACATCAAATTGCCAAATGGGCTGATGTGGATATTGTAATTTACATTGGTTGTGGTGAGCGGGGAAATGAGATGACAGAGGTTATTACTGATTTCCCTGAGTTGATTGATCCACATACGGGTAAGTCGATTATGGACCGAACGATTTTGATTGCGAATACGTCAGATATGCCGGTAGCGGCGCGCGAGGCGTCGATTTATACCGGGATTACGATTGCTGAGTATTTCCGGGATATGGGTTATTCGGTGGCAGTTATGGCCGACTCTACCTCGCGTTGGGCAGAGGCTTTACGTGAAATTTCAGGTCGTCTGGAAGAGATGCCTGGGGATGAAGGTTATCCGGCTTATCTTGGTAGTCGTTTGGCGGAATATTATGAGCGGGCTGGGAACTTTACCGTTCACGGCAAACCAGAACGTCAAGGGGATATTACAGCCATCGGAGCTGTTTCACCTCCAGGTGGAGATACGTCTGAACCGGTTACTCAGAATACGATGCGGGTTGTTAAAGTCTTCTGGGGCTTGGATGCAAACTTGTCGCGTAGACGGCACTTCCCAGCAATTAACTGGTTAACGTCTTATTCGCTTTATTCTGCGGATGTGAACCGAACTATTGGGGATCGTTATGGAATTGAGTGGAATGCCCTGGTTAATCGTCTGCGTAACATTCTTCAAGATGAGTCTGAATTGGAGGAAATTGTACGTTTAGTCGGAATTGAGGCACTTTCGGATGATGACCGCTTGAAACTGACGGTCGCAGCCATGATCCGGGTAGATTTCTTGCAACAGAATGCTTACGATGATGTGGATACTTATACGAATTTCGAAAAGCAATTAGAGATGATTCGGACGATTCTGCATTTCGACGATGAAGCTCGCGCAACTATGGAGCTTGGTGCCTCAGTTGATAGTATCTTGAAAGGTACAGTAGATGTGCGTGAGAAAGTTGCGCGGATGAAATATATAGATGATTCAACCGTAGCGCCATATGAAGCCATTCGTAATGAGATTGATGCAGCCATGAAGTCTGTATTACAAGCAGGGGGTGAATAATAGATGGTAAAAGTGTATAAAGGTATTACAGAAATTGTTGACCCCTTGATTACAGTCAAAGATGTATCCGGCGTGAAATTCGACGAGTTGGTTGACGTACAATTAGGTGATGGTACGAAGCGCCGAGGTCAGGTCTTAGAAGTACAAGAAGATAAGGCGGTTGTCCAACTATTTGAAGGAGCATCTAACTTAGCCAAAACCGATACCAAAGTCCGTTTCCTAGGCCATCCTTTGACTTTGGATGTGTCCTTGGATATGATTGGCCGTCGTTTTGACGGGATGGGGCGGGTTGCCGATAACGGTCCCGAGATTATGCCGGAGAAGTCTATAGATATTAATGGTAGTGCGATTAACCCTGTTATGCGACAGTATCCGAATGAGTTTGTCCAGACAGGTATTTCAGCAATTGATCACTTGAATACCCTAGTGCGTGGGCAAAAACTACCAATTTTCTCAGGATCAGGCTTACCCCATCAAGACTTAGCTGCCCAAATTGCGCGTCAAGCCACGGTTCGTGGTTCGGGGGAAAGTTTTGCGGTGGTTTTTGCGGCGATTGGGGTAACCTTTGAAGAAGCACAGTTCTTCATTGAAGACTTCGAACGCACCGGGGCGATCGACCGCTCAGTCGTCTTTGTTAACTTGGCTGACGATCCGGCCATTGAACGCTTGGCAGTGCCGAAAATGGCATTGACCGCAGCGGAATATTTAGCTTTTGAGCATGATATGCAGGTCTTGGTTATTATGACAGATATGACTAACTATGCTAACGCCTTGCGGGAAGTATCGGCAGCCCGCCGTGAAGTGCCGGGTCGTCGGGGTTATCCAGGCTACTTATATACGAACTTGGCGACGATTTATGAGCGCGCAGGACGGATTGAAGGCTCCAACGGTTCAGTGACCCAGATTCCAATTGTCACGATGCCGGAAGACGATATTACTCACCCGATTCCTGACTTGACCGGCTACATTACTGAAGGACAAATACTCCTGTCGCGTGAATTGGATAATAAAGGCATTCAGCCACCGATTGATGTTCTGCCAAGCTTGTCCCGTTTGAAAGACAACGGTATCGGCGAAGGCAAAACACGGGCAGATCATGCGTCTACGATGAACCAGATTTTCAGTGCATATGCCCAAGGGAAAGAGGCACGGAATTTGGCGTCAGTGCTAGGTGATTCGGCCTTAACTGAGACAGACTTGAAGTATCTAGCCTTCTCTGATGCCTTTGAGTCGCGTTATGTGAACCAAGGCTATCAAAATAATCGTAGTATCGAGGATACTTTAGCCTTAGGTTGGGAACTTTTATCAATTCTTCCGCAGACTGAATTGACACGTATAAGTGAGGAACATATTAAACAATACTTACCCCAAACAGAAGAGGAGTGAGTTAGGTGGCACGATTAAACGTCAACCCAACACGTATGGAGCTATCGCGTTTAAAAGAACGTCTTGCCCTTGCTAGTCGGGGACATGATTTGTTGAAAGATAAGCAAGACGGTCTTATGCGTTCTTTTATTAGTTTAGTCCGCCAGACTCATCAAGTTCGTCAAGAAGTGGAAGCGAGTCTAAAAAAAGGCACGCAAAATTTTGCCTTAGCCAAAGCTTTAGTTCATGAACATGAATTAGAACAGTTAGCTTTAATTCCGGCTTATGAGGAAGTAACGGTAGATGTACATAAGGAAAATATGCTGAGCGTAAATGTGCCGCGAATGTTTTTTGATCAATCAGTATTGGAAGAAGACGTTGAAATGAATTACGGTTATTTAGGTACGAATTCGGATATCGATGCTTCGATGCAGGAGTTTGCAGGGATTCTGCCAAAGTTATTAAAATTGGCAGAATTAGAGAAGCGAACACTGCTACTGGGAGATGAAATTGAGAAGACACGACGGCGAGTGAATGCTTTACGTGAGCGGACGATTCCAGATTTAGAGGAGACAATCCACTATATTGAATTGAAATTGGATGAGAATGAACGGGCCGAAATATCACGCTTAATGAAAATCAAAGACTTCGATGAAGCGGATGAGTTTTTATACGCTGTTGAGTAAAAGAATTAGAAGAGACAATGACTGGGATGATATGCTCCCCCTAAAGTAGACACTTAAAAAAGTAAATCTACTTTAGGGGGAGTTTTTGTGCGTTCAAATAAAAAGCATTCAGCTGAAGAATTAGAACAGTTTATCCAGCTCAACTTAGAAGGCGTTAGTTATCGTGAGCTAAAAGAATCCTATGGTCTCCTCATCTCTGAGAGTGTCTTCAAATGATATCGATTAAAATGCAGAATGCATGGCTTGTCAGTTTTACAGTCTCATAAACACAATCATACCTATCCTCAAAGTTCCAAAGAAGCTGTCGTCAAAGAATAACTTGAAACTCAAGCGCTTATCCAGCGATTGGCTCGAAAGTATCAAATACCTTCAGCAACGACTGTACGAGATTGGCTAATCAAGTATACTAAAGGAGAAGAAAATAAGGATTCCGCTCCTAAACCCGAGGTGTATACAATGAAAAGCCAGAAGAAAACACAAGCAGAAAAAATTGAGATTGTCAAAAATTATCTAGCAACTGAGATGTCCTATAGAGAAACTGCTGAGAAATATCAAGTATCTTACAACAATGTCTATTCTTGGGTTAAAAAGTACCGCAAGCATAGGCCGGATGGCCTCTTCGATGGTAGGGCAGGAAAAAACCTGACAGCATTCAAACAGAAGAAGAGAAGCTTAAAACAGAGATCGCTGCCTTAAAAAAATTGCAAGAAGTGGAAAGAGAGTTGCTGTTACAAGAACAAAATACCAAGCGGAATTCAAGGCGATTGAGAAACTTAAGCAAGAAGGATACAAAATAACCTATTTGTGCGAGGTTTTAGGAGTCAGTCGATCGGCTTACTACAAATGGTTGAAACGCGTTCCTTCGCCTTCCCAGTTGCGCTTGGAATGGCTGATGAAGCAAATCTAAGAAGCTTATGACAAACACAAAGGGATTTATGGCTATCGGCGCTTAACCATCTATCTGAATTATTATAGGACGCTAAGGTCAATCATAAGTGTGTGTACCGCTTAATGAAGCTGATGGGACTGAAAGCAGTTATCCGACGGAAACGCTATCAGTATCGACCCAGCACCCCTCAACATGTCGCTGAGAATGTGTTGAATCGGTCATTTGATCAGCCTTATAAACCTAGACAGATCCTCCTGACGGATGTGATCGAATTGAAATACGGGAAGACTTGTAAGGTCTATTTGAGTGCCGTCTTAGATTACGGGGAGAAGAAAATCATTGCCCGTCAGGTGTCTAAGCGCAACAATAATCAATTAGTAGCAGATACAGTCGTCCAAATTAAGGATGAAGTTATCCCAGGTGAAACCCTCTTTCATAGCGATCGAGGCTTTCAATATACTTCTCATTTATTTAAAGCCTTTGTGGACAGCATGAGTCAATCCAAAGCATTTCTCGGGTCGGGAAATGCCTCGATAATGAACCGATGGAGGCCTTTTGGGGCACCCTGAAAGAAGAGATGTATCGTTTGAAGACTTATGATAGATTTGAGGAACTTGAGGCAGATATCGCACGCTATATTGATTTCTACAATAATGAGCGAGTGACTTTAGATATGGGGCTTAAAATTCCAGCATAAGAAAAACCATGCCTGAATAAATCAAGCATGGTACAAAATAATGTTTTTTTGCCTGTCTACTTGACAGGGGCAGTTCAGGATAGGAGTTGTCTCTTTTTGTTATTTGCACTTTCGTAGATTGAACTTAGCTGGAATTATAGCTTAATTTAATGGAATTTTATTAATAGCAAAATTAGTTTGAATAGTGTATAGAACAAATAAACTGTTAAGTTTTGAGCATTTCATGCATATTAGTTGAGTTGTTGTTTAGCAGCTGTTAAAATAAAAAAGAAAGGGGAATGAATATGCCATTATTAAAGTTTGATATTGTAGAAGGACGTACTGAAGCAGAGATTACTGCTATATTGGATGCTGCCCATGAGGCTGTTTTGGAAGCTTTAGAAGTACCAGAACGTGACCGTTATCAGATTGTCACTCAACACAAACCATATGAGATGCAAATTTTGGATACAGGCTTAGGTATTGAGCGAAGTAAAGATATCGTTGTGATTACGGTTTTTAGTAATAAGCGGACGTATGATAAGAAAGAAGCCTTATATAAATTGTTGGTGAAGAAATTAGAATCAAAGGTGGGAATTTCTCCGACTGACGTTATGATTAGTATTTTTGAAAATTCTGATGAAGATTGGAGTTTTGCTAATGGAGTTGCCCAATTTATGACTGGTGATCTATAACGCTAAGAGTGGAAAGGAATTCTTTTTGCTTTATTAAAGAAGGATAATATGCGATTTAAACTTTGTTTACGGGATAGATGAATGTTCCTTACGAATAGAAAGGCCATATGTATTTAAACAAGTACATTGACACAAGCTAGGGACTATAATTAATCTTAAGCTATTTGGTAACTATATCGGAACATCTTAAAGTCATGGTTAATGCTATGGCTTTTTTGTTGATGTCAAATAAGCTTTTGTTATTTCGCCCGGTAGTATTTATTTATGATTTAGTTTTCACAAGCTAAAGATTTTTTCAATGAATTTTGCAAAAAATCAGCAGCCTCATGCCCGACAGCCGTGGCTTCCTTATTGTTCATCTATGAAATTTAGACTAAGGTTGTTGTATATGTCAAATGAAAAAGGGACCACCTTGCCGTTGAAAAAGGGACCACCCTTTGGATCAATGTAACGGCTTAGACTAGTTTTTGAAAAGTTAGTTAAGAAGAAAGTGTCTCAGCGTTTCATACCTCCTTTTGGCTGGCTTGCGCCTCCTTCCAGGCACTGGTCTGCTTCATCCGATAACTCTCCCCTCGCATGTCCACAACATGCGCCTTAAAGGCTAAACGATCCACCAGGGCTCCCGTTAAGGTCGGGTCTTTAAAGCATTCCTGCCAGCGATCAAAGGTAAGGTTCGTCGTAATCATTGTAGAGCCCTTTCCCATCCGATTAGAAAGAAGATTAAACAGAAGCTCAGCCCCGGCTTCATCAAAGGATAAATAACCTAATTCATCGACAATCAAGAGATCGACCTTATTTAATCGCTGTTTGAAGCGATAAAATTGACTTTGCGTGACGGCCTCTCTTAATTCAATAACAAGATTTGGGGCATTTACGAACTGTACATGATAATTCTGCAGACAGGCCTCCATGCCAAGACCAATGCTAAAATGCGTCTTCCCTGTTCCAGGGTTGCCAATAAGAATGACGTTCTGTTTCTCTTGAATAAAATTCAGGGTCTTTAATTCGCGTAGTTGTTGGCGAACACCTTCCTTAAACACTTTCTCGTCAAAGTCCATCAGGTACTTCTTTTGGCTAAACTTGGCCTGTCGAATCCTTCTTTGATAGCTTCGATTTCGACGTTGTTCCACCTCCTCTGTCAATATCTCTGTGAGGGCTTCTTCCAAATCCAGTCCGCGACTCGTATATTCCAGGAGCAGGTGTTGGTAATTTTCCTTCAGATAGGGAAGTTTTAGTTCATTAGCGGCTTCTGCGATTGTTAACATAAGCTTTCCTCCAAACCATAGAGAGCATTCAATTGATGGAGCGTTGCTTCTGTCTGATGAAGAATCGCCTCCTGATTTTTAGGAACACCCTCATTTTCCGTTGTGACACGTTGCACCAACTGATCATAGGCCAATTGCTGGCACAAAGCCTCTCCACTGAGGCTTTGGTATTTCTCAAGTTGTTCTATGAATTCTTTAGGGTGTCCGCTATAATATTTGTGATAGAGTGTTTCCAAGCCGGGGGTTTGTTGAAGAACCAGCGAGTGTTCCAGAGCACCAGGTTTCTTCTTGAGGGTTTTGATATAGTGACTGATATCAAGCCGAAACCCATGGGAACCCTCTATTTTATTATGCCTGGCCACTTCTTGTTCATTGGCATAAACCACGAGATAATCGGCATAAGCCTTGATCTGAACTCGCTGTCCTACCAAGTAGTCAGGGACAGAATACTGATTCTTCTGATAATGAATCGTGGCATACTTTGTGACGCTGAGCTGACAAAGTTCTGCCAGTTCAAAGGGAGGACGGTATTTAAGAAGGTGGCCTTTTTCTTCTTCCAAACGACTATCTTGATTCAAAGTCCGTAAGGACTCTTCCAAGTGCTGGCGAGCTTCAGCTAAAGATTGAAATTGATATTTTTTGGTGAAACAGTTTTGTCTGACATGCTTTACACGACTCTCCACTGTTCCCTTCTCATTCCCACTGAAGCAGTTGGTGACATTAATATTAAACCCATAATAAGAGGCTAATTGGATGAGTTGGGGGTTTAGCTCCTTTTCATTACGCCCAATAAAACGAGTGACCACATTCCTCATATTGTCATAGACAACCTCCGCATACACCCCACCCAGGTTTTCAAAAAATCGCACATGCGCATCCTGAAAGACAGCTTTTTTCTGGTTGGTATAGAGGTAAGCCCAGTAATAATCTGAAGCAGGGCTAGCCCACACAGCGAGATAATAGATTTTAACCACGCCCTCAATTTCTAATTTGACCTCTCCAAAATCGAACTCCACCCGTGCACCCAATGCATAATTTTGCTTGATAAAAGCCTCTTTAGCTTTCGCTTTCATTTTTGACCAGTAATGAGCGACTGTCCGGTATTTAATCGCATACCCTTCCTCTGCTAGGATTTCATAAACAGCCTTAGCCGTTAGTGCTTGTTTATGAGGTCCTAGCCTTCGATCCTTTTCTCTTTCTTTTTCCAGTAATTCGCTCATTCTAGCTTCCACCTCTGGTGTAAAGGTTCTTTTTTTCCGATTGGAAGTATCATATTTTCTTTCTAAGACTAATTGCTCGGTTGCTGCTTCGATTTCTTTCTCATTTTGAGCGTCATCCAAAGCATCTGTACCTGCTTGGTATCGATCCCTTATTCTTCGAACCGTTTTTCTATCAATGTCCATGTCTCTGCTAATTTTCCTAATGGATTCCCCATTTCTAAAACGGTGAATCACTTCGAATTCTTTATTGATACGAATCACTCCTTGGCACCTCCATCTATAATACGTTTATTATAGATGGGAAGGTATGGCAAGTGGTCCCTTTTTGAATAGCAATTTACCCCGAAGGTGGTCCCTTTTTAGATTACAACAAACAGTTGTGCCAGCTTTAGGCTACTTTACAGGTCGTGATGCTCGATTCCGTATAGGGTAGATAACCCTTCCTTCCATGAACTAACTCACAGATTGGAATCATCTCACTAGATTCAGTCGGGGCTGGTTTCTACGGAACTTTGCGGAGATTATATTTCGTTGGATGCCTTCTCCACGGGATCGTGTCACATTAGGATGGCAATCATCTTAGATAAGCTATGTTTCAATCACATTATGGGGGATATGGCTTCTACTCTATATAAGAAAGGAAGCTTAAAACATACTTGTTTTTGTCCACCCGATTATTATCTACCCGCTTGACTTCCTATTTCAAGATACTGTAATTGATATAAGTATTCAGTTTTCTGAAGGTAATATATTTCAAAAGCATAGTATAAACAGAAAACCTTGCAACTCTTGCTTAATGAGGGCAGAGTTACAAGGTTTTTTGTTAAAAGAGGAGGGTGATGACAGGGATAGTTATGATGGATAGGAGTGAAGTCATAAAGACCATTTGACTAGCAAATTGTGGATTATTGTCATAGTTGGCACTGAACATAGCAACGTATGATGCAGTTGGCATGGCAAGCATAATGACTGGAATTATAAGTTCATAGTCAGTGAAGCCAAGCGCTTTGAGTGTGAATAAAATAATAACAGGCACAAACAATAACTTGATAAAAGACTGGAAATAAAGTGTACTGTTCTGGAATGCAGCTTTTATATCTGAGCGTGACAGAATTAAACCTACTACAATCATCGCAAGCGGTGATGTTGCAGGACTCAAGGTTGTTAGAACGCTGTAAACTGGTTCAGGGACAGCCCATTGGTTCACAAAGAAGAGGAGTCCAATTAAGATTGATAAAATCCCAGGGCTGAATACAATTTTCTTCCAGTTGAATGTAACGGTGCCAGTGCTTCGGCGTCCAATCATGTATATACCAAGGGTCCACGAGACAATTTCAAAGATAAAGCCTGCCCCAATAACAGCATAGAAGAGAGCTTCATCGCCAAGCAGACTTTGGACAATTGGATAACCCATGAAAGATGTGTTTGATAGTAAACAGGCGACACGGTAGACATCTTGCTGGGCATCATCGAGGTTTAAAAAGGTGAATTTAGATGTAATTAGTCCAAAGAGGAACATTAGTAGATAACATACACCTACAATTGCGATGATGCTTCCGGCTTTTTGTAATCTTTCGGGCTGGTACTCTAGTTGCATAGCTAGAAAGATGGTGGCCGGCATGGTGATATACAAGACGAGGTTGGTTATGTCTTGTTGGCCTTTAGGTGAAATTAGTTTAGCCTTTCCAGCGAAGAAACCGATGATGATTAAAAGAAATAATACGAGAACCCGTTGGAGTGTTAGGAAAAAATCGAGTTGCATAGTACAGTCCTTTCTAGTGTTCATTGAGCCATTCAATAAGTTGTTGATATATTGGTATGCCTAAAGTATTGATGTGAGTACGATCGAAGTCATGGTCAGTGCTGTCTACTGGGATGAAATGGGTATTTGGTGCCTGCTTTGCAATTTGACTGGATTGTCTGAAGGGAACATCAGGGTCCCGGCGACTGTGGGTTAAGAAGATACTTGGGAGACCTCGTAGCTGTTCAAACGAAAGCGAATACTTTGTAATCTCTTCGGGCTGGTCTGTAAGTAATTGCATCCATTTGCCAGTCTGTCTGCCGTAGAGATAAAGCAGATAACGATTTGAATTAGTTGAGTAAGCAACTGTTGTGTCATTAATGACATGGCGCACCTTTTCCCATTCAACCACTGGATGAAGGAGGGCTTCCCGATTAGGGAAGAGAAATAAAGCATCGTTTAGTTGGTAATAACCGTAAAAGCCTATAATCCCTTTGCAGTATTCAAGGTTTGAATGGCTAGCTAGATAATAACTAGCAAAGGCCCCCGCAGAACGACCAAATAAATAAAAATATGGATGGGGTTGGCCAATTTTCTGATAACCCTGGTTTTGATACCATTGGATAAGTTGATTTAAACAATTAAATATATGGTCTAGCTTTGACTCAGGGGCTAACGGATAGTCGAAGGTTAGAATCTGGTAGCCTGCTTGTGTTAGCATTTCTAAATAAATTTTCGGGAGGTCGTCTCGGTGGCCAAAGATAAACCCTCCACCATGTATATAGAGGAGAGTACCCTTTGGTTTGACAGACGGATTATAGAAATGAGTGGCAGATAATTCGACATCTTGAAAGCAAATCGTTGAGATAGGAACAGCTTGCATAAGTCCTCCTTTCTATCCTAGTGAAGGATGTACTAAATATATTGTAATAACGCCTGTAATCATTGTCGCTTAGTATAACATAAGAAAGGAGTGTGTGTTCTGTTCAAAGTGCACAATCCAGGTGCTTCCTTTTGTTGCAAATAGCATCGCAAGTAGCTTTGTAAGCGGTTATAATTATAATGAGACTGATGTGGAAGTAATAGACTATTCCAGATACACCTCAGGTAGAGGTTTCTCGGAGTTAGTATTGCTTTCATCAGAATAAGACGTCATACGTCTATCGATCAGATTAATGATGTTCAGCAACATAAGAGGAGGATTTTTATGTCGGAGGAAGTATTGGTAAACGTTACACCTGAGGAGTTACATGAGCTGATTCAGCACAAGCTGATGTCTGCAGGATTACCGGAAGATCAGGCAGAGGAAACAGCGAACCATCTAACGTATGCAGATTTAACGGGTATTCACTCACATGGTGCCGTTCGTGTTGAGTATTATTCAGAGCGAATCGCCAAAGGTGGGATTACTTTAGAGCCAGATGTGCACTTTGAACAAACTGGCTCAAGTACAGGGATTTTCCATGGTGATAATGCTCAAGGACAATATGTGGCCAATTTAGCAATCGAGCCGGCCGTTCGCTTAGCTAAAGAACAGGGTGCTTCTGTTGTTGGCGTTTCGAAATGCGGACATACAGGTACACTGTCTTATTATTTACGCAAAATTGCAAAAGAAGGACTATTAGCGATTGCAATGACACCGTCTGACCCTATGGTAGTACCCTATGGTGGGGCTGAGCGTTTCTACGGGACTAATCCGATTGGCTTTGGGGCACCAAGTAATGGGGATGACCCGTTAGTATTTGACATGGCAACAACTGTTCAAGCATGGGGCAAGGTTCTAGATGCGCGTTCGAAGGGACGCCCAATTCCTGATACTTGGGCAGTAGATGAAGATGGTAAGCCTACCACGGACCCGAATCATGTAGCTGGCTTGGTGCCAATCGCTGGGCCAAAGGGGTATGGATTGATGATGATGGTGGATATTTTCACGAATGTGCTATTAGGCTTACCGTTTGGGCAACATGTTTCTTCGATGTATGACGATTTGACAGCGGGTCGTGATTTGAGTCAAGTTTATATTGTGATTGATCCTGAAAAGTTCGTTGGTCTGGATGCATTCAAAGAAGGCATTAGCCGAACGATGCAGGAACTCAATGATGTGAAACCAGCAGAAGGGTTTGATTCTGTGCTCTATCCAGGTCAGAATTCGAATCGACGCTACAAAAAACACCTGGAAGAGGGTGTTGAAATTCCAGAGACGATTATCAACTATTTAAAATCATCTGATGTGCACTATGATAATTTTGATGGCTTAGATGCTTTTGCACAACCGAAAGAATAAGGAGAGAATTATGTTATTAACCAATATCCAAAAAGGAAACTATCAAGATTCAATCAACTTGATGTTACTTTCAACTGAGTTAAACAATATTGAAGGGGTTATCCAAGCGCAAGTCATGATGGCGACTGATGCTAATAAAGATATCTTTAAGGGAGCCGGCTTGGAAACGGAAGAGCTCTTAGCTGCCGGAGCTAACGATATGGCAATCGTTATCGAAACGAAAGACCCAGACATTATGGACAATGTCTTGAACGTTGTGGAGGATTATTTAAGTGATCTTTCGGTGAAGAAGGATACGGATTCACAAGTTGATGTTGATAACTGGGATGATGCGATGGCATCCTTGCCGGATGCCAATTTAGCAGTTATATCCATTCCAGGTGCCTATGCTGCTTCAGAAATTGAGCGGGCTTTAGATAAAGGCTTACACGTTTTTTCTTTCTCCGATAATGTGGCACTTAAAGACGAGGTTCGCTTAAAAGAGAAGGCTCACGAAAAAGGCTTGATGCTTATGGGCCCAGATTGTGGTACGGGTATTATTTCAGGTGTTCCGATTGCTTTCACTAACGTCGTCACACCGGGTAACATTGGTATAATTGGTGCTTCAGGAACTGGTATTCAAGAGGTTACGACAATCATAGATCGTTTAGGCGGGGGAGTGATGCATGCGATAGGAACAGGCGGGCGAGATTTATCTGAAGCGGTAAGTGCACGCACGATGTTAGACGCTATTGCTGCCTTAGAGAACCATCCAATGACAGATGTCATTACGATTATCTCAAAACCACCTGCCAAGGAGGTCCGTGACAAAGTTGTTAAACATTTACAGAGTTTAACTAAACCTGTTGTGGCTATTTTCTTAGGGGAAAAACCGAAAGAGCATATTGGCAATGTATATTTTGCGTATACGTTAGAAGAAGCTGCCAAAATTTCGGTCGACTTAGCTAATGGTGAGGACGTGCAAGCCAACTACTACGAACCGATTACGTATGATGTGGCTGAACCGCTTCAAGGCAAGACGGTTAAAGGTTTATATTCTGGGGGAACTTTAGCGAATGAAGCAGCAACATTAATTGCGGATGCATTAAAACTTGGCGAAATCCAAAATAAAGAAGGCTATATTCTCGATGAGGAAGGCTACCAAGTAATGGATTTAGGAGATGATATTTATACTCAAGGAAAACCACATCCGATGATTGATCCTAGTGTGCGTGTAGATAAGTTACAAGAAGTTGTTGAAGATGAATCAACGGGCGTTATCCTGTTCGATGTGGTCTTGGGATATGGGTCACATGCAGATATGGCCAATGCACTCATTCCATCTATTCAAGATGCTTTAGCAAAAGCAAAAGAAGATGGCCGTGACCTATACTTCGTAGCGACTGTAGTTGGCACGGAGAATGACCCGCAGGATTATGCAAAAGCTAAAGCAGATTTAGAAGAGGCCGGAGTTCTTGTCGAAGCAACGAACGCACGAGCTGTTCGCTTGGCTTTGAAATTAATGGGTGTGGATTATCAGATTGCAGATAAAGCACACGTATCTTATGATGGTGAAGTTCTGGAATTGGAACAAGTGAGTGGACCAATTCAAGACTTGATAACAACTCAACCACGGGTGATTAACGTAGGTGTATCTAGCTTTACTGAGTCGATTGAGAGATTCGGTGGTAAAGTGGTTCAATACAACTGGCGTCCAAGAGCGGGTGGTAACGCTAAATTAATTAAAGTTCTTGATGCTATCGATAAGCATGCGGAAGAAATCGACGCAGCGAACGCGAAGGTTGTGAATCGGATGCGTGATGCTCAACCGTTCTTGGTCGATGTGCGTTACGCTAAAGAAGTGATTCCTGAGTTGAATACGAATGAGAAAGTGATTCTGCACGCAGGTCCACCAATCAAGTACGAGAATATGACAGGACCAATGCAAGGCTCTTGTATTGGAGCAATGCTTTTTGAGGGTTGGGCTGATGACCATGAAGATGCGCGCAAACAATTAGAAACAGGCGAGGTGACTTTTATTCCTTGCCACCATGTAAATGCGGTAGGTCCGATGGGCGGAATTACTACAGCGAATTTCCCTGTTTTCGTTGTGCGTGAAGCCCAAGATGGCACGGAAGGCTATTGTATTATGAACGAGGGAATTGGGACAGTGTTGCGCTTTGGTGCTAACAACGAAGAGGTAGTTACACGTTTAGAGTGGATGCGCGACGTCTTAGGTCCAGTTTTAGGTCAAGCATTACGTACTATTGAAGGCGGCTTGAATACGAATATCATGATTGCTCGTGCAATTGGTATGGGAGATGAGTTCCACCAACGAAATATTGCAGCGTCTCTAGTCTTCTTGAAAGAAATTGCACCAGCTATTGTGAGTTTAAATATTTCAGAAGAACTTAAACAAGAAGTAATCCAATTCTTAGCAGATACTGATCAATTCTTTTTAAACATTGCGATGGCTACCGGAAAAACAATTGTCGATTACGCGCGTAAAGTACAAGAGGGTTGTATCGTTACAACGATGTCACGCAATGGTGAAAACTTCGGTATCCGTATAGCAGCCTTAGGGGATGAGTGGTTTACTGCACCAGTCAATACACCGGATGGCTTGTATTTCACAGGCTATAGTGCTGATGACGCCAATAAGGACATCGGGGACTCTGCCATTACAGAGACTATTGGTCTCGGTGGTTCCGCTATGATTGCAGCGCCAGGTGTTACACGCTTTATCGGAGCAGGAGGCTTTGAAGATGCGGTACGTATCTCTGAGGAGCAAGCCCGAATTGTCGTTGACCAAAATCCGAACTGGGCTGTTCCGACTTGGAACTTCCGTGGGACAAATCTAGGTATCGATATTCGCAAAGTTGTTGAAACAGGCATTGAACCGATTATCAATACGGGTATCGCGCATAAAGAAGCAGGTGTTGGCCAAGTTGGTGCAGGTACTGTAACGGCTCCAGTGGAAGCATTTGAGAAAGCTTTAGTAGCTTACGCAGAGCACTTGGGCATCGATGTTGATAGTCTATAATCCCCCTGTTGAGGCGATGGCCAGCCAGTTATTAGAATCGGTGTTAACAGAAGATGGCTTCGCAAAGGTGCAAAGTGTCTTTGAAACAGGTTTTAATTTGCATTTCAAAGATCAACTCATCTATGTTTCTGGTCACCAACCCGGGTATCTCTCAGCTATAGGTTTGCAACTGAAGGATGCGGATTTGATGGGTAAGCTTACTGAATCTGTTGTAGTTGACACCCTAATCCGAAAGCGGGGAAATACTTGGACGGTCTATACTCGTGAAGGCGGCTTGATCTTTGAACTAGCAGATATAAATTATGAGTGTTTTCGCTTGGAAAAGCGAACAGTAAGCCAAAGATCTTTGGCGAAATTGTCGGCAAGCATCCAGTCAAGCTTTGATATTACCCAGTCTGGCTTTGGTCAACTTCAGAGTCTTAAAGACATTTGGCAAGCTTGGCAGCAAGTCGACTCTGAAGCAGATTTCCAAGGCCTGGTCTACCGCTTGGTAGGCCACGGCCCTGGTTTGACGCCATCGGGTGATGACTTCTTGCAAGGAGTATTATTGATGGAAGCTTCTTTTGGCCTAAAGACTAGCTTTCGTCAGAGGATTCTAGCAGCAGTAACAGAGCGTGAAACCTCGCATGTTAGTCAAGCGTATTATAGCGCCTTGTTGGAAGGCTATGTTAATGAGCCTTGGTATCGCCTGTTGCAAAGTTTCGATAAAGTGAGCTCAACTGAGTTGCGTAATATAATTCAGTCATTATTACGTTATGGACATACGTCTGGTTCGGATATGGTACTAGGGAGTTTAGCTTATTTAGAATATTTGAGTTTTTTTGGAGGGAACGAATGACGAAAAGAATAGTTGTAGCTTTAGGCGGCAATGCTATCTTGACCGATGATCCGAGTGCAAGAGGGCAGCAAGAAGCTTTGCGCCAAACCGCTAAACATTTAATCGACTTAATTAAACAAGGACATCAATTAATTATTAGCCATGGGAATGGACCGCAAGTTGGTAATTTATTGTTACAACAAATAGCGGCCGATTCTGAGAAGAATCCAGCGATGCCTTTAGATACTTGTGTTGCAATGACACAAGGCAGTATTGGCTACTGGCTACAACAAGAAATGCAGAGGGTTATTAGAGAAGCAGACATTGATAAATCTGTAGTATCTTTGGTTACCCAAGTTTTAGTAGATGCTCAAGATCCTGCATTTGAGAACCTAACGAAACCAGTTGGGCCATTCTTGTCGGCAGAAGAAGCAAAAGTTGCTTCAGCTGAGACAGGGGATACTTACGTTGAGGATGCTGGTCGTGGCTATCGCAAAGTGGTAGCTTCGCCGAAGCCAGTGGATATTGTCGAAGCGAATGCAATTAAAACATTGGTTGACCAAGACGTCATCACTATTTCCGCTGGTGGCGGTGGAGTACCAGTTATCTCAACCGATAATGGCTATGAAGGTGTTGAAGCAGTTATTGATAAAGATTTTGCTTCTGCGAAGCTAGCAGAGCTTGTTGGAGCAGATTATTTACTCATTCTAACAGGAGTAGATAATGTCTATGTCAACTTTAACCAACCAAATCAAGAGAAGTTAGAAGATGTCACTGTAGAGCAGATGAAGGCATGGATTGCTGAAAATCAGTTTGCTCCTGGTAGTATGTTGCCGAAAGTGGAAGCGGCGATTGAGTTTGTAGAGAATACGCCGGATGCCCAGGCTGTTATTACGTCCTTGGAGAATGTGGAAGCATATTTCAATGGCGGATCAGCAACAGTTATTCGAAATGTTTAAAGGAAAGGGAATGAAGAATGGGTTATAAGAATAATAAGACGGGTTATCGCGATGGCTTGTTAGAATCACGTGCAGTTATCAAGAAGAATAATTATGCAATTATCCCACATGATGGCTTGGTCAATAATGCGGTTCCAGGCTTTGAAAACTGCCGAATTTCAATTTTAGGTAGCCAACATTTAGGGGCGAGTTTCAACGATTATATTTGCGAATTCTTGCCTGGTGGGCAAAATAAATTAGGTTTTGGTGGCGAGGGAATCGAAGTATTCATTTATTTAATTAAAGGAAAGCTAACTGTTTCGGATCGTCAAGAGAGTCATGAATTGACTGAAGGAGGTTATGTCTTCTTGCCTGAGGGCGAGTTAATGTTTATGGAGAATACTTCAGATGAAATGGCGGAAGCTTTCTTGTATCAGCGACGTTATGAACCGTTAGAAGGTCATGAAGCCTATAAAGTCGTCGGTAATAAGAACAACTTAGAACCTATCCATTATGAAGGCATGGAAGATGTCCTATTATGGGACTTCTTGCCAACTGATGACTTTGGCTTTGATATGAACATTCATGTTCTCCAGTTTCAACCAGGCGGAAGCCATGGATATATTGAGACGCATTATCAAGAACATGGGGCTTACTTATTATCAGGCCAAGGAATGTATAACTTAGATAATGAGTGGTTCCCAGTAGAGAAAGGGGACTATATCTTCATGGCACGATATACCCAACAAGCCTGCTATGCCGTCGGTCGAGATGAGCCTCTCGCTTATGTATACTCTAAAGATGCCAATCGTAATCCTCAGTTATAAAATATAGGATACGGCTGAGGAAACCTTCATACATTTGATAATCGGTATAGCAGATAATACAATAGACCTTTGGGCAACGAGTTCGTTGTCTAAGGTCTATTTATACATTGGAGAATCATTATTAAGGATTGTGTTGAAGCATGTTTAAAGCACACTAGAAGCAATTTGGCTTGAAATAGCTTGCTCTGAGCGAGGAGTAAACTCACTTATAACAAGGAAAGTGCGACGTTGCTTCCATTGCAGGAATTTCCAGGTACTAATTATGTTGATTTTCACTAAGGGTCAAGGCAAGGCGGAGTTCCAAAGATGTTTTTGGTTCGCGAATATCTTTGCCAAAGATGTCTTCGCATTTTTCAATCCGGTATTTGACTGTATTGCGATGGATATAGAGAGTTTTGGCTGTAGTGGTAGTTTCACACTGGGAGTCGAGGTAGACAGCGAGTGTCTTGCGTAGTTCTTTATGATTATCCGATTTAGGATAGGCGAGCTCTTTTAAGACGTTCTTGCAAAAGTAATGGATTTCCTCGTGATCGATTTTCTGAAAGAGTCGAGAAATCTCCGATTCATCATAGTAAACGAAATCGTTATTATTATTCTGTTCAAGGCGACGGTCAAAGGCGATTTCAGCTTCACTAATAGATAGGGGGATGTCTTCTGGTTTTTTGACGACTTGACCGATACTGAAGATAAGCTTAATATCGATACTTTCAGTAAGTTGCTGTTGGAGTTGCTTGAGGATTTTCTCCAAATTTGTTCTTTTTTCTTGCAGAATTAAGATTGGGCTGGTTTGATTTTCTTGGAAAATAACCAACGGACTATTGAAATATTGACTAACATACTGATTTAACCATCTAGTGATGAGAATATGTTTCTCTCGAAGTTTTAAAGGATTGTATGCTGGCTTAAGAGCCGCTATATCGTGAATAGCTATAGCGTGATAGTAATTAGAATGTTGTAGCTTTAAATGTACTTTAAGGTCCAGTAAGTTGCTCGATTGATTTGGCTTATCCGCTAAGTCATCCAGTAAATATTGTGAAAGGGTATGTTGATACAATTGATCGATATTTTCTTCCTTGAAGAGTATATAAGATAAGACTAATGCAGCTTGATCAATGGCGAATCGGGATGTAGGATACGTCATTGATTCTGGATTCATGACCAGTAGATAGTGCGGGAAATGATTCAACACGTGCAGTTGGCTAACCGACAGGTTGAAAGGACCATTCTGATCTAAGTCGAGTGTGATGTAGTCGTTTGGTATCTTTTCTTGTTGAAAGCGATATTTAACAGCTTCAGCAATCTTTGTTAATAAGTCAGTATGGTTGAGGAAAAATCCTGAATATGCCATAGGGTCTTTAAAAGGATCTAATAATATGATAGGGCATTGAATGGCTTTGGCTAGTTCATTTATCGTTTGTTCTATTGAAATGTTGTTAAGAACTAAGCTGGAAAGGTTACTCTGAATTTCCAGCGCAAATTCTAATTCTTTCTGTCGGCGATCCTGCATGTAATTAGTTAATTGATGCAATAGGGGGCCTAAAGGGTATTTATCCGGAATATTAATCAGCGGGAAGTTCATCTGATTAGCATAGGCAATGACATCTGGTTGAATTTCACCATTGAGGAAGCGCCCTGTTTTAATCGCTAGTCCGCTAGCGTTGGCAGCTATCAAAGAATCGATTAAAGGGATGAGACCTTGCTGGTTATCTTGATAAATCATACCTGTGGTTAAAATCAGACAATGCTCGCTAATGTATTGAGCTACATCGGGTGTTTCGGTCATATCGATAGATGCTACGGTTTTGTCAGTAACGGTGCAGTCCTTAGTTAATATGTCAAGATCTGGAATATGTGAAATGGATAAAAGTTCTTTGAGTTGAGTCACTAGCTTCACCTATCTTTCAATATTGATAATAAATTACTTATTAGACGTGAATATGATATTATAGAACAAGTAAAAGGAGGAATTTCATGTTTAAAGAAATTAATGTGCCAAACAGAACAATTATGACACCAGGTCCGGTTGAAGCGAATCCAGTGGTCCTTCGTGCAATGAGTACAGGAACATTAGGACAATTTGACCCAGCATTTACTTCGCTAATGCAAGAAATTAAAGAGATGCTTCGGATTGCGTTCAATGCGCCCAATAACGAGTGTCTAGCAGTCGATGGTACATCTCGTTCTGGCTTGGAAGCAGCGTTATTTGCTATGATCGAACCAGGTGATAAGGTATTAATTCCAGCTTACGGACGGTTTGCTTATTTGTTAGCAGAGATTGTAGAAAGAGCTGGCGGTGATATCGTCTTGATGGAGCGTGATTGGACCGGCACCTTTGAACAAGCAGAGATTATTGAGCGAATTAAAGCAGAACAGCCTAAGATTGTGGCGATGGTTCATGGGGAAACGGCTAATGGCCAATGTCAGCAACTTGAAGAAGTGGGAGCCTACTGTCAAGCCAATGGAATCTACCTTGTCGTGGATTGTGTCGCAACTTTTGGCGGTATGGATATTAAACAAGATGAATGGGGAATTGATATTGCAATTGCCGGGACGCAAAAATGCTTGAGTGTCCCTTCGGGAATGTCACTGGTATCCATAAGTCATCGTGCCAAAGCTTTCATCGAATCGCGTTTCCAAAAAGAGCTTGGCTTAGGAGCCGATCAACGAAATGAACGCTTTATCCAATCCAACTATCTTGACTTGAGCCAATTGATGGTATATTGGAGCCAGAACCCAATCAACCACCATACGGAAGCCACGAACATGATCTATGGTTTACACACAGGCTTACGCTTATTTGTGCAAGAAGAAGGAATGGAAAAGGTGTTCCAACGTCATCAATTAAATAACAATGCTTTAATTGCAGGGATTGAGGCGATGGGCTTAGGCATATATGGTGACCGAGAAACTGCAATGCCAACGGTTATTCCTGTTATGATTCCTGACGGTATTGAGCCAAATAAAGTGCGTGACATTCTCTTAGAGGAATTCTCTGTAGAAATTGCAGGTTCCTTTGGTGATTTGAATAAAGTTATTTGGCGGATTGGAAATATGGGATACTCAAGTCGTAAGCAGAATGTACTACATGTTTTGGGAGCTTTAGAAGCGACATTACTATACTTGGGAGCGGATATTCAGGCTGGCAAAGCCGTACAAGCAGCATTAAAAGTATACCGCTAAGCGAAATTATATATAAATACAGGCAGTGTTAGTGAATCCTTTGGGTTTACTAACACTTTTTATTGTGGGAATATATTAACTTTAATATATTCAATAGCTCGCCCTTAGTAATCTCGCGTTTGACACTTCTAAAGGCCAAAGGGTACCTAAAACCTCTTTAAACCAACATTTCGGAGGAGTTTATGCCAACGGAAAAAAGCGTACTATTCGTACTTTAATACAAAATATATTTAATTTTTTTGAAGCATGAAGTATAATATAAGTGTCAAAGCAATCTAATTCATAGAGCGGTTTTTATACAAAGAAAATGCGATAATAACAATGTTTTTGTCATATTTGTAGCTGATGGAAAAATAGTACGAAAAATATGCACGAGATATTTGACAATATAAGTGCTATACACCAACGTTTAGAGAGATTTTTTAGGCTGACAAGTGTCAAAGTCCTGTGAATCCTTTTGGTTTACTAACACTTTTTTTGCTGGAATATATTAACTTTAATATGTTCATGAGCTCGCCCTTAGTAATCAGTACAAATGCACGCAATTGCTTCTGAAGAATCCGTAGCTTGTATGAATTTATTATGTAGAAGACTTTGGCTTAGACACAGTATAGCAGTACGCTTATGAATACTATAACACTTATTCAAAATTGTGCAAGATGAACAAAAAATATACATATATTGAGCGTTAAGAACAATGGAATTGTAAGGGTTTTCTATTATTATATTTGTAGACAAATAAGGGAGAAGGAGGATTTATTTTGATTGATATAACACCTGGACAAATCGATGAAGCGATGGATTGGCTTTCGAGTATTTCGGACAAAGAGGGCAAAGGTACAACGCGATTACTTTATTCTAAATCCTGGGTTGAAGCTCAAAATTCCTTGAAGGATTTATTTGAAAAGTCAGGCATGCAAACGGAATTTGATGCAGTGGGCAACTTGTACGCCACGATTGAAGGTAGCGAAACTCCTGAAGTCATTATTGCATCTGGCTCTCATGTGGATACCGTAGTCAACGGGGGAAGATTAGATGGCCAGTTGGGCATTATGTCAGCTTACTTAGCTATTAAAGGTTTGATTGAGAAATACGGACAGCCCAAGAAATCCTTACGGATTATTTCACTGGCTGAAGAGGAAGGCTCCCGTTTCCCGTATACTTTCTGGGGATCGAAGAACCTTTTCAATATAGCTGATCCAAAAGATGTAAGCGATATCACCGATAGCGAAGGGATCTCCTTTGTTGACGCGATGCATGAAGCAGGGTTTGATTTCCAAGAGGAGCCATCAAAGTTCTCAAAGATGGATGCCTTTGTTGAACTCCACATTGAGCAAGGGAACTTCTTAGAAGAGGAAAACTTGAAAGTAGGAGTGGTAAATGCAATCGTTGGACAAAAGCGCTACTCGATAAAGTTAAAAGGTGAAGCTAATCACGCTGGTACAACCTTGATGAAGTATCGCAAGGATGTCGTTGAATGTATGTCAAGAATAATCGTCGAGGTAATTGATCGGGCCAAAGAAATTGGGGATCCATTGGTGGTGACTTTTGGACAAGTGGACGTCGTACCTAATGTGGTGAATGTAGTCCCAGGCGAAGTAGAATTCTCTATCGATATGCGCCATACCGATCAAGATGCTTTAAATGATTTTGCTAAAGAAGTAGAGGCACTGATTCAAGGCCATGCTGAAGTTAAAGGCATTGATTCAACAGTTGAATTATGGATGGATGAACCGCCTGTGCCGATGAATGACGAAATTATTCAGATTATTGAGCAAGTCTGCAAGGATCAAAATTTAAGTTATCAGGTAATGCATTCTGGTGCAGGGCATGATTCACAAATATTTGCTCCTCGTGTTCCAACAGGCATGATTTTCGTGCCATCAATCAAAGGGATTAGCCACAACCCAGAGGAGCATACCGAGGCAGTGGATATTGAACAAGGTATCCAAGCGTTAGCTGCGGCACTGAAGAAGTTAGCTTATTAAGATAGAAATTATTTGCTAGAAATAAGAGGAGACGATTATGGAGACTCATGATTTATTTGTTACACAGGAGCAGCTGGAACGGTATCGTCAGCGTGGATACACCAATGCAGACATCTTGCCGAAGACGAAAGAAAAACGGAATATGAATCTCATGAACTACTTCACTTTATGGATGGGTTCAATTCATAATATTTCAAACTATGTGGCAGTGGGAGGATTCCTGGCTCTTGGCATGAAGCCGATGCATGTGGTCCTGGCGATTATTCTCGCAGGGGTAATCACAGCGCTTGTAATGGCTTTTAATGGTCGGGCGGGATCTAAATATGGGATCCCTTTTGCTATGCATTTGCGTTCAGTCTTTGGAGATATCGGTTCCAAATTGCCTGGCGCCTTACGAGGCGTCGTGGCAGCAATTGCATGGTTTGGGGTACAGAATTATTTCGGTTCTCAGGCCTTGCTTGTGTTGATTATACGTTTCTTTCCGGCTTTTGCTGGGATTGCACCAGGATTTAATTTTTTAGGTTTAACTGCGCCTGAATTTATTTGCTTTGCCCTTTTCTTTATCATCAATGTGTTAATTGGTTTAGGTGGTGGCGGAGTCCTCAATCGCTTTACAGCAATCTTAAATCCACTGATTTACTTGGTCTTTGGAGGTATGATGATTTGGGGTATTCAACAAGCTGGATTTGGCGCTATTTTCTCTTATCAAGCCACTGAAGTCAGCTCAACCACCACTTTCATGGGATATTTAATTATCATTGCGGCTATTCTTTCAACATGGGCTGCGCCTGCTGTGTCGGTATCTGACTTTACTCAGAATGCGGAAAGCACGCGTGATCAATCGATTGGTCAGATGCTTTCAATGCTCGTGGGTTATATTATCTTTGCTTTTGCTGCTGTAGCTGTGTTAAATGGCGCTTCTGTGGCAGGCATTAATCATGACGGGCAAGTCTTGAATATTGTAAATAGTTGGGACTCTAATATCGCTGTTTTTGTAGCATCTTTTGTTCTGCTTATGACAACAGTATCCACAAATGCAACAGGGAATATCATTCCAGCAGCTTACCAGTTAACAGCTTTATTCCCAAGCGTAATGAATTATCGTCGAGGTGTTTTAGCCGCCAGTCTAGTTAGTTTCATTATTCTGCCATGGCGTTTCGCCAACTCTGCAGGAGGCTTTATTACCTTCTTGAACTTAATTGGTTCCTTGTTAGGACCCGTTGCGGGTGTGATGATGATTCACTTCTACTTAATTAAAAACCAAATCATTGATCTTAACGCTTTATACTTTGCTAAAGAGGATGCTTCACTAAGTCAGTATAGTGGAATTAACACTAACGCTTATATAGCTACATTTGCTGGCTTAATTGTGTCGATTATCGGTCAATTCATTCCAAGTTTAGCTTGGCTTTCAGAAATTGGCTGGATTGCCGGCTTTGCCATTGCGGCAGCTGTGTATTATGTTTTAACACTATTAGGTAAAGATAAATTCTCTACCAGAGTGAAATAATAAAAGGAGGAGTCTAAATGACTTATGAAGTAGTTATCAAGAACGGGAAGGTAATTCTTCCCTCAGGTGCAGTTGAGACAGATGTTGCTATCCAAGAGGGGAAAATCGCTGCAGTTGGTCATGGCCTTAGCGGAGCGAAAGAAGTAGATGCAACAGGAAAAATTGTTTCCCCAGGAATGTTCGACGCACACGTACATATTACTGAAAATGGGGGCGGCTACCGCGATGAATGGGAAGGCTATGTAACAGGTACGTCAGCTTGTGCTAAAGGTGGGGTAACGTCTTTCTTAGAAATGCCACTAAATCAAGTGCCAGCAACTGTTGATGCAGCTTCCTTAGAAGATAAGTATCAATCTGGTCAAGGCAAGCTGAAAGTGGATGTTTACACATTTGGAGGCCTCGTCCCTTATAATGTTGAGACAGGAGGAATCCAAGAGCTCGATGAAGGAGGAGCTACCGCTTATAAATGCTTTATGGCAACTTGTGGCGACCGTTCAATTGATGGCGATTTCCAGAATGTGGATGATTATTCTTTATATGAAGGTATGCGTCAAATCGCCAAAACTGGTAAAGTTCTCTCAATACATGCCGAGAATGCTGCCATTACTGATCGTTTAGGTGAGATAGCACAAGCTGAAGGTAAATCTAAATTATCCGAATATGTTGCTACACGTCCTGTGTTCACGGAAGTCGAACCAATTCAACGAGCAATATTACTGGCCAAAGAGACAGGTTGTCGAATTCATATTTGTCACGTAGCTTGTCCGGAGGGTGTGGAAGCCGTTCTAGAAGGCCAACGCCAAGGTGTTGATGTGACGTGTGAAACCTGTTTACATTACCTTTACTTTACGACAGATGAGTTAGATGAAATTGGTAACGTGGCTAAGTGTTCTCCGCCAATCCGTGATCAACGTGCGCAAGATGGTCTATGGGAACATTTAAAAGAAGGAAATATTATAACGCAAGTATCTGACCACTCACCGTGTACACCGGACTTGAAAGATAAAGAGAATGCTTTTGACGCATGGGGCGGCATTTCCGGAGTACAAAATGATGTAGATATCTTCTTTGATGAAGCGGTAAATAAACGTGGAATGTCGTTAGAAAGATTTGCTGATATTATCGCGACTGCTCCAACCAAACGATTTGGTATTGAGGAAAAAGGTTCAATCGAAGTTGGTAAAGATGCGGATATCGTAATCATAGACCCTGAGCAGTCTTATACTTTAGAAGCAGAAGATTTAGAGTATCGCAATAAGATTAGCCCTTACATTGGTCGTGAAATCGGTGCTTCGATTGTTGCAACCTATGTTCGAGGCAATGAAGTCTATAGCCAAGAAAATGGCGTAACTGATGAATTTGTTGGTGAATTTAAATAAAGGGTTCGAAATATAAATTATAAATGAACCATCCACCCGGATTTCTACAATAGATGAAATCCGGGTTTTTAATGTGGGAGTTGACGCTTTCCCCACCAATTTTTAAGTTCCAATAAGACAAGCAGAACATTCACCTTTATAGATAACACTATGTGAATATTCTTCCAAAAAAGTCTTGCTATCTCACAATATTTAAGTATACTATAATTAATTAGGTCAACCTAAATAAAAGGAGGTAGAATTATTTATGAATTCAAGGAATTTAACGAAGCAATGGACTATGGCCTTTATTGCTTGCGTGCTGCTACTGGCTAGTCTGGCAATAGCGCCTTTGCGGTATGTAGCAGCCAGTGAAGGAGGCTATGTAATTGGTACAGGGCGAGTGGTGCCTAATACGGATCCGATGCAATCGAGCTGGTTGTTGACATCTCACGGGGTAAGTGAGTATGTGTATCAGCAGGATGCAGAAGGGAATTTATACTCCCGTTTCATTAAAACGTTAGAGAAAGTAGACAGCAATACTTGGCAGGCTGAGTTGAATGAAGGTGTTTTCTTCGCGGATGGTAGCGAAGTGGATGCAGAAGCTTTGGCAGCTTCGATGAATGAAATCCAAGAGAAGAATGAATTGGCGCAAGCAACGGCAGGGCGCTTAATTTTCACGGCTGATGATAGTTATCAAATGACGATTGCAACAGAGCGTGAGACCAATGTCATGATGTCGATTCTTGGTGAATGGACCAATGTCGTCTTCAAGCAAGCTGGCGACGAATATATCTACACAGGACCTTACCAGGTTGAAAGTTTGCGACCTCAGGAAGAGATTGTCCTAACACCCAATACTTATTACCCTGAAGCAAATCAAAGGCAACAAGTAACATTGAAGGCCTTTCAAGACGAGACAGCTATGCGCCTGGCCTTCGAAAATGATGAATTAGACATGATTTATCCAATTTCACCAGATTTGAAAGAACAATTGGAAGCAGCGGGAGAAGTGACTAAATCAATCGATGCTGGTTACCAATACTTTATGACGGTGAATATGACGCAAGGTCCGCTGGCTGATTCTGCGTTGCGCGAGGCGCTTGATTTGGGGCTGAACCGAGAAGAGTATTTACAAGCTTTGAAAGGTGGCTATGAAGCGACAAGCTTATTTGCTCACTATTTCGACTTTAATGGAGATATTGCGAAGAGATTTGATCCAGAGACTGCTGCCAAAATCTTGGATGATGCGGGGTGGACTTTAAATGAGGATGGGTTGCGTGAGAAAGACGGAGAAACACTGGCCTTGAACTTAGCGACGCTTTCATTCCGTAAAGACTTGGTGCTTTTATCAACTGTAATCGCCTCACAATTAGAGGGATTAGGAATCACCTGCCAAGTTGAAGCCTTGGACAATGCGGAAGATTTAGATGCTACGTCAGGCTATGATTTGCTTTTATATTCACAGCATACCGCCCCAACCGGTGAACCAAGTTTCTTCTTAAATCAATTCTACCGTACGAATGGGCCAAAGAATCAGTTTGGTTATTCCAATCCTGAAGTGGATCAATTACTCGATGAATTAGGTGCAGCCAAAGAGAGTGCAGAGGTTAATCAATTGGCCAAGGATATCCAAGAAATTATCTTAGCAGAAGATCGTCCGGTCTTATTGGTGATTGATCCGCAGTGGCACGCGGCCGTGTCTGAAGAATTAGCAGACTACTCCATTTATTGTGGGGATTATTACATTGTCAATGATCAGCTAGGACTAGATACATATGGAGAATAGGTGATTCTTTTGACAAATTTAGGCAAAATATTCTTGAGATGGTTAGGCCTTTTCTGGGCAGTGAGTGTGGTAGCTTTTCTTCTGCCACGCTTAATGCCGGATTATCCAGTGCATTATTATTTGCAGCAATATCAATTACCGGTCACGCCAGAGAATATTCAAATTGTTGAGGAACAATGGGGGCTTAATCGCTCCCTTTTTGTTCAGTATGGGCACTGGTTAGGGCGTTTTATCCAAGGTGATTGGGGCAGGGCCTATATGACAGGGTTGGATGTGCGCACTGAGCTGTTTCGGCGCTTACCCTATTCATTATTAATGGCCTGTGGGGGCTTGCTTTTAGGTGGCTTGTGGGCCTATGTCTTAGGTTTCTTAGCAGTCTTGCAGGAGAATGGCTTTTGGGGGAAGGTATCTAGAGTACACACTTTACTAGCATCGACTTTCCCTAGCTTAATTTCAGGTGTGTTATTAATTTATCTATTAAGTAATCGCTGGAAGCTTTTATCTTTTTACGGGGAGCATAAGTTACCTGGTATACTGATATCAAGTTTGCTTATTGCCTTTTATCAATCTGGGCATTTGACTCGGATTGTTATCCGACATTTGGAGGAGGTGAAGGCTCAAGCCTACATTCAAACCATGCAAACACGAGGCTTTTCTTTAAAGACTGTCCTCTGGAAGTATGGCTACCACTACACCATGTACGGTTTACTATCAGCGATGCTGCCTCAATTCAGTTGGGTGATTGGTGGAACAAGCATTCTTGAATATACGTTTGCGATTCCCGGAATCAGCGCCTTCTTAATTGATAGTATCTCCCACCGGGATTATGTCGTAATTCAAGGCTATTTGATGCTGACAATTGCTTGGATGTTTGGCATGCACGTAATAGTGGAAGGTTTGCTGGTTAGTTTGCAGCAAGAGGAGGCGGCATTGTGATGACTTTAACTACTAAAGAGCGAATTGCCGTGGGTCTGAGCGTACTCTTTATCGTCTTCTTATTGTTTGCCCCAGGAAATAGCCCGCGCCAAGTGGATATGCTTGCGACTTTACGAGCACCTTCTGCGGAACATTGGCTTGGAACTGATCATTTGGGGCGGGATTTACTTACTTTGATGAAGCATGGTTGTATTCGAACTTTGTTAATGCTGTTTAGCGCGAGTGTGACTGGGCTTATTATCGGGGTGAGTCTCGGACTTTTGGCTGGATATTTCGACTGTTGGTGGAGTCGGGGGCTAGTCTTTATGGCTGAGATTGTACTGACCATTCCAACGTTTATCTTAGCACTGATTATTACGGCCTTACTTGGTCTGACGCCGGTTTCGGCTGGTTTCGTATTAGGTTTTTCTAGTTCAGGGCATTATATTGTCCAAATTAGCCAGCTAGTCAAAGAGGTCAAAGAGCGTCCGTATATTGAACTCTTGCATAAGACAGGGATTTCCCATCGCCGTATCATCTTTCGCCATGTTTGGGTCAATATTCTGCCTGTGATTTTGACGAGTTTCGGTAACCAAGTGAGTAATTATGTCTTGGATTATGCTGGATTGACCTTTATTGGACTTGGAACCGATCCGACTCAAGCGGACTGGGGAACGATGCTATACCAATATCGCCTCTACCTTTTTGATGCACCGTGGCTGGTAATTCTGCCATGCTTGGGTATCTTCTGTATTGCTTTAGTTTTCCATATTCTATTCGACCGCTCCTACCAATCACTAGCTTAGAAGGAGAAAGCCATGTCTTTTGAGAAATTTATCTATCATAAGGTATCCCTTGGCGTTGGTTCACAAACTATCTTACACAATGTTTCCCTTGAGATTGCTGCGAGGGAAACAGTGGGCCTCATCGGCTCATCCGGTTCTGGAAAGAGCATGCTCGTCAAGAGTATTTATCCATTCTTGCTACCTAAAGGCAGTAATGTGAGCGGACAGATAAAGCTAAAACATAAATCACAAGAAACAGAATGTTTGACCTTAGGAACGAAGAGGGTGAATCCTGTCCTATTGCAAGAGGTAGCAATTATTCTGCAGGATTCTTTGAATGCGCTCAATCCCAATTTCACGATTGGCCAGCAAATGCAACAATACTACCGTCAGCTTGTACGGATGGGGCAACGTCCAATAACAGAGATGAAAACGTCGATTCAAGCTGTTCTACAAGCGGTGCGACTTGATTCTAGTGAGGCATTCCTGGCCAAGTATCCTTATCAGCTATCAGGTGGGATGAAACAAAGGGTGAATATTGCTTTGGCCCTGCTTGCCCGTCCATCCTTATTAATTGCTGATGAATCCACCACAGCTTTGGACGCCATCAACAAGCAAGAAGTTATCAAGACTTTACAAGTAGTAAATCAGAATTTAGGTGTTGCGGTATTATTTATTAGCCATGATCTGAGTCTGGTTGCCCAGCTCTGTGAGCGGATTTATGTGATGGATCAAGGACAGGTAGTGGAAACGGGGCCACGGACAGCTATTCTGGAAAGTCCCCAATCGACGATGGGACAAAAGCTTGTTCAGGCCTATCAAGCTTTGCAAAGCCATGGGGCTGAAGAGGCGTCAGCAGGACAAGAGAAGGTGCCCATACTTGTGGCGGAGGGGTTGTGTTACCACCTGCCAGACAAGCATATTCTGAAGGAGGTATCTTTTGAATTGTATGCCCGAGACGCCTTGGGCGTTGTAGGCTCATCCGGATCAGGCAAGACAACTTTGGCCAGTGTATTGACCGGCATACGCCAATCAACGGCAGGAAGAATTATTTATGAAGGTAAAGCAATTCATGGGAAAAGCCTGGCTATGTTCCGGGATATTCAAATTATACCGCAAAATCCTTACAATGCATTTGATCCTTTTGTGCGTATTCGTGACCATATGGCGGAGATTATCCGTATGCTTTCCTTACAAAAAGGAATACCTGAAGCAACTTCTTGGGCCTATTTGGCGCAACTTATGGCCACGTCTCAGGTGGAGGAAGCTTTATTGGATCGTATGCCTAAGCAGCTATCCGGCGGTCAACTACAACGCCTATCGATGATTCGGATTTTATTATTACGACCGAAGATTCTCATTGCCGACGAGATTACTTCATCGGTGGACTTGAGTGCGGCTATTGGGATTGTGGACTTATTACGTAAGTTGCAGGAGGAGCTCAGTTTTTCTCTCATCTTTATCAGTCACGATATGGCCATGGTGCGCCAAGTCTGTAATCGACTGTTAATACTAGCAGAAGGTGAGGTGCAAGAATGCGGACAAACGCAAGAAGTTCTTAACCACCCACAAAAAGCAGTGAGTCAGGCCCTGATTGTAGCGGCGGGAATTTGAGTAGGCTAAGAAGAGTTTGTTAGAATAAAGCGCTTTGTGTAAAGATGCTATCAGCGTGTAAGCGAGGTACTACAATTCTTCTTGATATATAGGCAATTTCATATTATTACCCTTACTTTGTGTATTATGCTTACTTCACAAGGTGAGTTATTAGAAAATAGGAGATTAATAATCGTGTCGATGCTAAAAAACAAGCGAAAATCAAATTATAATTCTAAGAAAGTATGCGAATCATTGTTGATTGAAGCCGCTAATTCTGAGGTAATCGTCTCTAAGAAAAATCTTAAAGTTTTTGGAGATAGAATTTATGAAACGATGACACATTATTCTTATGAAGAAAAAGAGCTTGACTGGGGAGAAGATTTAGGAAGTGAGCAAATAGAGTGGTGAAAACCATATAATCCAGGAGATATTGTCTTTGTCGATTTGAATCCTAAAGGTGTAGGGCCACTGAATCGCGTTCATGTGTTTCAGCGTGAGTAGAAAATGATTATAATAAGGCTTTTATATCATAATCGTGCTGCGTATGTCTAGTTCTCCCAAATACTTGGCAGAAAAATATCAAGCCATTCCATTTTTTCTGGGACTGTCTACTAATCATTTTGTGAATGGACGATTCTCTTGCAACATTTAAGAGCAATAGACCCATAGGAATGTATTCGTTCGAATGCAGTTTACCGATGAGATGAGTTATCTTTCAACCATATTCAAAGAATCTGTATCGAAATATCCCAATAGATTATCTGATTCTGATTGAACGAAATTTATAATCAATGCGAAACGCCTCTAGCCGGACATATCGGTTGGAGGCGTTTGGCTTAGGGAGTACTTTCATCATATAATCCCATAATTAATCGACTGAGTGGAGGATAGTCCACAAAAGAACCGTACTGACTGCAACGCTTACTTGTAGCATACTCTTTAGTAAGAGTAAAAGCTGTCATCTCACTAATGTTACTATCATAATCGGATTGACAAAAAATAGAGTTTTCTGCGCAAACTTCAACCTGTGATTTGCAATATAACTATGGCTATACAGAATAACTGGTCGCCCATCTTAATGGTGAATATCGACTAAATTAGGTGACCATGACGTTATTTAAACAAATAAGACCAAATATTCCCCGAAATGCGTCATCCTTTAGTGAAACGTCGACACACCTGGCTCAGTGAATATCGCTAAATGTGGACTTACTTGCATCTGATAGCTGAACCCACAAGATGCCAGGCAATATTTACCCCAAAGACGTCGTGTCACTTTATTGCGTAAAAGATAGACAACCCTATCTTCCAGAAGTTAGCTGTCAGATTGACATCATCTTACCGGATTCCGTCGGAGTTGGTTCCCACGGAATTTTGTGCGATTTCGATTCCGTGGGGCGTCTTTCCCACGGAACTTTGCGGAGTTTTTATTCCGTCGGATGCCGTCTCAACGGAATCACGTCGCATTTACCCGACACCCAACAACGCTCAAACCAAATCGAACGCCTCTGACATCTTGCTCAGGCCAATCTACCAACCTAAACAAACGCACCTACTCAACTGAGCGGGTGCGTTTGGTGCGTAAGTTTACCGGCTGAATAAGTCGGACGCAAACTTAAAATAACAAATTGTCTGAAGTGCCGGTTTCTAGGACGTCGTTGAAGTTGTCGAAGCTGTATTCGACCATGTTCTTCACGGCTTCGTCGGTGTTTGAGCCGACGTGTGGGGTGATGATGGCTTTTGGATACAGTTTGGTTAATTCGCGGACAGAATCAACGGGGATGTCGTCTACGGAGTCGAAGCTCTTGAAGAAGACGTCGCCTTCATTTGGAATAACGTCGGTTGCGTAGCCGTATAGTTCGTCATTCTTTAAGGCTTCTACGATGGCTTCAGTGTCTTGAATCTCAGCCCGGGCGGTATTGACCAGTATAGCGTCATTGCACATTTTGCTAAGGAAGTCTTTATTAATCATTTCATCGTTCTCGCCTGGGATGTGCGGAACGTGCATGGACACGATGTCACTTTGGGCAAGGAGTTCGTCTTGTTCAACGAATTCGACGACTTCTTTAGCTGCGTCTGATTGGAAGACGTCGTAGCCTAGAACGCGGGCACCCATCGCTTTATACATTTGGGCTTCAACTAGTCCGATGCGGCCGGTACCGATGATACCAACGGTACAGTTACGGATTTCGCGTGAGAACATTTGCGGTGTGACACGGAAGTCAGCGCGGCTAGTGCGGTCGGCGGTGTATTGTACGTTGCGTAGTAAAGTCATCGCCATTGTTACGGCTAATTCAGCAATTGCGTTAGGTGAATAACCGGGGACGCGGGCGACTTTCTGGCCGAGGTCTTTGGCTGCGTCTAAGTCGATGTGGTTGAAGCCAACGGTACGGGTGAAGACGAGGTCGATGCCGTAGTCTTTCATGATTTCAAGGTTTTTCCGGTCAGCTACACAGTTCGCCCGGAGTAAGACGGCGTCGTGGCCTTTGGCGGTTTCGATGTTGTCGTGGGTTAATAATTCTTCGTAAAGGGTTAAATCGTAGTTGTATTTGTTGTTTTCTTCAAAGGTTGTAACCTCGTTGGGACGAACACCATAACAAGCAATTTTTAACATAGTTTTCTCCTTTATTAGATAATGCCAGCGTTAGACAAGATAGATAAGACAACGATCCATAGAGGAATCGCAATGACGGCAGCAATCGTTGATAGTAGTGATGCATTAGATGCCAAGGTTGCGTCGCGGTCGAAGTTAATTGCATATGCGGCTGCAACGGTTGCGGTTGGGGTTGCCATCATGATGACGGTTGTAGCAATCGAAGTACTTCCTAAATCGAGGAAGCCAACAGCGTTCAAGCCAAGAATAAAGAGTAGATTGATTAAAGGTACAGCGACAACTTTCACGATACTGTAGTACCAAGCTGTGTTATTGGTGGCTGCTTCTTTCACGTCCAACTCACCTAATTGTGCCCCAATGGATAACCAGGCTAGTGGTGAAGATAGGCCAGCTAAATATTGGAGCGGACGGTATAGCCAGTATGCCGTTTGGTCAATACGCAGGAAGGCGTAAGAACCAACTTCACCTGTGACCGCGTCGGTTACGGTGACTTGCGGCAGGTTACTTTGGAAGATCCAAATTAATAACCCAGCAAATGTTGCGATAATGATTGAATTACCGAAGATTTGCTTAAGATTCTTCTTTTCGAATTTCAAGCCACTCATCATAATATAGCCATAGGTATAAAGGAAAATCCGGTAGCCAATATTGAAGATATTCGCGTAAATTGTTCCTTCATCCCCATAAATTGAACTAACAATCGGCGTACCAAAAAATGTCGTCGAACCAAAAATACTCAATACGGCCAAGGTCTTGCGACGATCGCCATCATAGTGACGGTAAAATAGCGGTGTCAATAACATCAAAATAACATAAACTAAAATTCCCCAAATAAGGACATCAATACTTTGATTCAACTGCTCTTGGTCAATATCCTTCATAAAGGCCGTAAAAGCTAGAGCCGGCAAGGCCAAGTTTAAGACAACGCTTGAAAGAGTCTTACTGACCGTTTCGTTGAAAATTCCTTGTTTGCGGAAATAATACCCGAGCAAAATGATAAAGACGGTTGAAGTAATCGCACTGACAGTCTTCATATCCGTGAATGTTTGAACAAGAATCTCTCCTAAATTCATAAAAACCTCCCAAAAATTTGCTGTGCATGTGAATGCCTGTAAAGAATATCACAAACTTTTGGGAGGTTATATTTATTTAATTAATTTATGTGTTTTGAAACTTAATGAAAGTAGAAGGTATGCATTTATATGCAATCTTTATTACAATTGACTCTTTGTGACACATTTATTATGCTCTGGGCACTACCGCAAAGACTTCCGCAGGAAAGCCGGGTGCTTCATCAATGTGAGGCACCGTGACAAAAATCACGCCACCAACTGCGGGTAACTGATCGAGATTGGCCATAAGTTCTACTTGATACTTATCCTCACGAAGCCAGTAATCTTCAGCCACGAGAAAGCCCGCTTCGGCAGCTTCCACGCCACTATCTGTATTCAAGGTTTCGTGGCCAATCGCGGTTACCTTGCGCTCACGACTCAGAAACTCAAGGGCTGGCACCGACCAACCCGGCGTGTGTTCCACACCTGCCTCGTCTTTATTCTCAAAAGCCGCCACATCACCAAAGCGTGGATACCATTTGCTGGAGAAGGCAACAAAGCTACCGACTGGAATTTCACCGTATTCCGCTTCAAAATCTAGAATATCTTGTACGGTCACAGCATAACCAGGATTTTCTGCCACCTTATCTTCCAAGTGCAGGACGTAGAGGGGAAGAATCCGTTCTTTGAGAGGAATATCTTCTAGACTCCGCTTGGTTGGTCCACCGAAATGCTTGGGTGCGTCGATATGGGTACCGTGGGAAGTGCCGATAATGTATTCTCTGGAATCAACACCGCCTTCATCGAATTTAGAAATAACGTTGAAGCTCATGGGGTTGAAGGTATGGTAGATGGGAATCGTCGGGGTCACGTCATGGGTTAGGTTAATCCAATCATGTTCTAAAAGGGCTTGCATTAATTCTTGTACTTTGCTCATATCTATCTTCCTTTCTGAGTATATTATAAGATAATTTACATAGATTTGGTAGGGTTTACAGTTGTCGAAAATCTTGGAATGGGCTAGAATAGATATAAATAAATAATTCACAAGAAGGGTGATTTCATGCATGCAGCAGATATTCTCAAAATACTTCAAGAAGACATGGGGCCAGCAGTAATTGCGACGGCGGACGCGACGGGGCAGCCACATGCGCGTAATATTCATATCGGCTTGGCCAATGATGCGGGCATATTCTTTATGACGAGTCCGGATACAGCTTTTTATCAACAGTTAATGGATAATCCTAAAATTGCCGTCTCAGCCTTGTCCAAAGATGCGTATTTAGTGCAAGTCATTCGAATTGAAGGCCTGGTCCGCCCAGTAGACCGCTCAGCTTTGGAAGAAATTCTAGCCAACCATCCTTTTGTAGATCAAGTCTATCCTAACGATGACTTGGCTACAACGGCTCAAGTGTTCCAATTATACCAAGGTGAAGGCTTTTACCAAAGTATGTCCCAAGGGCATAAATATGTCTTCTCCATTGGTGAAGCTGATCCAGATGCCCATGCTATCCAAGGTGGTCACGGCATGTAAGTGAATGAGACTGAAGTCTAAAGATGCAAACATCATGTGCACGTATTTGGAGTGTCTTTCAAATGCGTGTTTTTTTATTGTGCGCTTAGGAAGGCCTGGCAGCAACTCTCATCAAATAAGAAGACCAACCGCAATCCCACAAGCACACAGGGTTACACCTTGCGTCGGGGAGTGCAGTATATCTTAGATTGCGATGTTGCGCGCATTATTTGGCCTCAAAAGTGCCGGTTAGGTTTACGGTTTTCGCATTGCTTCGTTATTGCGACAATTTCACTCCTGGCAGAGGTTGAAGCGTCTAGGACTAGGATTTCGGATTCGAGACATACCGCAGCATAAAGCACATATCTGCACCATTTCAGAAAAGCGCTGTATTTGATAGGTATTCAACTTCATTTTTTGCCATGTTCAAATGTCTTCTTCTGTATTATCTTTTACTTTAAATTTACAGAAAATTTACACCGCTTTGTTACAATTGGGAAGGAAGAAAACGAATATAATTAGGAGGAAGATGAATGAAGAAACGACAAAGAATACTCGCTTCGATTCTTGTGAGTGTGCAACTTTTAGCACCAGCAACGGTGATGGGGCAAGAATATTTAAGTTACAGTGAAGAAAAGCCGGCAGTAGCTGAGATTGAGGTGAATAATACACCGAACCGGATTGTTGCGTCTTTCCACGGCGATACGCAAACCCGTCTGGCTTTCAATTGGTATACGACGGATTTGGCAGAGAATCCGGTAGTATTGGTATCGACTTCTAAGGATATGGCCGATCCGCTGGTATTTGAAGCAGAGGCAAAGGAAGTGGAGAACGAGTACGCTGAGCGTACGGAGGAGGGTTACTTCATCTTTGCCGATGTGGAGCGTGATGAAGAGGATGATCCGGTCTTGGATGATGAGGGTAATTTCACCGTCAAGCAAGGTTATTTCACTGATGAAGGTTTAGAAGATGAAATTGATTGGATTGAGAATGGTGATGACTATGGTATCAACACCTTCATCCCAGTCAAGGAGCATTCTTATAAGGCGATTGCCGATGGCTTGGAAGCAGACACTACTTACTACTATCAAGTGGGATCTCAAGAAGGCGAACTCAGTGAAATCGGCACGTTCAAAACCTCCGGGGAATCAGGAGAAGCTTTCCAATTCTTACACGTCACCGACACGCAAAATGCCTTCTTCAACGAGAATACGCGTAATGAAGCTATTTGGGGTGGTGACACCTTCCGTCGGGCGTTGGACAATTCTGAGGCAGATTTTGTAATTCATACAGGAGATTGGATTGATTCAGCCGATTTAGAAGATGAGTGGGTTGATATATTCCGCCATTCGCAAGACTCCTTATTGGAATTGCCGTGGACTGTAATTCCAGGAAACCATGATTATGACAAAGTATATGGAGGCCATACTTATGAGGAGTTTAACGAACACTTTAATGTGCCGAACGTGCGCACAGAAGAGAATACGGGGAATTACTATTCCTTCGACTACAACGGCGTGCATTTCGTCGTAGCAGACACAGATGAACAAGAGTTCAATGATGAGGGCGCCATGTTTACCGAGGAGCAGATGACTTGGTTGCGCGAAGATATTCAAGCAGCTCGTGACAATGGTGCTAAATGGGTCATTCTAGGCTATCATCGTCCGCTCTTCTCCATGAGTTACCACTCACTCCAAGATGAAGAAATTCAACCGGTCCGCGATGAATTGATGCAAATGATTGATGAGTTAGACGTTGATTTAGTTCTCAACGGCCATGACCACAACCTTTCTCGGACGAAGCCACTTGTCTATGCAGATAACTTTGCTTCCGCTGAAGTGGACTATGCGGAAGTGATTCTAGGTAGCGACATGGTTGAATATTACGTGAATCCTGAAGGAACGGTCTTCAACTTGCCTAATACAGCGGGTACAAAGACTTACGAAGCAATCTACAACCGACCTTTAGACTTCATTCACACCGCCCGTCCGAAATTGGAATGGTTAACCCAAGAGCAAGTAGATTACTTCCGCACGCTTTTCGCAGTGGGCATGCAACCGCAACAATCCCAAGCTTTTGTAGACTCGCACTCAAACTACCGCGACTCTGACGTGCAAACGTATTCCATTATCGACGTTACCGAAGACACCATCGTTGTCAAGACATACAACGTCTATGGTGACTTACTTCAAGGCGAAGAACGTATCACCCAACTTGTCGACAGCTACGGCATATACAAAGGTGACAACCCTGAAAGCCTAACTGAAGCCCAGTAAGTACCAAAAGCTAAACCAAAAAGCAAACAGCGCAACCTAAGTGAATAGGGAGCGCTGTTTGTGCTAGAAGCAGGGTGATATTATAGATGAAGTTGCCATGATTTAAACCGTGCTTTCATATTCTCTTTATGACTAGGACAACCGCAAACCCTGCAGAAATCGACCCGCCACGTAATGACGCCACGGTTTCATTTTAATTTAAATATCAGAAATAGGACTGTGGCGCGGTTTCGTTTTGACGCAAATATCATGCCTGTACCCTCCAATGAAAGATAAAGATGCGACGACGTAAGTAGTGTCTCCCACGTATCCTATCATATTTAAGGCCATCACTTTCAATGTGTAGCAAAGAGCACACTCTTCCACGCTAAACACTAAAACCACGCAGAAGCCCATCAATAGCGGGAGCTGCGTGGTTTTGCTTGTTTATACTTTTTGGATCCAGCCTTCTGGGGCTTCTTTATCGCCGAATTGAATACCGGTCAGCTCATCATATAATGCTTGAGTCACAGGACCAACTTCCGTTTCGGAGTGGAAAATCAGTTTTTCATCGCCATTGGTGATGCTACCGACTGGCGTGATTACTGCTGCGGTACCCATTGCACCGGCTTCTTTGAATTGGTCGAGGTCTTTGACATAGACATCACCTTCTTCAACCTTCATACCAAGACGGTGTTCCGCAATATATATAAGGGAATACTTCGTAATACTTGGTAAGATGGATGGAGACTGTGGTGTAACAAAGGTATTGTCTTCTCGAATACCAAAGAAGTTCGCTGAGCCAACTTCTTCGATTTTCGTATGAGTGGCTGGGTCAAGGAAGATAGCGTCCGCAAAGCCATTGGCTTTCGCTTCAACTTCAGCGTCAAAGCTGGCAGCGTAGTTGCCACCAACCTTAGCCGCACCGGTTCCTTTTGGCGCAGCCCGATCATACTTACTAATCATAAAGCGTGCTGGTTGTAAGCCGCCTTTGAAATAAGCGCCAACTGGTGTAACATAAATGCCGAAGAGGGCTTCGTCAGCTGGTTTTACACCGAGGATATCGCCAATACCGATGAGATAAGGCCGAATATACAAAGTCGCACCAGAGCCGTAAGGTGGAATCCATGCTTCGTTTGCGTGCACGATTTCTTTGACGGCTTCAATAAAGCTGTCTTCTGGGAAAGGTGGCAGGTGTATTTTGCGAGCGGATTGAACCATACGTTTCGCATTCTGATCAGGGCGGAATAGGTTAATCGAGCCGTCTTTCGTACGGTAGGCTTTCATTCCTTCGAAACACTGTTGGCCGTAGTGGATGGCAGGGGAGGCTTCGCTGATGGTAATCATCTTATCTGTGACAATTTCGCCTTCGCCCCATTTGCCGTTTTTATAATAGGCGCGGTAGCTTTGGCCTGTATCTATGTACCTAAAGCCTATATTATCCCAATCCAACTGGTCTGGTGTAACTTGTGTTGTCATATCTTTCATCCTTTCTAAAATAAAAAAGCCAATCCAGATTATGACATCTAAATAGGCCAGCAGGTGTTCACTCAAGCACTATACCTCATGCGCACATGATTGCGCTAGCATAGGGATATAGTGTTAGTGAATCACACTCTCAATGTCTTTTCTTCACCCAATATCATACCAAAAATGGGCTATAAGTCAACAGTATTCTCTCATGAGAATTTAATTTAGGACAAGCAATAACCTCCCGGACAAACTATGCATCCGAGGGTTATCTTACTGCACACAAATAGGGAAAGCTCCTTCGGTTACGGAATCTTTGTTCCAATGAATTTTATCCGGAATGATGTGCCTCGCGTCATCTTCCGCTCTTTGTTGAGGAGCCCTTCCCTCTACAAGTATTATAGCACATAATGTAAGCGTTTTATAAGGGGCAATTTTAAATTTCGGAAAAAATGAAAGTAAACAGATTCCACGTTGCAAGTTGACTTCTCACTAGATTCTGCCACAATACAATTGAGGGTAACGCAAGAAATCCTTACTGCAACCACAATACCCCGAGAAGCGAGCACTACTCGGGGTATTTTTGCCACCTTCTGAGGAGAAGGCGTGTGGGCCTAAGGGTTACCCGTTCTTGCTAGGATGATTATCGGCTAAACCGGTGCGAAAATAGTAGAGAGAATCTTCCACTTTAAGCTAGCCAGTCCAAGTATATTAAGCAGCGGACTGGCTCGCTTTTTTGTGTCAACTCAATCGAATGCGCTAACGTTTTAGCCTAAAAAATATTTTGGTCAGAAATATTTGACAAAAGGAATCGGTGTGCTAGAATGAGTAGTGGAAAATTTAATACGGTTTGTTAGGTGAGGCTCCTATGCATACATAGGCTACTGCCCAAGAATGTCCAGAGACGCCAATGGGTATAACAGGTTCGGTCGAATTAAGGCCCTACATAAGGTAGCTAACGCGAAGCGTTTACGATGCACAGTGCTAAAGCTGCTCAAAGAATCTGAGATTTTTTTGTGCATTTTTTAGGGGCGTTCACCGGGGGAACGTCTTTTTTATTTTCCAATTTTTTGCGATAAGAGGGGGAATGGACATGGACTCGCAGAGGTTTAAGAGCTTTCAAAATAAGCATTGGCTGAGGGGCCATGGCTTTTCAGCTGGTCATTGAAAGCTCGCCAAGAATTTGAGGGAGTGGATTGAGATGACACGTAAGATTTGGAAAGATATTGATTTGGCAAAAGCACCGGTAACGAAAGTGCTTGAGTATGTAAATAGTGCGCCGCAAGGCTTGAGTCAAGAAGCAGCTGCTAAGCGTTTGGCTGAAGACGGGCGCAATGAATTGGATTATGGTGATCAAAAAGGCTTGCTGCGTATCACTTTGGAGGCCTTCTCCTCACCTTTTACGTTAGTCCTTATTGTCTTAGCGTTGATTAGTTTTGTGACAGAGTATGTCTGGGTGCCGGCGGCTGAGGCGGATCCGACGAGTGCGATAATTATTATGCTCTTGGTATTGATGAGTGGGCTTATTGATATTGTACAAACAGTGCGCTCCAATCAAGCCGCTGAAGCTTTGGACACCTTCGTAGAGGTCACTTCGGCTGTGTGCCGGGATGGGCTTGTAGCAGAAATTCCCACTGAGGAGTTGGTGCGCGGAGATTTAGTTGAATTAGCGGCGGGTGATATGATTCCGGCTGATTTGCGCTTAATTCATACGAAGGATTTGTTTGTGTCACAGACTTCATTAACGGGGGAAAGTTATCCGGTTGAAAAGTTGGCAGATGCGAGTCAGGCTGAATTTGCCACTGATGAGTCGACTTATCCGACCATGGCTTATATGGGCAGTGAAGTGGTCAGTGGCAGTGGGACGGGTGTCTTAGTGCGAACGGCTCAGGATACACTTTTTGGGGAAGTGGCCGAGGCCTTACAGGAAGCGCCGGTGAAGACGAGTTTCGATGCAGGGGTAGAATCTACCTCGCGCCTGTTGATTCGTTTTATGTTGCTTATGGCGCCAACGGTTATTCTCATTAATGGCTTGACCAAGGGCAATTGGTTGCAAGCATTGCTCTTTGGGATTTCAGTGGCGGTTGGATTGACTCCGGAAATGCTACCGATGATTGTTAATGCTAACTTGGTCAAGGGTGCGCGGTCCATGGCGGACAAGGGTACCATTGTCAAGAATTTGCACGCCATGCAGAATTTTGGTGCAATCGATGTACTCTGTACTGATAAGACCGGTACCCTCACCCAGGACAAGATCGTGCTGCAAACGCACTTGAATATCGACGGCGACGAGGATGAACGGGTGTTGCGCCATGCGGTTTTAAATAGCTACCACCAAACGGGTTTGCGAAACTTGATGGATGTGGCAATTATTGAAGCCGCCCAACGTGAGTTGACCTTTGATCCAGATGCCTACACGAAAATCGATGAGATTCCCTTCGACTTCAATCGTCGTCGGATGAGTGTCCTTGTCGAAGATGCCTCTGGCAAGACACAGCTGATTACGAAAGGGGCTATGGAGGAGATGCTCGGTGTTTGCGCATACGTTGAAGTGGCTGGCGAGGTTGAGCCACTGGACGAAGCACACATCGCACGGATTTTAACCAAGGTCGATGAGTTAAATGCCCGAGGTTTGCGTGTGATTGGCCTGGCCCAAAAAGCTGACACACCGCGGGAAGTAGGGCTAAGCGATGAATCGGAGATGGTCTTAATAGGCTACTTAGCCTTTTTGGATCCGCCGAAAGAAACAACAGCTGAAGCTTTGAAAGCTTTAAGTCAGCACTCGGTGCAAGTGAAGATTCTTACCGGGGATAATGCCTTGGTGACTCAATCTGTCTGCCGGCAAGTTGGCCTAGATGCAGAGCGTTATTTATCGGGAGCAGATGTGGCCGAAATGAGCGAGGAAGCCTTGAAAGCGGCAGTTGAAGACTATGACATCTTTGTCAAGTTGAATCCATCGCAAAAGGCTGATTTGGTGCGCTTGTTGCGGGAGAATGGTCACGTAGTTGGCTTTATGGGTGACGGGATCAATGATTCCCCGGCCATGCGGGCAGCTGATGTGGGTATTTCGGTCGATAATGCGGTCGATATTGCTAAGGAGTCGGCAGATATTATTCTCTTGAATAAAGATTTAATGGTCTTGGAAAAAGGTATTGAATCTGGTCGAACCGTCTTTGGCAATATTATGAAGTATATGAACGCAACCACCAGTTCAAACTTTGGGAACATGTTCTCCGTGCTAGTCGCCAGCTTGTGCCTACCGTTTCTGCCGATGTTGCCGATGCAATTACTGTTCTTGAATTTGCTGTATGATACGGCTTGCTTGGCCTTGCCGTGGGACCGAATGGACGGGGAATATTTGGAAGAGCCGAAGCGTTGGGACGCCGGGAATATTAAGCGTTTCATGCTCTGGTTCGGGCCAACCAGTTCCGTCTTTGACGTCTTAGCCTATGCAGTGCTCTTCTTTGTTATCTGCCCACAAGCGGTCGGTGGCGCCTATGGACACTTAGGCGAGGCTGCCCAGACAGAGTTTATTGCCCTCTTCCACACGGGTTGGTTTGTGATTTCCCTCTGGACACAAACGTTGGTACTTTATGCCTTGCGCACACCGAAGTTGCCTTTCGTGGAAAGTCGGCCATCTTTCATCATGATGGTGGTAACTTTGGGTGGTATCTTAGTGGGGACCTTGGTGCCATATACTCGCTTGGGGGTTGCCCTGGATATGTTACCTTTACCAAGCAATTTCTGGTGGCTTCTCCTTGCGACAGTGGTCGGGTATCTGCTCTTGGTCACAGTGGTTAAGCATGTGTATGTGAAGCGTTATGGAGAGTTGTTGTAGTAATGTATTGAGTAAGCCAGCCTGCGGGCTGGTTTTTTTGTTTTTGGAGGCGTGGGGCGTTTCGGCAGGAAAATCAGGGCGTGTGTGACTTGTCGTGGTATCGTTATGTTGTGTGCAACTCCCGGTTGGTTTGTGTTTTTATGGGTTTTGCTTATGCGGTTTATATTATATGCAGCGTGAATTTTTCCATTTTTTGTAAGTTGTGAGATGGGAATGGGGCTCCTGGTGAGTATATTAATAGTAGGAGAGATACTTTCTACACGACTAACAAGGAGGATTGTGATGCAGAATTTAGCATTGAGTTTTATGGAAGTGTTGGCGGAGCGGGTGACCTTGGATAATCAGGCGCGGGCTAATTTAAAGGCTTTAGAGAAAGGGAAGCAAGGCGAGGATGCCTTTCGGGAGCGGGTGAAGGAGTTGCTGCCGGAGGGCTGGCTCATGCTCTGTGATCTGAAGTTGCCGACGTCTGCGAGTTATTGCCAAATCGATGCTTTGGTGATTGCGCCACACTGTGTCTATGTTTTTGAAGTCAAAAATTATCAAGCGAAGTACCAATACGATGAAGGGCGCTTGGCGTCTCAGTCGGGTCTGTCTCCTATTCGCGATCCTTTTGGGCAAATTCAGCGGGCAGTGACCGTTGTTAAAGATGCGCTAAGTTACCAAATTCCTGTGACTGGGCGGGTGGTTTACATGCAGGAATATGATACGGTCGATTTCCAGGGCCAGCGGAGCGGTGAGTATTTGAAACGCTGGCAATTGCAGGATTTTTTCGAAAAAGAGGCGGAGATGGCGATGTACCGATTTGACCCGGAGTCGGTGAGAAGTGTTCTGCTGGTGCAGCAGATCCAAGATTATCACTGCATTAACTATCAAGGTCTGAGCCTGCGGCCCCAAGCGCGGACTGGGATTCTGTGCGAGGGATGCTTATCGGGAGCTGTGCGGCGGAATAGTCGGGTGCATATCGCATGTGAGCGGTGCGGGAAGCTTGAAGCCTTGGAGCGTGCGGTGGTGCGCACCATTTATGATTATGGAGTGCTGTACTATCAAGACGAACTGAAGATCCAGCCGGTGCATGCCTTTGTCGGGCAAGATGTAAATTTGCATACTTTACGGACGATATTAAAGAAGCACTTTGTTGTTCATAATCATAACAAAAGTTCTTATTACGAGAATCCGCGGACAAGATTCACCTATCTCGCCAAGGATTATCGCTTTAAATACGATGTATAATCCTTGGTAATGTTTGAAAGGTAATTCAAACGTTATGAAATCGATTTGCTCATGTTTGAATAGTGCCGCAAACATTAGCAAAAATCTTCGAAAGGTTTGAACGAAGTTTCAAACATTAGCAAAATGATTTGGTCATGTTTGAACGCTGTTTCAAACATGAGGAAGCAATCCAGAGGTATTTTGCGACAGTTAAAATAGACAACAAAATGACAGTTAATCAGCAAACATGAAACTTGACACATAAGATTGACACGCTGAGTCATACCCGCTAAACTATAAAACGTAACAATTACTATTACCTAAAATAGAAAGAAGGAACATAATGAAGAAACATATCCTACACACACTTACAGCAGCCACATTACTTACTGTGGCCACTGCACCAGTTCAGCAGGCAGTATTCGCCAGCGAATCCGACACTAGCGCTGTATCGGCTGAAACTAGCGAGTCCACAGCAGGAGTAGAATCTGCGCAAGCCACTATCCGAATTGAAGGGCTTAAGGACCATTACCATACAGGCGATGAAGTCGAATTGACCGCTTTATTGGAAGAGGCAACCGATGCTGAGAGCGTAGATACGGAAGTGTCCTGGCAATGGTATATTCGCGCAGACGACCAGGCCGATTGGCAGGCCGTCCACGGCTTAACTTCACAAATCTTCTCCCGTGAGGCAACGACGGACGGCATGCAAGCCAAGGCAGCCTTGCTTGCACCTAATGGAGATGTAATACAAGAATCTGAACCGGTGACGGTGCATATTGATGATCATCACACTGGAGGTGAAGAAGGAGAGCGGATTTACAAGGGCTTTTTCTACAATGACGAAGTGGCTGACCGTGAACTGTCCGACTGGGCCGGCGAATGGCAGTCTGTTTATCCGTATTTGAAATCCGGCGCCTTGGATGAGGTTTTTGAGGCAAAAGCAGCTAAAAGTGATACAATGGATGCAGCAGAATACAAGGCGTATTATGATACCGGTTATCAAACCGACGTTGCCGAGATTCAAATTGAAGGCGATCAAGTGACTTTTACCAAGGAGAATGGTGATAGCCAAAGTGCTCAGTACACCTATGACGGCTATGAAATTTTAAACTATGAGCGTGGTAATCGGGGAGTGCGTTTTGTCTTCAAGCGGACTGACGACAATACGGACATGCCAAGCTTTATCCAGTTCAGTGACCATAATATTCATCCAAACAAGGTTGCCCACTTCCATCTCTACTGGGGTGACGACCGGGCGGCACTTCTGGATGAGGTAGATCACTGGCCAACCTACTATCCAGTCGACTGGACCGAAGCGCAAATTGCCGACGACATGCTCGCCCATTAGAAAGGAACTAATATGAAACCCTTCATCCAAAAAATACTTCTAACCGCGCTAACCTTAGGTGCCCTGAGCCCGCTCCAAGCCGTCTCAGCACAAGAACCCCTTAAAGTTGTCACGTCCTTCTACCCAATGTATGAATTTACCAAAGCCGTTGGTGGGGATCGTGTTGAAGTAGACATGCTCGTCAAAGGTGGCTCAGCCCCGCACGGTTATGAACCAAGTGCTGGAGATATTGCGGCCGTATCATCTGCGGATGTCTTCGTCTACAGCAGCGACGAAATGGAATACTGGGCGCAAAGCCTCTTAGGTAGCGTAGACAATCCTGACTTAGTCGTCATTAAAGCCTCTGATAATGCCTTAGCCGGCCATGATCACGCCGATGATGGCCACGGTGAACCGGCAGAAGGTCATGACCATGACCATGAGCATGACCACGCCCATGAACACGAACATGAGGCAGAAGGCGAAGATGCTCATAACCACGAGCACGAAACTAGCGAAGACGCTCATGACCACTCTGAGGCAGCGAATGGAGACATCACTGTCAAAGGTGTCGCCGATCACTATCACACGGGTGACGTCGTTACCTTGCAAGCGGAGACGGCACTGGCCGATGTAGCTGCTTGGCAGTGGCAAAGTCGTGCGAATGATAGCGAAGACTGGCAAAATCTCGAAGGCCAGACAGAACCTTTGCTTGAAAAAGAAGCTGGCGAAGGTAGTATCCAGTACCAAGTGCAGGCACTAGATGGGGACGGCCATGTTCTAGCAACGAGTACCCCAGTTGACATTCATGTGGATAACCACGGCGAACTTGACCCGCATACTTGGCTGGACCCAGTTGCTGTCCAAGACCAAATCGACCGCATCCAAGCCGGACTCAGCGAGGCCGACCCTGAAGGCGCAGAGACCTTTGCACATAACGCCTCCACTTTCAAAAAGGAACTCGATCAGCTCGACAGCGAATATCGCCAAGCTTTTGAAGGTGCACAGCAACGCACTTTTGTTGTTCAACACGAAGCTTTCGGTCACTTAGCTGAACGCTACAACTTAGAGCAAATCTCCGTAGGTGGCCTGTCCACTGAAGTAGAGCCTAGCCCAGCCCGTATTGGAGAAATTACGTCCCTTATTAAAGATCTTGATATATCCGTCATTTACTACCAAGAAGGTGGGAATACGTCGATTGCGCAAACGATTGCCGCAGAGACCAATACCGATATTGCTCAGCTCTACGACTTGGAAGTTGCACCGCAAGAAGGGCAACTGTCTTACTTAGACGCCATGCGCGCTAATCTGGAAGCCTTGCAGCTGACAATTAAATAAAAAAAGAAAACTCGAGCACGAAAGCTCGAGTTTTTATATTTACTTGCCTCTTTTACTTTCCCGAATTACCTTCCGGGCTCGTTTACGAGTTTTGATGTTGGGACTATTTAAATACCGGTAGGCTGCTGCTAAACTCATCTTTTGCATGGAATTCCTCCTTACCAACTAGCTTTCTTGACGCCAGGGATTAAGCCTTGGTGGGCCAGTTCACGGAATTTGACGCGGGATAGGCCGAATTTGCGCATGTAGCCACGTGGACGACCGTCAATACGGTCGCGGTTTCTTAAGCGGTTGGGATTGGAATCTTTCGGTAGTTTGGCGAGTGCTTGGTAGTCACCAGCCGCTTTTAGTTCGCGTCGTTTAGTCTCGTACTGGGCTATCAGCGCTTGTTGTCGTTTGTATTTTGCGATTTTTGCTTTCTTTGCCATAAGTTCCTCCTTGGTTAAATCGTAACAATTACTATTTGTATATCATAACAAGCCTGTCGGAGCTTGTCAAGCCCTTGACTTTTGAAGAAAATAATTAAATAATGATGTCAAATAACTCATGTTGTGCTAGGGTGAGTGGAGAAAGTGAGATGAATCTATGAAGCTATCGAAGAAACATATGTGGGTCTTAGTGGCCTTGCTTGTCTTTGCTGTCATTGTTGCCTTGCCACTTCCGGCTGCTTTGACACCTCAAGGGCAAGTTGCCTTGGCGGTAATGGTTATGGCGGTGACCCTTTGGGTCAGTGAGGCCGTTCCTTATATCGTCAGTTCGATTATGATCGTTGGGATTGGTGCTGTCGCCATGGGACTGTCACCCACGTCGGATGGACTGTATGGGACGAAACAAGCCTTGCGCGAATTTCTAGCCGGCCTGGCGACCCCATCGTTGGCTCTTGTAGCAGGTGGGCTTTTTATCGCAGTTGCTATGGAAGAAACGGGTCTTCATAAACGCTTAGCCTTTATGATCTTGGACCGGATAGGGACGAAGCCACGTGATCTTGTCTTAGGTTTAATTCTAGTCAGTGCAGCCATGGCTCTTTTTGTCCCATCGGCGACGGCTCGTTCCGGGGCTTTGATTCCGGTCGTAACAGGTATGATTGCTGCCTTGCAACCGAAGAAGGGCAGTAAGTTGGAAGCTTTGCTGTTGATTGTGACAGTGCTGTCGATTTCTATTTGGTGTTTTGGCATTAAGACGTCAGCCGCCCAGAATCAAGTGGCCCTGTCCTTTATTAGTGCCAGCTACGGGGTAGAAATTTCTTGGCTCCAGTGGCTGATTTATGGTGGGCCTTTGGCGCTTTTGGTGAGTGTGGCTTTATATTTTATCGCACCACTACTTCTGCCAGTGGATGCAAGTGAGTACCGTTCAGATCCAGCTTTAATGCGCAGTGAGTTGGAAGCCTTAGGCCCTGTGACGGTTCGGGAGAAGAAATTAATCGTCTATTCTTTAGCTTTATTAGGGCTATGGGCAACGGAGAAACTCATTCATCCCATTGATTCAACGACGGTAACTTTGTTTATCTTCATGCTCATGCTCCTGCCGAAAATTGGTATTATGGACTGGCAGGCGGTAGAAACCGGCACATCATGGGGAACGCTACTTACTTTCGCTATCGGTATCTCCTTGGGGACAATTCTGTTGAACACGGGCGCAGCTAGTTGGCTATCTGAGCAGACCCTTGGCGCTATGGGGGTAGAGTCGCTGTCGCCACTTGTCGTGACGCTACTCTTGAGTGTAGTCAGCGTCTTGATTCACCTCGGCTTTGCTAGTGCCACCAGCTTGGCTTCGGTCTTCATTCCGATTGTCATAGGCGTGGTGGAGCTGATGCCTATTTCCGCCACGACTGCTATCGGCATCATCATTATCCAAGCCTTTGTGGTAAGCTTTGGCTTTATTCTGCCTGTCAATACCCCACAGAATATGCTCGCCTTTGCCACAGGTGGCTTCACTGCCCGTGATCTTCTCAAAATAGGACTCCCTCTCACTCTGATTGCCTTAGCAATTATCGGCGTGCTGGCAGGAAGCTATTGGCAGTGGGTTGGTTTGCTGTAGTTTTTATTAGAAGCATCCTAATTGACCTTTCGATAGAAAGACGGTATACTGCACTTAGTGAAATATTGTCTTAAATATTAAAGGAGGAATGCGCAATGATGGAAATCGACTACAAAGATCATGGCAAGGAACCTTATGTGATTGACATTGAGAAAGCGACGCTTGAAAACGATAATTACCGGACAACATTGTGGACGGGTGAGCAATTACAATTAACGGTCATGACGATTCAACCAGGCGACGATATTGGCTTGGAAGTGCACGAAGGCATTGACCAATTCTTGCGGATTGAAGAAGGTAAGGGCCTTTGCCAAATGGGTCCTACAGAAGACAACTTGAACGTCGAAGTAGAAGTTACTGACGATTCAGGCATCTTCGTACCAGCCGACACGTGGCATAATGTTACGAATACTGGTGAAGGACCATTGCGCTTGTATACAATTTATGCAGGTCCAGACCACTTACCAGGTACAGTTCACCCAACGCATGAAGATGCGAAAAACGATCCGAACGAACACTAATCTAATCATTAAGCATTTAATGCTGAAAAGCCCTCAGAATTAGCTGTGAAAGCTGTTCTGGGGGCTTTTCCTTTGACAGAAACTTGCTGGAAAGAGAATGATGCATAGGATATTTCTGCCTATGTTACGTGGTTTAGTCAATGATAGTACTCCCTGAGAGTTCAGGGTTATTTGCATGAATCTGGAAACGGCCATAACACATTTCCTCACCCAATTCAGCAAAAAAACGGGCGCTCCTTTCTAAGAACGCCGAGTGAGTCGCTTGCTTGGCTTACCCCACAGCCTTGTCTCGAATTACGTATGGCAGAATACCTCCGTGTTTGTAGTAGGCGATGTCTGCGCTGGAGTCTATCCGCGCGAGGGCTGAAAATACCGTTACAGCGCCCGTTTGGGGATGGCTTGCAGTAACTTTGATGACGTCGTGAATGCCTAAGCTATCACTGACAGGAATATCAAAGATTTCTTGGCCGGTCAAGCCGAGACTGTCAGCATCTTGGCCATCCATAAATTGCAAGGGTAGTATGCCCATCATAACCAGGTTGGCCCGGTGGATGCGTTCGAAGGATTTAGCAATGACCGCTTTGACATTGAGTAAATTCACACCTTTGGCAGCCCAGTCGCGCGAGGAGCCCATGCCATAGTCCTTGCCAGCCAGAATAACGGTGCCGATGCCAGCTGCCTTGTAGCGCATGGATGCGTCGTACATGCTCAATACGTTGCCACTTGGCCAGTGGGTTGTGTAGCCACCTATCTTGCCTTGGGCGAGTTGGTTGCTAATGAGGATATTGGCTAAGGTACCCCGCATCATTACTTCATGGTTGCCCCGCCGCGAACCGTAGGAGTTAAAGTCGAAGAAATCAACCCCATGTTCGGTTAAATAACTACCGGCGGGTGAGTGTTTAGCAATAGCCCCAGCTGGCGAAATATGGTCCGTTGTTACGGAGTCACCAAATTTCGCCAGAACGTGAAGGCCTTCTAAAGATTCAATAGCCTGCGTTGTCTGCTCCATCCCGTCGAAATAAGGTGGGTTTTGAATGTAGGTGGAGGCTGGATCCCATTGGTAGACCGGATCATCGTTGGTTTCCAGTTCCTGCCACTGAGCATTATCCTCGTAGAGGGTGAGATAATTATCTGCATAGATTTTCCGGGTGACATAACGTTGAACGTAGTCTTGAATTTCATCGTCACTTGGCCAAATATCACTCAAATATACGGGCTTGCCTTCGGCGTCGGTTCCCAGAGGCTCCTCCGTTAAGTCGATATCGATACGTCCAGCCAGAGCAAAGGCAATGACCAGAGGCGGGGATGCCAGGAAGTTAGCTTGAATATCAGGGTTGATTCGCCCTTCAAAGTTGCGGTTGCCCGATAGAACGGCAGCCGAGATGAGCTGGTTGTCTTGAATTAACTGGGATAGTTCAGGGTCTAAAGGACCGGAGTTGCCGATACACGTCGTGCAGCCATAGCCTACGACGTTGAAGCCGAGTTCAGCTAAGTAAGGCAGAAGCCCGGCATTTTGGTAGTAGTCGGTGACGGTTTTAGAGCCGGGAGCCAGTGATGTCTTGACATAGTTAGGCACGGTGAGACCTCGTTCTACAGCATTCTTGGCCAAAAGTCCGGCTGCCATCATAACTGAAGGATTGGATGTATTGGTACAGGACGTAATGGCTGCGATGAAAAGGGCGCCGTGGCGTAGTTCGATCGCTTCGCCTTGGTAGTTAGCCTGGACGACTTTCTCCGCTGCCAGCGGATCTAAGCCAAAGCCGTGGTTGCCTGCTTCATGGGTCAGGCTTGTTTGGAAGGCTTTCTGGGCATCTTTGAGGTAAATCCGGTCTTGCGGGCGCTTCGGACCAGCGATTGAAGTTTGCACGTTGGCTAAATCCAAGGATAAGCGCAGACTGTAAACAATGTTACTGGTGTCTTCCTTCCATAGGTGGTTGGTCTTGGCATAAGTTTCTACCAGAGCTATTTGCTCATTGGAACGGTTGGTTAGCTTTAAGTAAGCCAAAGTTTCGGTATCGATTGGGAAGTAACCTACAGTTGCGCCGTATTCCGGGGCCATATTTGAAATAGTCGCCCGGTCGGCTAGGCTCAAATGCTCAAGCCCATCGCCAAAATATTCTACGAACTTACCTACCACATTATGTTGGCGTAACAATTCCGTAATTGCTAGAACTAAGTCTGTCGCATTCACTTCCGGTGCTAATTGACCGGTTAACTCGACACCAACGACTTCAGGAATCGGGTTATAGGAGAATTGGCCGAGCATGGCCGCTTCAGCCTCAATACCCCCGACCCCCCAACCGAGTACGCCCAGGGCATTGACCATCGGGGTATGTGAATCTGTTCCAAAGACCGAGTCAGGTGCGGCGAGTCGCTCACCGGCGTCATCTTCCGTGACATTCACGACGTCGGCCAAGTATTCGATATTTACCTGGTGAACAATCCCGGTGTTATTCGGGACAACTTTGAAATTATCAAAAGCCGTTTGGGCCCATTTGATAAACTTATAGCGCTCATCATTGCGCTCAAATTCCTTCGCCTGATTCTTCATCATAGCAGCGTCATCTCCGAAGAAATCGACTTGGACCGAGTGGTCGATGACTAAATCCACGGGAATATCCGGGTTAATAGCGTCGGGATTTAAGTCAAACTGCGCCATCGCCTCCCGCATCGAAGCCAAGTCGACAATCGCCGGCACACCAGTGAAGTCTTGCAAAATAACTCTTTGTGGTTTAAAAGGATACTCCGCCTGGTTCTGGGTAGTTTGAAAGTTGAGTAAATCATCCAGATGCTTTTCCTTTACGCGGTCATTATCAAATTGCCGGAGGGCAGATTCCAGCAAGATACGAATCGAATAGGGTAAGCGCTTGATGTCAACATGTTTATCCGCACCCAGGGCCTGAATATCGTAGTAACGGTAATCTATGCCGGAACTGGTCAGGGTTTTGGCGTAAGTTTTTTTGTTAAAGGTCATAGTTAAACTCCTCTCTTGCGGTCAGCCATTGGGATATAGGTGTGCTCTTCTTGAAGGGTAATATAAGCAGGACGCATGATCTTCCCATCAGATGTCTGCTCCAGAATATGGGCGAGCCAGCCAGCCATCCGCGCCGTGGCGAAAATAGGTGTATATAAGGCAGGCGGAATATTCAATAGTTGGTAAACAATCCCCGAATACAAGTCGACATTGGCACAAATTTCGAAATCGTCGCCTTTCTTCTCCTTCATGAGGCGCTTAGTGGTCTCTTCAATTAGGCTGGCGATTTCTAAACGTTCTCGCCATACAGGCTTGTCTTGGCTCATCGTTTCTAAAGCGGACTTGAGTAACTGGGCTCTTGGGTCAGATTTTGTATAGACTGCGTGGCCCATCCCGTAAATAACGCCTGATTTATCATAAGCTTTCCCGTCAAGAACTCGTCTTAAGTAAGCCTCGATGTCAGCTGGATTATGGGGGTCACTTACTTGGTCGATGATGTCGTTAATCATCTCCATCGCCTTCAAGTTGGCTCCCCCGTGCTTGATTCCTTTTAAGGAGCCGACGGCAGCTGTCAAAGTAGAATAAATATCTGTCCCCGATGAGGAGATAACATTTGTCGTGAAAGCCGAGTTATTCCCACCCCCATGTTCAGCATGCACAATCAGCAATAAGTCCAGAATTCGTACTTCTTCTGCAGTATAATCACAGTTCGGGCGAATCATATGCAGAATATTCTCCGCTGAACTCGCAAAAATCGGTGCATGCAAAACAAGGGATTGTTGCTTGAAATAATGCTCTTGGGCCATATACCCATAGGCAATCATGGTTGGCATTTTGGCGAGGATATGTAGGCCTTTGTCTAAGAGTGCTTTTAAGCTGGTATTATCAGGTTCACTGTCATAAGAATACAGGGCGAGAATCATCCGCTGTAAATAATTCATAATATGGTTGGACGGCTGACTCAAAATAACACTTTCCTTAAATTGCTCCGGCAGATGCCTGCCTGCATTTAAATAAGCCTCAAATTGCGTCAAATCAGATACATTAGGCAGTTCGTTGAAAAGTAAGAGATATACAACTTCTTCGTAGCCTAAGCGCTGATCTGCTTCTAGACCTTGAATAATATTGTACAAATCAATTCCTCGGTAGAACATGCGTCCATCCGTGGGAATGACCTGGTCGCCCTTCGTTTCATAGCCGATAACGCTAGAAATACGTGTGACGCCAACATTCACGCCGGTTCCATTAGCATTTCGCAAACCGCGCTTAACATCGTTGCGAACGTATTCTTTCGGTGAGATTTTGCTGGCTTTGGTAGCTAACTGGGTGTATCGATCCAGCTCTCGGGCAGTACCCATCCTGTGTCCCCTTGTAAGCATGGTGACCCTCCTTAAATAAGTTAAATAAGTGCTTGTAAAAACAAACAGAATGAACTAAAATAAGTGCAATATGAGAAAAGTTCATCTGTTGTTAATGTATTATATCCAGAACAATTTGTTTTGTCTAGGGATTTCTGAATAATTGTTCTAAAAGATATACAAAATTGTATGAAAGTCGGAGGAATCTAAGATGACACGAGTAACCGTAATTCCTGGAGATGGCATTGGGCCAGAAATCACCCAGGCGATGACTGAAATTGTTGAGGTAAGTGGGGTAAAGCTAGAGTGGGACTATGTGTATGCTGGCTTGAAGGTTTATGAGGAGACGGGTGAATTATTGCCTGAGAGTGTCTTTGAAAGTTTAGAAGCAAATAAAGTGGCTATTAAAGGGCCGATGACGACGCCGATTGGTAAGGGCTTCCGTTCTGCCAATGTTGCCTTGCGCAAGCGTTATGATTTATATAGTAATATTCGTCCAATTTATCGCTACGGTAAAACACCGGCTATTTTCGGCGATTTGGATTTGGTTTTATTCCGCGAGAATACGGAAGATTTGTATGCCGGAGTGGAGGAGCAAATTTCTGAACATGAAATGCATTCCATCAAAATTATTACCCGTGAAAGTTCTGAGCGTATTATTCGTAAAGCCTTCGCCTATGCTCAGCAAACTGGCCGCCGAAAAGTAGCAGTAGTGACGAAAGCGAATATTATGAAATTAACGGATGGCCTTTTCCTGGACATTGGACGGGAAGTTGCTGCCGATTATCCTGATATTCAGTTGCAAGAAGTGCTGGTCGATAATATGGCTATGCAACTAGTGATGAATCCTAAGCAATTCGAAGTGATTGTTACGGAGAATTTGTACGGAGATATACTTTCAGATTTAATGGCGGGTTTAATTGGTGGTTTAGGTTTGGTTCCTGGAGCTAATATCGGTGAAGACATGGCAATATTCGAAGCGGTCCATGGCACAGCTCCGGATATTGCCGGTATGAACAAGGCCAATCCAACGGCACTTACTCTATCTGCTTGCATGATGCTGGATTACTTAGGTGAAGCAGAGGCGGCTAAGCTGATTCGCCAAGCTTTAGATGAGGTGCTCTCCGATGAAGAGCATTTCACAGCGGACTTAGGAGGGACGCTTTCAACAACAGACTTCACGAAGAAAGTGATTGCAGCAGTGGAGCGGCTGAAAGCTTAAAGATGCTGGAGACATTATTAGCCAAGGAGAAGTCCTATGAAAGGGAAAAGCTTTTCCTTACACCTATTGTGCGATATGATTTGCAGACTTTGCTAAAAGTGCGTATGATAAGTTTAGCGAAGTTCGGCAAATGATTATAAGAATAGGAGTGGTAGTGTGACTGTTACAGCAATTAAAGCCTTTGAGGATAATTATATCTGGGCCTATGAAGTGGATGGCTCGGTCTTTCTCATCGACCCTGGTCAAGCTGATCCAGCTCTAGACTATTTAAGAACCTCGGACCAGCCATTAGCCGGTATCCTTTTGACGCATGAGCATTATGACCATGTCGACGGGGTACCTGGGCTCTTAGAGACCTATCCTAATACAGAAGTCATCGGACCAGCAGAGACGAAAGCTTTTGCGACAACGATAATTCAAGCTGAGGATACTTTCGAGCGTCTAGGCAAGACTTTCCAAGTTATCCCGGTACCTGGCCATACCAAGGGGCATATTGCTTATTTAGTGGATGGGAAATTATTTTGTGGCGACGCCTTATTTATGGCAGGGTGCGGACGTGTATTTACCGGTGATTACTCAGCTCAGTATGAGACGCTAAAGCGCCTTAAAGCCTTACCGGATGCGAGCGAAGTGTACGCTGGTCACGAATACACTAGAACTAACTTGAACTTTGCCCTGAGTGTTGAACCGAATAATGCGAAACTGAAAGAAGTATTGAAAGATGTAGAAGCTAAACTCGCCCAAGGGAAGCCAAGTCTGCCTTCTACCATTGGTTTAGAAAAAGAGATTAACCTCTTTTTGCAGGCGAATACCGTGGAGGCGTTTAAAGCTTTGCGGGATCAGCGGGATAATTTCTAATAATATACTAAAACACCTATTACCCCCCTTATTAAAGCGATGGATAGGTGTTTTTGTGCGCAAAATTTCATTCGATTTGGAATGTAAATTCCCTCCTGTTTTATACAAGGCAAGCAATAAAAAAATAATTTACTCCGTAAATCGGAAGATTTCCCTGCAAGGACCAGACTATTCAAAGCCTAAGTTGCTAAAGCAAGAGCAGTCTCATCAGCTACGCTCCAAGGCTTTAATATACGCCAGATTCTCCTGTTCATGCGGGAAAATCTGGCGTATGATTCCGCAGATTATTTGTTGTGCATTATTTATAACACTGACCTGCATTGTATAATAATACAAGGTATGCTGAAAATAAATTCTCCCGAAAAATACAGTCGTATCAACGTTCAGTAATCATTACATTCATTGAGGTGTATCGTTATGGAGAAGTTTAGATTGGAGCGTCCGAATTATTTATACATCCCAAAGCTTCATCCGGCCTTGCATCAGACTTTGGACATCGAAGCCGTAGGCTGCTTCTAAGTTAGCGCTAGATAATACGTTGCTTAAATTGCCTTGACGGATTACTCGGCCATTGGCTAGTAGCAGTCCGCGGTTACCATAGGCTCTAGCAAGGGTTAAGTCGTGCATAACGCTGATGACCGCTCGGTTTCCTTGGTTAAGCCAGTGTTCAATATGGGAGAGAATCTCTTCTTGATAGGCTAAATCTAAATGATTTGTCGGCTCATCCAACAGTAAGACTTGGGGATCTTGGGCGAAAACCTGGGCCAAGAAGACACGTTGTACCTCACCGCCAGATAGTTCATCGAGTGTACGTTGACGCATCGTTTCGAGGCCTGTTAAGGCAAGCGCCTCGGCTACTTTCTGCTGATCGACTTGCTTCAGTCGGGCAAAGGGGCCATTATGGTAGGCGTAGCGGCCAAGCTGGACCACGTCTTCTACGCGATAAGCATAGCTAGGCGCTTGCACTTGGCTTAAAAAGCCGATTGCTTGGGCTCTTTCGGCTGGGCGATAACTCTGGACTGCCTGGCCAAGAAGTTCGACCTTGCCTTGACTGGAGATGACACCGGTTAAGGCTTTCAAAAGACTGGATTTGCCTGCACCGTTGGGGCCAAGAATCATGAACCAGTCACCCATTGCTATGTGAAAAGAGACATCTTGGACGACCATTGTATCACCGTAGACGACGGATACGTGATTAGCTTTTAGCATGGCTGGACCCCCTTTGCAAGAAGAGATAGCCTAATAGGAGCGCACCAATAATCGACGTAATTACCCCAATGGGCAATTCCCGGGGACTGATTAAGGTACGGGCGAGTAAATCCACGAGCATGAGAAAGTTCGCTCCAGCAAAGATTACAACCGGTAATAAACGCTGATTACGGGGGCCGATAATTATCCGACAGGCATGAGGGACAATGAGCCCGACAAAGGCAATATTGCCACTTACGGCTACCGCGCAACCGATTAGACCTGAAGCGCTGAGGAAAAGCAACCAACGTGTTCGTTCTGTATCAATTCCCAAATGATAGGCCTGCTCTTCGCCTAAGGCAAAGGCATCGAGTTCCCGTCTTTTGCTCATAGCTATTCCGCCAAATACGAGATTGGCAAAGCATAGAAGAGCAACATCATGATAGGAGCTTCCGGAGAGTGAACCCATGGTCCAAAAGACAATCCGCTCAAGCTTTTCTTGAGAGAAAGCCATGAAGAGACTCATGATGCTCGAAGTAAGCATGGAGAGGATGAGTCCAAGTAAGATGACTGTCAGATTGTTAATCCGGCGATCCCGGCGGTAGGCTAGCGTAAAAATTAGGATAAAACCTAGCAGGGCAAATAGAATTGCACCAATCACCGTGCCTCTCCAAGGTAGGTTCTTACTTTGAAAACCGATAATGATAGTGAGAACTGCCCCTAAAGAAGCTGCGCTGGAAATCCCTAGGGTCGATCCGTCTGCTAAAGGATTGCGCAACAAGGCCTGCATGGTAGCTCCCGCGAGGGCTAAGGAAATACCTACTTGACTAGCAGCCAGAACCCGCGGCAAGCGGATATGGTAAATGATTTGCGCCGGGGTGCTTGTGATGGGTGCCTGGTGCCAGACAGCCTGTAAACCGTGCCAGACGTCATTTAAAGACAAATCAACGCTACCGTAATACAAGCAAAAGCTGAAAACGAGAAAGGTAAGTAAAAATCCCCAAACAAAAGCCAATCGTTTCATGACACACTCCATCAATCTAAGTCTTTGAGCCAACTTGACCGTCAAGGTCATTACTCTTCATAAATAAAGTGATATAAGCTTTCAATAGCGTCCGTAAGACGGGGCCCTGGACGGGTAAATTCGTCTGCGTTCGCTTGGAACACCTGTTGCCTGTCAATAGCAGTAACATCCTGCCAGCCAGTCCGATTTAAAAGCTCATCAATTGGGTCAAAACCATCAGCCGGCATACTGGTCGTGACGATGTAATCTGGATTTAAGTCTAGGACTTGCTCAGGGGAGATTTCAGCCCAGCCTTCAACTTCTGCGAAAATATTGTTGACTTGTAGCATTTGGCCAATTTCATCCATGAATGTCCCTTGTCCAGCTGTCCACAGGCCAAATTCAAGGGGCGAGATTTCATAATATATTGTGTGTTCTTCCTCGGTCGCTTCCTTTGCCAAGTGGGTATATTCTTCAAAAGTCGCTTGCATTTCAGCGATGAGGGCCTCCCCTTCGGCTTCTTTATTTACGAGTTTAGCCAAGCCTTGGATGGCTTCATAGACTTCAGCAATCGTTGAGGCGTCAGTAACGTAGACAGGAATTCCTGCTTCCTCAAGGCGCTCCATCTCAACTGGGGAGAAGGACATAGCTGTATCAACTACCAGTTGCGGCTGTAAAGCGAGTATTTCTTCCAGATTTAGGTTCTCGCCAGACCCCACCGTAGGAATATTTTCCATCCTATTTGCTGGGTAGTCCACGTATTCACCTCGCCCAACGATTAACTCATCAGCCCCTAAAGCCACAAGAATCTCTGCATCGGCGGGATTTAAAACCACGATGCGTCTTAACTCATTGACCACAGTCAACTCCCGACCTAACATATCCGTTATCTCTGTTGCGTCAGTGCTTGTAGCCTCAACATCCATGGCATTAACCGGCACAAAGGCTATGGAAAGTATCATAAGTAGGCTAAGTATGCCTTGCCAAGTTTTTCTCATCTTTCAATCACACTCCATCCATTTCTTCTAGCTGTATTATACCTCAAAACAAGGACAAGAACAAGAACAACTGTTCTGGATTAGTATAATAAAAAATCCTAGCAATTTGCTAGGAGTATAGTGTAGTGACCCCAAAAAGTTAGACTAGATTTTATGAAGAGTTACCCCAATAATGGGTAGCTCTTTTTTTGTGTTTCTGAAAGATTCAATAAAGATATAACACTTAAGTTGCTTCAAGGTGACCGATTTCGCAAGAACAGAGAAGCTGCTAATTGACCTAACCAAAACATCTCATCAGACATCCAAGCTTGTCAAGAGGAAGAGCGAAGCGGCTCTTGATAAGTCTGGATGGTTTGTGAAACCATTGAGGTTAGGTGATTTGCGACATGTTTAGGCACTTAAAAGTAATTGTTGTTGTCTGTATTCAACAGGACTTAAATAGCCTAATTTCTCTTTAATCCTATCTTCATTGTAGTAACGAATATAGTCGTGGATAGCTTGTTCCAGTTCCCTACGGCTACGATAATGTATATGTCAAGTGAAAAAGGGACCATCTTGCCGTTGAAAAAGGGACCACCTTTTGGGTCAATGTAACGGCTTAGGCTAATTTTTGAAAAGTTAGTTAAGAAGAAAGTGTCTCAGCGTTTCATACCTCCTTTTGGCTGGCTTGCGCCTCCTTCCAGGCACTGGTCTGCTTCATCCGATAACTCTCCCCTCGCATGTCCACAACATGCGCCTTAAAGGCTAAACGATCCACCAGGGCTCCCGTTAAGGTCGGGTCTTTAAAGCATTCCTGCCAGCGATCAAAGGTAAGGTTCGTCGTAATCATTGTAGAGCCCTTTCCCATCCGATTAGAAAGAAGATTAAACAGAAGCTCAGCCCCGGCTTCATCAAAGGATAAATAACCTAATTCATCGACAATCAAGAGATCGACCTTATTTAATCGCTGTTTGAAGCGATAAAATTGACTTTGCGTGACGGCCTCTCTTAATTCAATAACAAGATTTGGGGCATTTACGAACTGTACATGATAATTCTGCAGACAGGCCTCCATGCCAAGACCAATGCTAAAATGCGTCTTCCCTGTTCCAGGGTTGCCAATAAGAATGACGTTCTGTTTCTCTTGAATAAAATTCAGGGTCTTTAATTCGCGTAGTTGTTGGCGAACACCTTCCTTAAACACTTTCTCGTCAAAGTCCATCAGGTACTTCTTTTGGCTAAACTTGGCCTGTCGAATCCTTCTTTGATAGCTTCGATTTCGACGTTGTTCCACCTCCTCTGTCAATATCTCTGTGAGGGCTTCTTCCAAATCCAGTCCGCGACTCGTATATTCCAGGAGCAGGTGTTGGTAATTTTCCTTCAGATAGGGAAGTTTTAGTTCATTAGCGGCTTCTGCGATTGTTAACATAAGCTTTCCTCCAAACCATAGAGAGCATTTAATTGATGGAGCGTTGCTTCTGTCTGATGAAGAATCGCCTCCTGATTTTTAGGAACACCCTCATTTTCCGTTGTGACACGTTGCACCAACTGATCATAGGCCAATTGCTGGCACAAAGCCTCTCCACTGAGGCTATGGTATTTCTCAAGTTGTTCTATGAATTCTTTAGGGTGTCCGCTATAATATTTATGATAGAGTGTTTCCAAGCCGGGGGTTTGTTGAAGAACCAGCGAGTGTTCCAGAGCACCAGGTTTCTTCTTGAGGGTTTTGATATAGTGACTGATATCAAGCTGAAACCCATGGGAACCCTCTATTTTATTATGCCTGGCCACTTCTTGTTCATTGGCATAAACCACGAGATAATCGGCATAAGCCTTGATCTGAACTCGCTGCCCTACCAAGTAGTCAGGGACAGAATACTGATTCTTCTGATAATGAATCGTGGCATACTTTGTGACGCTGAGCTGACAAAGTTCTGCCAGTTCAAAGGGAGGACGGTATTTAAGAAGGTGGCCTTTTTCTTCTTCCAAACGACTATCTTGATTCAAAGTCCGTAAGGACTCTTCCAAGTGCTGGCGAGCTTCATCTAAAGATTGAAATTGATATTTTTTGATGAAACAGTTTTGTCTGACATGCTTTACACGACTCTCTACTGTTCCCTTCTCATTCCCACTGAAGCAGTTGGTGACATTAATATTAAACCCATAATAAGTGGCTAATTGGATGAGTTGGGGGTTTAGCTCCTTTTCATTACGCCCAATAAAACGAGTGACCACATTTCTCATATTGTCATAGACAAGCTCCGCATACACCCCACCCAGGTTTTCAAAAAATCGCACATGCGCATCCTGAAAGACAGCTTTTTTCTGGTTGGTATAGAGGTAAGCCCAGTAATAATCTGAAGCAGGGCTAGCCCACACAGCGAGATAATAGGTTTTAACCACGCCCTCAATTTCTAATTTGACCTCTCCAAAATCGAACTCCACCCGTGCACCCAATGCATAATTTTGCTTGATAAAAGCCTCTTTAGCTTTCGCTTTCATTTTTGACCAGTAATGAGCGACTGTCCGGTATTTAATCGCATACCCTTCCTCTGCTAGGATTTCATAAACAGCCTTAGCCGTTAGTGCTTGTTTATGAGGTCCTAGCCTTCGATCCTTTTCTCTTTCTTTTTCCAGTAATTCGCTCATTCTAGCTTCCACCTCTGGTGTAAAGGTTCTTTTTTTCCGATTGGAAGTATCATATTTTCTTTCTAAGACTAATTGCTCGGTTGCTGCTTCGATTTCTTTCTCATTTTGAGCGTCATCCAAAGCATCTATACCTGCTTGGTATCGATCCCTTATTCTTCGAATCGTTTTTCTATCAATGTCCATGTCTCTGCTAATTTTCCTAATGGATTCCCCATTTCTAAAACGGTGAATCACTTCGAATTCTTTATTGATACGAATCACTCCTTGGCACCTCCATCTATAATACGTTTATTATAGATGGAAAGGCATGGCAAGTGGTCCCTTTTTGAATAGCAATTTACCCCGAAGGTGGTCCCTTTTTAGATTACAACAAACAGATAAACTTTCCCATAAAACATTTCTTGTTTCATGATGCCGAAGAAGTTCTCCATCGGCGCATTATCTAAACAATTTCCCTTTCGGGACATACTCTGGAAAATCTGATGATCTTTCAATAATTGTTGATAGTCGTTCATCTGATAAGCCCAGCCTTGGTCCGAATGAAAGGTTCGTCTAAATTGGCAATCTTTTGTAGCTTCAACGGCTTCTTCGAAGGCTTCCATCATACTTTCCTTATTAGGTTGTTTTGAGATTTTATAGCTAATGACTTCCAGATTAAACAAGTCAATAAAGGGATCTAAATACAACTTTTTCAATTGATACTGTCCTGAATCATCAGCTTCATAATAATGGAACTCCGTTGTATCTGTCACAATTTTCTGGTGTGGAATAGAACTTGTAAATCTACGATTTAAGCGATTAGGTGCTTTCTCACCAATATCACCTTGATAGGAGTTGTATTTCCGTGATTTTCGAGTAAATGAGGTCACTTGTAGATTCATTTCTTTCATCAATCGTTGAACTTTTTTCTTATTGACGGTATAACCACGACGACGTAACTCCGCATGAACACGGCGATAACCGTAGTTTTCATGTGCTTGACGAATATCAAGAATTTCTTCTTTTAATGCTTCGTCTTTATTGGGTCTATTCAAACACTCTAATTGATAATAATAGGTTGCCTTAGGAAAATCTAAAGTCTTCAGTATCAGCGTCAAAGAATACACTGTAGACTCATGGAGATTACGGATGGCCATCACTTCTTGTTGTCGTGTTGCCGCTTGTCTGCTTCCCGCAACCTCCTCAATTCCTTTAAAAATTTATTCTCAATATCTAGCATTTGAATGCGTTCTTCTTGTTCTTTAATGATTTCCTTTAAGGCATCTGGATCACTCGGTAAAGGCGTCTTTTTGGGATTTTGTGGATTTTTTTCTGTGAATTAGACATGGTAGTTGGCCTCCCTATTGGTCTAGATAAGCCACCAATACCGTCTTCCTTAAAGGCTCGCATCCAATTTGCGATTAAGCTTGGATTATTGATCCCTAATTGGACACCGACTTCGCGATAGCTTAACTCTGTAGTTAAGTACAATTCTATCGCATATAGCTTGGTTTCTAAAGGATAAGACTGTCTTGTTGACTTAACTTGAAGGCCTTCTAAGCCGAAATCTTGATAATTATGGATCCATCGTTTCACTATTGACTGAGCGATTTGATATTTTTTCGCTAAAGTCCTAAATCCGCCTTTCCAGCTTCGTAGTCAGTAACAATTTGAAGTTTCGTTTCTAAACTATACTTGGTCATAAAAATACCCCCAAAAGTTAGATTTTTTGGTCTAACTTTTGGGGGTCGGCTCAGAGACAGGTTCTTATTAATAATCCTCGGGAGTGACGTCTTTGAGAGTCTCCGGATCCTGAGATAAATTTGTTTCCAGAAGTGATTTCGCAACTTTGGTTAATATAGCCATTACTAAAGCGTCATCTACTAGACCTAACGGCCCGGCGACAGCACTTGGCAACAAGTCTAAAGGCACGAAGAAGTAGATGAAGGCAAGGACGATGATTCCTTTTATGTAGAATGGCGTCTCTTGCTTAAATAAAGCTTTTATAAACTGAAACATGGATAAATCTTGTGTTTTATTCATATCATCACCCTTTCTTCATAAGTATACCGGCTAAGGTAGAGTGGCACATCCGTCTTGAGGCGGAAATTTCGCTCTGGCTATAGTGCTTTGTAAATGTCCGGCGTGCAAAAGCTATCATTCAGTCTATGATCATTGATTAAACACTTATTACTTATCGAATACCCATATATCTACTTAATTTTTAATTATTTTATCATTTTACACTTGACGGCATTCTCAAAAACTGATACATTAATATCAACACCAAAACACGTCGTTGATTAAGAGAGTAGAACTTCTAAAAGCGCAGCGAGATGGGGTAGAGTGGAAGCCCATTGCTGGAAGAAGTTTGAACCGCACTTATGAGACTGGCTCTTTTGAGCCCGCTGGCCGAGCGTTACCAAAAGGAGTGAATGAACCCATTTGTGGGGAGTTAACTAGAGTGGTACCGCGGGGCAGACGTCTCGTCTCTATAACTATTTTATGGATAGTTATGGAGGCGAGGCGTCTTTTGATTTTAGCGCTGAATCACAGCGGTATGGTGAATAAAATTTGAGGTGACATGATGAAGAAATTAATGAAATTATTGACGCTAGTAGTCTTTACATTAGGCTTATTTAACGCTCAAGTAGCTCAAGCTGCTACTTTGGATGAGATTAAGGAAAAAGGGCAATTAGTTGTCGGCATGAATGCGGAGTATCCACCCTTTGAATGGGTAGAGATGGTAGATGGCAAAGATCAAGTTGTCGGGATTGATGCAGAATTGGCGCAACTGATTGCGGATGCGATTGGCGTTGAGCTGGTCATTGATAACCGTGCTTTTGATTCTTTAATTCCAACTTTGAATACGAATAAGATTGACTTAATCATCTCGGGGATGTCCAATACTGAAGAGCGGGCTAAGCAAGTGGATTTTTCTGTTTCCTATTATGATCCAGTGAGTATTTTTGCCGTGAGAACGGAAGATGCGGATACATTTACCCAGCTGGGAGACTTTAATAACGCCAAGGTTGGGGCACTGATGACGTCTACTCAAGAGCATTATCTCAAGCAAGATATGCCTGACGTAAATCTTGTGTCCATGGGCAAGAATGGTGATTTAATCGAAGGGCTCGTTGCCAAAAAAGTTGACGCAATCTTCATGTCTGATTTGACGTTGGAGCAATATCTTACTACTTACAGTGACCGTGTGAGTCTCGTTGAAGGCATTGAAATCAATAATGAGCTGCTCGGGACATCTGTTGCCATGAGTAAAGGCAATACGGAACTTTTAGAAGTGGTTAATAAGGTCATCGAAGACGCCAAAGCAGACGGTACCTTGGAGCAAATTTTCGCAGACAGCATCGCCAAAGCTGGCCAAACTGAATAATGGAAGCCTATATCCCGCAAATGCTAGCAGACCGCCGGTATTTGCACGCCCACCCAGAGCTGTCCTTTCAAGAATTTGCGACTGCCCGCTACGTCCAAGAAGAGTTGCGTAGACTGCGACACTTGAGTGCATGCTTGCACCCGACAGAGACAAGTATTATCGCTGTTTTCAAAACTGGACGCCCGGGAAAGAAGATTGGTTTACGTGCTGATATGGACGCCTTGCCCATCGAGGAGCAGACTGGCTTGCCTTTTGCTTCGCAAATACCTGGTATAATGCATGCTTGTGGTCACGATGCTCACACCGCCATGCTGCTGGCGGCTTGTCGTTGGATTGATGATCATATCGCGACATTATCTGGCGACATTTACTGCATCTTTCAACATGCGGAAGAGTTACCGCCTGGTGGGGCACAAGCTTTGGTAGACAGCGATTTTTTGGCAGGTTTGGATTTTATTTATGGCCAACATGTGACGCCAAATTTACCTGTCGGTCAAGTCGATCTCAAAATAGGTTCCGTCACCACTAACACGGACTACTTTCAAATTGACCTTCACGGCCCCGGCGGACACACTGCTCGGCCAGATCAAGGGGTGAATCTGCTCAGTGTAGCAAGTCACTTAATTCAATCCATTCATCAAATTCCTAGCCAAGCCCTGCATCCCCAGGAGATGGCTGCGGTAACCTGTAGCTTTATCCAGTCTGGCGATGCTCATTCCTTGAACGTTATGGGACAAAGTTTAACGCTGTCTGGTATGATACGAACATTTGAGAGGAGTCTCACAGAAAAGGTCCAGGAACGTATTGAGCAATATGTTGAACATGCTTGTAGCCTACAAGATATCCACTGGCAAGTATCTTTCGAACAAGGAGCTAGAGCGGTCCTGAATGATGCAGCCCTCAGCCAAGAAATTCGCCAACATGTCCAAACTTGGCTGGGTGAAAACTTGCTGATGAAACCACCCGCTATGGTCGGTAAAGACTTCTCAGCCTACCAGCAAATTTGTCCGACATCTTTCGCCCTCATTGGTGTACGAAAATCATCGGCGGTAGAGGAAGTAGCACCCCTCCATAGTCCGTACTTTGACTTGGATGAAGCAGGGATGGAGTTTGGCTTGAAAATGTTAGTGAGTGTGTTAGAACTGAGTAAATGAAGCGTATCTGCTTAGACAACTTACGAATAAAGTTGATGCCACGGCTGTTTGCCGTGGTTTCTTTATTAGAAGCACGACTTTCGCTTTCAGCCACAATGGGTACAGGATGCAGTATCTTTTGGGATTTCTGACTATCCTTGACTAACGAGGTGCCTTCCTACCACGCTAGTCAAATTGCCTTCCACTTACGTGGTAGAGTCGCCCCACACCATTCAAACACCTATTCACTAACGTGGTAGAGTTGCGCCACGCCATTCAACCACCTATCCACTTACGTGGTAGAGTCGCCCCACGCCATTCAAACACCTATCCACTTACGTGGTAGAGTCGCCCCACGCCATTCAACCACCTATCCACTTACGTGGAAGAGTCGCCCCACGCCATTCAAACACCTATTCACTTACGTGGTAACCAGTTACCACGCCAGTCGACGTTTCCCAAAATCAGGACTCCTTCGCCAATCTCCAAACGCCTCCCTAATCCTTTACGCTGCAGACTTACGATTCCACAACTTTCGCTTGTCAAGCACAAATGAAAATGTCCCGATTTTTTGTTTTTTAACGTGCAAAGAAAGGGAGTAAAAAACTACCGCGCTTCGCTTGGTTGCTTCGCAATAAAGGGCGATACAAAGAGCGCATCGCCCTTCATCACGAAGGATCAAGATGTCACTTCAACTAGCTCTTTTTTCTTTATGTATTCTTGTTTCTTTAGATATTGTTGATAAGATTGAGCTTTCCACGGATGCGACATGGGTGGAATGTGTGGCTTCGGTTTAGGTTGAGCTTCCTGAATATCCAGTGTTTTAGACACAGCTTGGTGTGACGGCATTTCAATCAGCTCAAAGAGTTGATTTTTATGAGAGACAAAGAGTTGTTGATTACGAGTGCTAATAACCATGACTTTCGTTTTTCTTGGCAAATAGACTTGCTGCCCATGCT